>PKUI01000143.1 GCA_002869605.1 Desulfuromonas sp. | reverse complement strand
TTCGCGGAAGGCGACCTCGACCACGGTGCCCGGCTTCTGCTCGCGTACCATTGCGGCGATGGCGTGCAGGGCGTCGTTGGCTTCGGCGACACGCGAGCCATGTCCGATAAGTAGAATGGCGGTGTTGTTCATAATTTTCTCCTAAATCGTAAAGATCTGGTTATTAAACAGAAAAGCTAAAATCTCTCTTCTCACGCAAAGCCGCAAAGACACCAAGAAAAGCCCACCAAAATGCCATTGAATTGAGATTTCTCTCTTTGCGCCTTTGCGGCTTTGCGTGAGGCGATGGTTTTGCTTCAAATCAATACGGCCCCCGGCACGGAACGCCGGGGGCCGCACACGGGTGGCCCACCGACGCGCCTTGCCATCGGCGGTCGTTGCTTGTGCGGTTCGGGCAGGCTTTCTGGCTTCCGGGATCATCCCTTACTCTCCCCTTCCCGTACAACTTGATGATCGTACAGTGGGTTTAACCGAGAGATCGGTCCCCCGTTACAGCGGCGGGCCCGCGGGGGAGTTGCACCCCACTTTCCATACGCCCGAACCGGTTTTAAATTGTCATGTCCCATGCAGACGAATCAAAAATCTCCAGATGCAAGGCGCCCGCTGCTCGAGGAGTGAGGCGTAGCGCGAGCTACGTCGCAGCGACGAGAGCAAGGGGAACGCAGCAGGTGGGGGCTTTTCATTCGTTTTAGATTTTGTCCCCCTTGAGATCCTTCGCAAACAGCTCCCCGGCGCCGCGCGAGGCGCAGAAGTCACCGCACATGGTGCAGGTGCTCTCGTCCTCGGGGACGCGGCTGGCGCGAATTTCCCGGGCGTCGTCGGGGAACAGGGCGAGGTCGAACTGCTGCTGCCAGTTCAGGTCGCGACGCGCCTTGCTCATGGTTTTGTCCCGCTCGCGGCCCCTCTCCGGGTACTTGTTCATGTCGCCAATATAGGCGGCGACCTTGGCCGCCTTGACCCCGTCGATCACGTCCTGCTCGTTCGGCAGGGCGAGGTGCTCGGCCGGGGTGATGTAGCAGATCAGGTCGGCGCCGAAGCGGCTCGACTGGGCGGAGCCGATCGCCGCCGAGATATGATCATAGCCGGGAACCACGTCGCTCGAGATCGGCCCGAGCATGTAGTAGGGAGCGTCGTTGCTCATCCGCTTCTGCAAGCGGATGTTGGTCTCGATCTCGTCCAGAGGCATATGCCCGGGACCTTCGACCAGCATCTGGCAGCCCATCTCCTGGCCGAGCTCGGCGAGTTCGCAGTTGATCAGCAGCTCCTGGACCATGGCGCGGTCGTGAGAGTCGTGGATCGCCCCGGCGCGCAGGCCGTTACCGAGCGAGAGCACGGTGTCGTACTTCTTGAGGATCTCGACGACGCGGTCGAATTTTTCATACAGCGGGTTCTCCCGGTTATTGGCGAGCATCCACGCGACCATCGATACCCCCCCCTTGGAGACCAGCCCACCGTAGCGGTAACCCTGCTTCTTCAACCGCTCGAGGGTGTAGAGGTTGATGCCGCAGTGCACCGCCATAAACGCCATGCCGTCGGCGCACTGCTGCTCGATGAGGTCGAAGAGCATCTCCTCGTCGAGCTTGTTGGGATCTCCGTACTTGCGCGCCGCCTCGCAGAATGCCTGGTAAAGAGGTACGTTGCCGACCGGCAGTTCGACCGCGCCGATCACCTCGCGGCGTACCCGGTCGAGGTCACCGCCGACCGAAAGCTCCATCAAGGTGTCGGCACCGGCCGCCTGCGCGGCCTTCGCCTTGCTGACCTCGGCGGCGTAGTCGACAATATCGCTGCTGGTGCCGATCGAGGCATTGACCTTGGTGCGCAGCCCTTTGCCGATGCCAACGGCGCGCGGCTTACGCTGCGTGTTCCAGGGGATCACCACTTTCCCCTCGGCAACCATCTGGCGGATGAACTCCGCCTCGAGACCCTCGGCGAGGGCCACTTCCTTCATCTGTTCAGTAATCACCTTCTGGCGAGCGGCTTCAATCTGGGTCAACAAACGTTTTCTCCTCTTTGATTACATTGATCGCGCAACCGTTTGTGCGTGGCTGCGCATGAAATTCATCAGGTGCTTTGCCACCTGCGGCTCGCTGCCGAAGTGCAGGTGCACGTAGGAGGCGAGCAGGTTATGCAGACGGTAGCCTTCTGTTCCCAGCTCACGCCCCTTGCGGTCGAAGACCCGGTACGCGCGTTGAATTCTCGACGGCATCTCCAGTTCCGAATAGTGGAACTCGTGGCCGCGCAGCCTGGTTCCGGACGGCCCCAGCGGGCCGTCGTCGCTCAGCTCGACCTCGCGGTAACCGAGCGCCTTACGCCGCGGCAGCATGCGCGCCCCGGCCGGCAGCAGACCGCACATCGATTGTCCGTCAACCGCCTCACAGAGGTAGACCAGCCCGCCGCACTCGGCGTAGGCTGGCATCCCCGCCGCAATCCGGCTCCGGATCTGTTCGCGCAGGCTCGCGTTGGCCGTCAACTGCCCGGCGTGCACCTCGGGATAACCGCCACCGAGATAGAGCCCATGCAGCCCATCGGGCAACCGTGCATCATGCAGTGGTGAAAACTCCACCAGCTCAGCACCGGCCGCCTCGAGCGCCTCGAGGTTATCCTGATAATAGAAGCAGAACGCCGCGTCACGCGCCACGCCGATGCGCACCGTCTCCCCCTCGGCAGGTGCAGGTTTTTGCACCGCTTCGGCTGCAGAGATGAAATTTTCCAGCAGCGCCTCAACATCGACCCCAGCCTCGAACCAGTCGGCGAGGCGGGAAAAGAACGCCGCGTCGCGGCCAGCTTCCTCGGCGGTCAGCAGACCTAGATGACGTTCCGGAAGCGTTACTTCCGAGTCGCGTGTCAGGCAGCCGAGCAGCGGAGGCAGCCCCGGCGTTGACACCAACGCTTCGCGTAGCAGTTCAGCGTGGTTGGCGCTCGCCACGTTGTTGAAGATCACCCCGGCAAACTCGAGGTGCGGCTCAAAATCGACGAAGCCCTTGACCAGGGCCGCTGCGCTGCGCGCCTGGCGCCCGGCGTCGACCACCAGGATGACCCGACCGTTCAGCCACTTCGCAATCTGCGCGGTGCTGCCGCTATCGTCGCTCCCGGAGGCACCATCGAACAGCCCCATCACCCCTTCGACCACCGCGACCTCGGTACCGGAGCAGCCGCGTCGGAAGACCTGTTCAACGATCGACCGCTCACACATCCAGCCGTCGAGGTTACGCGACGCCCTCCCGCAGGCAAGCGCATGGTGGCCCGGGTCGATAAAATCGGGGCCGACCTTGAACGGAGCCACCGCTACGCCACGTCGCGTCAGCGCGGCGAGCAGCGCCAGGGTGACGCTGGTCTTGCCGTGGCCGCTGCCAGGAGCGGCGATGACCAGGGGACTCGGGCTCATGGTTCCTCTTAAGCGTTGAGCATGGTGACGACGGCGCAGCCGTCGGGGTAGTAGTCGATGGCGTTGAGACAACCATAGTCCTGCTCGATGTGGAACAGCCGCTCGAGCGGTGCACCGATCGCCTCGAGCAGGATCACCCGATTGACCCCTCCATGGGCGACCACAACCACTTCCTCGCCGGGATGCGCGTCGACGATCTGCTCAATCACCGGGATCACGCGGGCGGACATCGCGGCGAGGCTCTCGCCGCCGGGGACCTGGTAGTGCACGATATCGTCGAGGCGCGCCTGCCACTGCTCGGGGTACTGCTGTTGCAGCTCCTGCCAGGTCATCCCCTCCCAGTCTCCGATATGCAGCTCACGCAGCTCCTCGCGCAGCTCCGGCACCAGCCCGTGGCTGGCGGCGAGCAGCTGTGCCCCCTCGACGCAGCGCTTCAGGTCACTCGAGTAGACCGCGCTGATGTTCTTCTTCTGCAGTCGCATCTGCAGCAGGCCGTACTGCCCCTGCCCCTGGGGGGTAAGGGCCACGTCGGCCTGGCCGTTATAGCGTTTTTCTTCGTGTCCTTCGACCTGGCCGTGGCGCACCAGGTAGATGCGGGTTGCCTTCATCGTCAGCTCCTCGCTTCTGTTCGGGGTTTCAGGTCAAGACTAGGATCAGGATCAGGGCCGTCACCTCGATGATCTCCGTCGCCGCACCGAGCACATCGCCGGTTACGCCACCGAGACGTTTTTCGAAGTAGCGCCACAGCACCATGCCGACGCCGCCGAGCAGCAGCATCAGCAACAGTCCCTTGAGACCAAACAGGATCACCGCCGCCAACGCCAGGGTAATGGTGGCGATCAGCATCTCGCGCTCACCGACGTTATCGACAAACACTCCGCCGATGCCCCCCTCGCTACGGATATAGCGACAGACCCCGGCGAGCGCCACCTGGATCCAGCGCCCGGACGCCGGCATGAAGATCAGCGCCGCATACTTGTGCTCGAGCGGCACGTGGTAGAGCGACAGATACTTGAGCAGCAGCACCATCACCAGCCCGACCACGCCGATGGCGCCGACCCGGCTGTCCTTCATGATCCGCAGTACTCCCTCGCGATCCTTGCCGCCGGCAAGGCCATCGATCAAATCGGCGATGCCATCGAGGTGCAGAGCCCCGGTCACCGCGATCAGGATCAGCAGCAGCAGACAGTCGAGCACCGCCAGCGGGATCAGCGGCGCCAGCACCCAGTTGAGAAGCACCAGCATCAGGCCGAGGCTTAAGCCGACTGCGGGGAAGAATGCCATACTGCGCGCCAGCCGCTCTGGAGTCATCTCCAGCTCCTGGGCGACCGGGAAGATGGTCAGGAAAGCGCCGGCAATGCGGAACTCTTCCCAGTTTCGATTCATTTTTCGGCCCCCTCGCTGACCCCGGCATCGGCGAAGGTGGCAATCTCGCGCAAGCCACGCAGAGACGCATCGATCAGTCCCATGGCGAGCGCGCCGCCGGTTCCCTCCCCGAGCCGCATCCCCAGATCGAGAATCGGCTCTTGTCCGATCTTCTCGAGCATATGACGATGACCGATCTCTACCGACTTGTGGGCCGCAAAGATGTAATCACGCACGCTCGGGTGCAGCTCCGAGGCGATCAGCGCCCCGGCCGTCGAGATAAAGCCGTCGACCACCACCGGTATCGAAAGCGCTGCGCAACCGAGCACCAGCCCGGCGATGCCGCCGATCTCGAAGCCGCCAACCTTGGCCAGCACATCGACCGGGTCCTTGGGATCGGGCGCGTTGAGCTCGATGCCGCGTTTGATCACCTCGACCTTGTTTCTGAGGGCCGCGTCGTCGATACCGGTGCCCCGGAAGGTCACCTCTTCGACGCTCAGACCACTGAACACCGCGGCGATCGCCGCCGACGGGGTGGTGTTGGCGATCCCCATATCTCCGGTGCCGGCCAGATCGACCCCCTGCTCTTTGCAGCGCACCGCCATGACAATCCCCGCCTCGAGTGCCGCAACCGCCTGCTCGTGGGACATCGCCGGTCCCTGGGCGAAGTTCTGCGTGCCGTAGGCGATCTTGCAGTCGACCAACCCCGGGTGTTTAGGAAAATCGTGCTTGACCCCCATATCGACCACCACCACTTCGGCACCGACCTGGTTGGTCAGGGCGTTGATCGCCGCCCCCCCTTCGAGGAAGTTGTAGACCATCTGCGGCGTCACCTCCTGGGGGAAAGCGCTCACCCCCTCCTCGGCGATGCCGTGGTCGCCAGCAAAGGTGAAAACCGCCTTTTTCGTCGACTCCTCCTTGCCACTGATCGCAACAAAACGCGAGGAGAACTCCTCGAGTCGGCCAAGGGAGCCGCGCGGCTTGCACTGGCTGTCAATGCGGGCCTGAATTTCGGCGAGCTTCTGTTCGGAGACCGGTTGAATCTGGTTGAGGGCTTCTTGAAGTTTCATGATGTCTATCCTTTGTGATTTATTTCAGTTGCAACGGAATTCCCGAAATAACCACCCACGCCTGGTCGGCCGCCGCCGCCAACTGCTGGTTGGCACTGCCGGCCAGGTCGCGGAAACGGCGGGCCAGCTGGTTCTCGGGAACGATACCACTGCCGAGTTCATTGGAGACCAGCACCACACTGCCGGAAAAATCGCGAACAATCCCCGGCAGCCGTGCGACCGCCTCGAGAATCTTCCGGTCGTCGTCGCCACGCAACATCAGGTTGGAGAGCCACAGGGTCACGCAATCGAACAGCACCCCCCCCTTGCCTTGCGCCGCTGCCGGGAGTTTATCCAGCACCTCGCACGGCTCCTCGAGGGTGGCCCAGCGTGCGCCGCGCTGCTGCTGATGCAGTGCGATGCGTGTGGCCATCTCGTTGTCGCCGGCCGCCGCGGTGGCAACGTAGAGCAGCTCTCCGGGAGACGCCTCGACCAGCCGCTGGGCGTAGCCACTCTTCCCGGAACGGGCTCCGCCGCTGACATAAATCAGTTTACCCATGGTCAATACTCGATGCCGCGGCGCGCCACGACCCCCTTCTGCAGTGGGTGTTTCTCTGCCTGCATGACGGTCACCAGGTCGGCGACCTCGCACAATTGTTGCGGCGCCCGCCGCCCGGTGAAGACCAGTTCCACGTGCGGGGGGCGCTGTTCGATCAGCTCAAGCAGTTGCGCCAGCTGCAGCGCCTCGCGATGCAGGGCGGAGTTGGCCTCGTCGAAGATAGTCAGATCGATATCTCCCGACAAAATCCGCTCGCGCGCCTCGGCAAAAACGGCCTGCACGCTTTCCGTCACCTGCTGCG
>PKUI01000050.1 GCA_002869605.1 Desulfuromonas sp. | reverse complement strand
GGGGGCGCCCGGCAACGCCTTACTTTTCTTGCTTGCCCAAGAAAAGTAAGCAAAAGAAGGCACCCCGAACTCCGTCACCCGACGATCGGGTGCCCTCGCCATCCGGAAGTTTTAATCCAGCCGACTCGCGTGCTCGCCAGTCGGCAAGATTAAAATTCCGGCACTCGGTGACTGCGCGCGGGGCCCCGTAAAGGCCATGGAACAGGCACAGGATTTCTTCTTCTCCCGTGTGACGCCGCCGGAGTAGCGACGCTTCACACCGAAACAGGCCGAAGAGTTGAGCGAAGCGAATGGCGAAGGCCCGGCGGGAACCGTTGCTGCGGAGGGAACCCGCCGATTTGTGGCGGGCAAGGAGGTCGGGCGCCCTTTTCTGCTTACTCTTTTGGGGCGTTGCAAAAGAGTAAGGCGTCATCAGGGGGCGCAACCCCTGGGTTAGGGTCTCATCCCCCGGCGGTGTTGGCTCTTTGGTGTCGACTCGCTGGTGTTGTGTGGCAGACGTTGATTTATGTCCCCCCGGATTTGATGATTTTTTTGTCGCTATGCTTTCAACTGGTCCGCATGCACCATTTGGGCTATGTTTAGAAAATCTTTTACCTGGGAAATAGCATGACAAACTACCCCCGAAAACTCGACCCCCGTTACGCGGCCTACGACATCTTGCAGCGTGTCGAGGAGGGCGGCTTCTCCGATCTGCTTCTCGACAGCTACCTGGAGCGTCATCCACAGATAGACCCACGTGATCGACGCCTGCTCACCGAGCTGGTGTATGGAGTCTTGCGTCTTCAGGGGCGCATTGATTTTGCCCTGGGCGGTTTCTGCCGTCAGCCGCTGCACCGGCTTGAGCCAGGAGCCAGGCGCCTGTTGCGCCTGGGGGCCTACCAACTCCTCGAACTCGATCGGGTCCCTGCGCATGCGGCGGTCAACGCGACCGTCGAACAGGCCCGGCAGCTAGGGCTTGAACGGGTTTCGGGCCTGATCAACGGAGTGCTGCGCAGCCTTGAGCGGGAGAAGGCGGACATTGCCTGGCCGACGCCGGACCAGCCGAAGGCCTACCTGCAGCATGTCTGCAGCCTGCCGACCTGGTTGGCCAAGGAGCTGCTGCGGCAGTTCCCGAATGTCGAATCGCGTGCCCTCGGTGAGGCGCTGGCGACCGCGGCACCGTTGACTATGCGTGCCAACACTCTCAAGGTCAGCCGTGAACAGCTTCTGGACGCCCTGAGCGAAGCCGGACTCCAGGCGCGTCCCGGGAGCTTTGCCCCGGAGGCGGTGCTGCTCGAGCGGAGAGGTGATGACCTGCTTCCCGGGCAGGAAGAGGGCTGGTTCCAGTTTCAGGACCAGGCGAGCATGTTGATCGCTCATCTGCTCGGGGTTGAGCCGGGAGAGAGGGTTCTCGATGCCTGTGCGGCTCCCGGAGGCAAGACCACGCACCTGGCCGCCCTGATGGAGAATCGTGGCACGATAAAAGCTCTCGACAAGTACCCCCAAAGGGTCGCGATGATCGACCAGGGTGCACAGCGTCTCGGTTGTACCATCATTGAAGCTCGCGATTGGGATCTCACAGTGGCCCCTGATTTCCTCGTGGAACAAAGCTTTGACCGAATCCTGCTCGATGCCCCCTGTAGCGGTTTGGGGGTGCTGAGACGCAACCCTGAGAGCCGCTGGCAAAAGAGTATGGCTGTGGTTCGTGAACTTGCACAACTGCAGGGTCAGTTGCTCGATCGGGTGGCTCCGCTGGTCCGTCAGGGCGGGGTGCTGCTCTACTCGGTATGCACCTTCACCCGGGCCGAGACCGATGCCGTCATCGATGATTTTCTGGCTCGCAACAAGTCCTTCACCCTCGAAGGTTTGCACAGTGTCGTGCCGGAGCCCTGGGATGCGTTGCTCGATGAACGGGGCTGCTTGCGCAGCTACCCGCATCGGCACGAGGGGATGGATGCCTTTTTTGCTGCGCGCCTGCGGCGGATTGCGGAGGACTAGATGTTTCAGCCCGGCAAGATTCAGTCGCTGACGGTTCACTCTCTCGAGGGGCGGGGCGCCCTGCTTACGGCGGGGAACGAGTTGGCGCTGTTGCCGCAACGCGAAGTCCCCGAAGGGACGGTGGTCGGCGATCTCCTGGAGGTTTTCGTTTACCGTGACGGTGATCTGCTGATCGCCACCCGCCAGATGCCGTGGGCACAAGTTGGAGATTTTGCGCTGCTCAAGGTCCGTGAGGTGAACAAGGTCGGTGCTTTTTTGGCCTGGGGGTGCTCCAAGGAGCTGCTGGTTCCCTATGCGGAGCAAACCGAACGGATGCGCGCAGGGCGCAGTTATCTGGTCAAAATCTGTCTCGATGAGTTTGGTCGTCTGGTCGGCACCGCCCGGATCGAGCGCTGCCTCGATCCCGATCCGCCCTCCTATAAAGAGGGGGAGGTGGTCGAACTGTTGTTGTGGCGTTTTACCGAGCTCGGAGCGGCGGTGATTGTCGATCAGCGCTTTGAGGCGCTGCTCTACCGGGATGAGTTGCGGGGGGACTTCAAGGTCGGCGACCGTGTTACCGGACGTATCGCCAAGGTGCGCCAAGACGGCAAGCTCGATGTGACCTTACGGGCTACGGCGGCGGAGGAACTCGACACCGCCATGCAGACCGTGCGCGAGGCACTGCGCAGCGCCGATGGCTTTCTGCCGCTGCATGACAAAAGCAGTCCGGAGGAGATCAAGCGACAGCTCGTCATGAGCAAGAAGCTGTTCAAGAAGGCGCTGGGCGGTCTGCTCAAGCGGCAGGAGGTTGAATTCGTCGAGGGTGGGGTGCGCCTGCGTACCTAGTGTTGCCCACCGGGCGATAGAAAAAGTTTGCACTCCATGTTAGGTTGAGCCGGCGTGGAACCCACCATTACCCGGTGATTGCCGGGAGCTGAATACCATTCAGGAGGCTTATAAGATGATCAAGATTGCCCCATCGATTCTGTCGGCCGATTTTGCGCGTCTCGGAGAAGATGTCGCCGCCGTCGATCGTGCCGGTGCCGACTATATCCATGTCGATGTCATGGATGGCCACTTCGTACCGAATATTACCATTGGGCCGTTGGTGGTCGAGGCCCTGCGCAAGGTTACCGACAAGCCGCTCGATGTGCACCTGATGATCGAAAAACCCGATCTTTATATCCCCGATTTTGCCAAGGCTGGCGCCGACCTGATTACGGTTCACCAGGAGGCGGTACCGCACCTGCACCGTACCGTGCAGCTGATCAAGAGCCTGGGCAAAAAGGCCGGGGTGTCGCTCAATCCCGCCACCCCGGTGGCGACCCTCGAGGATATCCTCGAGGATATCGACCTGGTGCTGGTGATGACGGTCAATCCCGGTTTCGGCGGCCAGAGCTTTATCCCCTCGGGGCTGAATAAGATCGAGGCGCTGCGGCGCGAGATTGACCGGCGCGGGCTCGAGGTGGAACTCGAGGTCGACGGCGGGGTCAAGGTCGACAACATCGAGCGGGTCGCTGCAGCCGGGGCGAACGTGTTTGTCGCCGGCAGCGCGGTGTTTGGTGCCGACGACTATGCGGCCACCATCGCGGCCCTGCGTGCCAACGGCGAGGCCGGTCGGCGTTGAGGCTTGATCGCCAGCAACTGCAGGCGCTCTTCGACGGCTACACACCAACCAGTCTGCCGCTTGTCGACATGCGCCCGGCGGCGGTGCTGGCCGCCCTGTTTGTCAAGGAGGGGGCCGACCACCTGCTGTTGACCCGGCGTACCGATCACCTCCCTCACCACCGTGGCGAGATTTCCTTTCCGGGAGGAGGGCGGGACCCGGAAGATGATAACCTGTTGTCGACGGCGCTGCGCGAGAGCGAGGAAGAGCTCGGTATCCGCCCCGGGGATGTCAATATCTACGGGCAACTCGACGACGTGCTGTCGATTCATGGTTACCGGGTGACACCGTTTCTGGGCGAGATCCCCTATCCGTACCCAATCAGGCCCGATGCGGGTGAGATTGACACAGTGCTTGAACTCCCGCTTGCCGAGTTTTTCGTGCCCGACATCTACCGGGTCGAGGACTGGAGCTGGCAGGGGCGTGTGCACCCGGTTCGCTTCTACACCGTCCAGGGCGAGGAGGTCTGGGGGATGACCGCCGAGATCGTTCACCGGCTGTTGTCGCTGCTGGTGCCGCTGGCTCGCAGATAACCTTGCATTCGTGCGCCAACTCGCTAGAATGTGGCGATACTGCAATGAATCCGGGGGCATTATGCTCAGAGGTTTGAATTTATTACCTAAAATCGTGTTGGTCGTGGCCATGGTCATGGCGCTCTGTTTTATCATCCTCGGCAGCTATGCGTATCGCCACCAGAGCGAGATCGTTCTCGATAGTGCGGTTGAGCAGGCCCGTATCGTCGCTTTCGAGGCGATCCGGGCGCGGGAGTACCTCTCCCAGGTGCTGCTTGAGGGGGACGTCGAGCTGAATCGCCAGCGCTTCGGGCTGATTCCGGTGGTCGCCTCGACCCGTATCGCGTTGTTGGCCGCCGAGGATGCCGGCTTCGGGGTGCGTCAGATCTCTTCCCGTTACCGCAACCCGGCCAACCGCCCCGACCGCTTTGAGCAGCGGGCGCTGACCGCCCTGCAACAACAGTCAGATGCCACCGAATACTTTGCTATCGATGAGTTCCAGGGGGCCTCGGTGCTGCGCTATGTCAAGCCGTTCCTCGCCGACGAGAGCTGCCTCGAGTGCCATGGGGAACCGTCCCAGGCGCCGGATTTTATTCGCGAGCTTTATCCGCCCGAGCGTGATCAGGCCTACCATTACCAGCTCGGAGAGATTATCGGCGCGGCCTCGGTGATCATTCCGATGAAGCAGCTCGAAGCGCAGATTCATATCAACCTGGGTCAGGAGCTGCTGTTTATCGGCGCGGCATTTATCGTCCTGGTGCTCTGCCTGGGGCTTTTGACCCGTCTGGCGATTACCCGGCCCCTGTCGCAGCTTGAACAGGCGGTTGCCGAGATCAAGCGCACCGGTCGTTTTGCCGAGCCGCTCTCCTTCCGCAACCATGACGAGATCGGGCGCCTGATTGCCGGCTTCAACGAGATGAATGAGACGTTACGGGAGAAGAGCGAGGGGCTTGAGGAGTCCGAGCGTCGCTACCGGATTCTCACCGAAACCTCCCGGGACGGCATGGTTTCATTTCTGCCCGAAGGTCAGATTATCCTCTTCAACAAGCAAGCCGAGAAGATGTTTGCCTGTAGTAAGGTCGAAGTGCTCGGTGAATCGGTGATGCGCCTGGTGCACAGCGATTGTGAGCAGGTCCATAACCTCGGAATCGAAGCTTACCTCGAGCAGCATGGCAAGGCGCTCCTCGAAGACGTGATCACGGTTCCGGTCCAGCGGCTCGACGGCAGCAGTTTCCGCGTCGAAATGTCGCTCGCCCTGGTGGTTGAAGATGACTATCGTTTCTACACGGCGACCCTGAGACCGGTCTAGCCATTCCTTTTTATCACGCGACAGGAAGCGGATGTCGACAGAGCATTTCCCCCCACGTAGCCGACTTTTTATTGAACGGATCGGGTCCGGTATTCTGGTTGCCGATGGCGCCATGGGTACCGAGCTGTACAAGCGAGGTGTCCGCCAGGAAGCCAACCTTGAACATCTTAACCTGGTCGATCCGCAGCGCATCGCCCAGGTGCACGACGATTACCTTGCCGCCGGTTCCGGCCTGATCGAGACCAATACATTCGGCGCCAACCGGGCACGGCTGGAGAAAATCGGGCTTGAAAAAAAGGTTGTCGCCATCAACCAGGCGGGGGTGCGGATTGCGCGTCAGGCTGCCGGTGATAATCGCTTTGTCGCCGGTTCGGTCGGGCCACTGCCCGTGCCGCGCGGTGATGAGCCGCTGTTGAGCATGGCGGACAAGCGTGTGGTTCTCAGGGAGCAGATGGAGGCTCAGGCCGAAGCCGGGGTTGACCTGTTCCTGCTGGAGACCTTTGCCGAGCTCGAAGAACTGGAGCTGGCGCTGCAGATTGCAGCCGCCTGTGGCCTGCCGGCCGTCGCGCAGATGACCTTCCTCGAGGGAGGGAGGACGCGCACCGGGGTCGCCGTGGAGGCGGTCGGGCGTCGTCTGGAGCAGGCTGCGGCCGCGGTCATCGGGGTCAATTGCGGGTCGGGTCCGCGCGAGGCGCTGGCGCTGCTGGAACGGCTCGCGTCCACCAGCGAATTGCCGCTGTCGGCGTTCCCGAACGCTGGTTTTCCAGACTATCTCAATGGGCGCTACATGTATCTTGCGACCCCGGAGTATTTCGCCGAACGGGGGCGCGAACTGGTCGGGCTTGGTGCCAACCTGCTCGGGGGCTGTTGTGGTACCGGTCCCGAGCATATCCGGGCGCTATGTGCGGCGGTTGAAGGACTCCATCCGGTAGCGCGCAAGCCGCTTCAGCGATCCCCTTTGCCGGTTGCGCCGCAGCCACGCGAAGGAGAGGCTTCCCGCCGGACGTTTCTCGATGCGCACCAGCAGCGGCATATCGTGACGGTCGAGCTGCATGCGCCGCGTGGCAGTGATTGCCGCAAGATCCTTTCCGGGGCAAGCCAGCTCGCGGCCGCCGGGGTCGATGCCATCAGCCTCGCCGAGAACCCGTTGGCGCGCATCCGCATGGGCAACATCGCCCTGGCCAACAAGATCCAGCAGGAGGCCGGCGTCGAGGTGATCACGCACATCACCGG
>PKUI01000153.1 GCA_002869605.1 Desulfuromonas sp. | reverse complement strand
GGCCGATACAAACCTTCATGCACTCGCCGCAGCGGATGCAGCGACGCAGAAACTCCTCTTCGGCAACCGCGCCGGGCGGTCGCACCAGGTAGTCGTTCTGCCTGGCCGCAGCCGGCAGGGTACGGATCACCGGGGCGGTGACCGCCCCGGCGGCCAGGGCGGTAAGCAGTCCGCGCCGCGGTAAGTCGACCGGGGAGAGTACAGGACGCCCCTGCCAGACGAAGCGTGCCCGGCTGCTGGGACAGTAGTCGCTGCAATCGAGACAGACCAGGCATTCGCTCGCGCGCAGCCGGGTGCCATCCGCGGCAGCGCCCCGGCAGGCCTCGGCGCAGGTGCGGCAGCCGCCGCAATCACCGCTCGGCTCGCGGCGCAGCGGTGCGGCCACCGAGCAGAGACCAAGCAGGGCGCCCAGGGGACAGAGGTTGCGGCACCAAAAGCGGCGCTCGAGCTTCTCCAGCAGCAGAATGGCCGTGAACAGCACCAGGGTAAACAGCGCCAGCTCAAAGCTCGGCGGCACGAATGCCATCACGTGGTCACGCGCCCAAGGGTAGCTGGCATTCAGGGCGTCGGAGAGCAACGGAATATCGACGTTGTAAGCGATGTCATAGATGCCGTTGAGCAGCCAGTTCCAAACCGGGTAGAGCGACAGGGTCAGGGAGCGGAGAAAGATGCTCAAGGGGTCGAACAGGCCGAGCTGCTGTACGCCGAACAGACCGGCGACGGTCAGTCCAAACAGCAGGTAGTACTTGATATACCGCCAGCCACGGGAAACGCCGCGCCGCGGCTTTCCAGAAAGGGCGCCGCAACCGTCGAGCAGGGTGCCCATCGGACAGACCCAGCCACAGAAGACCCGCCCCAACAGTGCGGCAATCACGACCACCACCAGCGCCGGCCAGAGCAGGGTCCAGTGGAAGGGACCGGGCGCTAACGCGTCGGCCAGTGCCGCCAGCGGATCGATACGGAACAGCAGGCTGACCGGCCAGGCGAGCTGATCAAGGCCGCGGTACTCGGTCTGCAGGAACAACCACAAAAAGATCGCCAGGCAGAAAGACTGGCTGAGTCGGCGAAGGGAGCGGGGAGCGGGTCGCTTCACACGCGCCTCGCGGCTTTAAGGTCGATGCTCCCCAAGCCGCGGCGCGCAGCGGCGGCGAGGGTCGGCACCTCGTCCGGCTGCAGACCGAACAGGGTCGCGGCGTAGCTGTCGGCGAGCACGATGTCGGGGGAGGCGATCACCGTCTCAGTGGTGCGCACATCCTCGAGGCGACCACCGACCGGACCGTTGGCAATCAGGATGCGGGTGGCGTCGACCAGCGTCAGGCTGCTCGGGATCACCAGGTTGATATCACACAGCGTCTCCTCGATCTGACGATGCAGCACGCCGCGATTGCCGCCGATCACCCCCATGACATTCTTCATGCCGAGGGTCAGGCGGCTGATCGAGTGGTGCTTGGCGATCGGCAGGTTGATGAAGCTGTCGGCCTCTAGCGCCGGCTGGTAGAAGGACCAGCGCGACAGCCCGACCCCGCCCTTGATTTCGAGCTCGCGAAAGGCGCGACGGTCCATGTGCTCAATCACCGCCCGCTCACTCTGCAGCGCCTCGACCGCCTGCTGAATACCGCTGCTGACGTAGCAGCGGCGCGCGTCGTTACAGGTGCGGTCAAACACCCGCACCTGCTTCGCCCCGGCCTCTAGACACTGGCGGATGACCGCCTGCACCACCACCGGGTGGGTGTTGGCGGCGAGCTCCGGGGTGCGGTCCCAGCCGATGTTCGGCTTGACCACCACCACGTCACCCCGCTTGACGAAGCGCGACATGCCGCCAAGCGCCTCGATGCAGGCATCGACCTGCTGCGCGTAGTCGCTGCCACTTCGCACCGCCAGCTCACCCGGCGGCACGGCGGCCTGCGCCGTCAGCGGCCACAGCTCGAGCGCCGGCAGGGCCCCGGCGGAGGCCGCGGCCAGCGACAGTTTGAGACTCTGCTGAATAAAGCGTCTTCGATCCATACGCTGGTAACCTCGCTCGGCCACGTCTGTCAGATCAGGCGCTGGCTCTTGAGGAAGCTGCGCGCCACCTCTGGAAGCGACTGCTTGACGGCCTGTTCTTCCATGTCCGCGATCGCCGCCGCGTCGATCTTGCCGCCGAGCTTGTTGATCAGGCGGGCCAGGGCAGGGAACTTCTTGAGGGTGTCCTTGCGCACCACCGGGGCCGCCTGCGCGGGAAGTTCGCCGTCGAGGCTGAAGCCGAGCGGCTCGAGCCAGATCAGGTTGAGATCCCGGTTGTAGGCATCCTTGACGGCACCGTAGCTCGCCGCGACATCAGGCCCCGGCGTCTCCTTGAGGGTTTCACGCTGGGCAATACCGGTATACTCGACATACATGTCGATCTCGGCGCTGAGCAGCGCCTGGTGCGCCGCGGCGGTCGAATCGAAACGGACCACTTTGACGGTGGTTCCGGTGCGCTCGGTGATCAGCACCGCCAGCACCTGGGCCAGCACATCCTGCTGGACGCTCCCCTTGGAGCCAATGACCACGGTTTTGCCGACACAGGCTCTTGCAACACCGGCTACGAACAACAAGAGCACCAGGCTGGTGCAGAGTACACGTACCATCTTCATCCTTCACTTTCTCCTTCCGGCATCCTCGAGCGGTGCCATCAACGGTTCACGCACGTGAACCTCACCGAGGGTGGAATCAACGCGTGCGTCGAGCAGCGTCTCGGCAATGGCGGTAACGTCGGTTGTCCCCCACCAGTTGCGTGGCAGGCTGATGTCGTCGCTCTGGGTAAGCCCCATCTTAACACTGTAGTAGCGGTTGCCCGCAAGATTGTTGAACTCGAACCGCGAGCGGTCCTCGGCACGGGTTACCACGAAGATACCGATGTCGTTGTCTCGGATGTCGTTGTGGTGCACCTGGGCCTTGCCACGGCGCTCCTCGTAGCGGATGCCGTGGGTATTACCGTAAATATCGTTGTAGGCCAGCTCAAGGTTGACGGTGGAGAAACGAACCCCGTCGACATTGTGGCGAAACACCGAATCGTGGATCGTCGCCTTACAGAAATGCACCTGCACTCCGCTGTAGGCATACTCGGAGATCACGTGGTTCAGCTCTCCATGGCGGGCAAAGTCGAGGTACAGGAACTTCCAGTCGGCCGGCTGCGGCGACTCCGATCCGCTGGTGAACAGGATCGGCTGCTCCCGGGTACCGAGCGCCGCAAGGCTCCCCTCAATCAGCAGTTCACCGTCGCCGATACCGTCACCATCGTCATCGCGCGGCATGAACAGCACCTTTGTCCCCGGGGCGATGCTCAGGCTGCCGCTGCGAGTGACGATCACCCGTCCGTCAATCCGCACCTCGCCGTGCCACTGCGCAGGGCCGTCGATCACCGTCTCGCCGCTCAATTGCAGCGGTTCCAGCTGCGGCGGCATCATGCAGGCCGCCAGCAACAGTGTCGGCAGCAGGAATATGCAGCAAAGGGGCCTCATCCTCGTGTCTTCCCCCCGAGTCCCGGCTAGTGATACTCGCCGACCGAATCGCCGCCGGGAGCGCTGCCGAGCTCGATCGGTCCATGTTTTTTTTCAAACTTCTTGATGTTTTCGTTCAGTGCTCCGAGCAGCCGCTTGGCGTTCTTCGGCGAAACGATAACCCGTGCCCGCACATTGGCTCGCGGCGCCTGCAGCTGCGCGAATATAAAGTCGAGGCAGAACTCGGAATCGCTGTGGTTAATCACCGCCAGATTGGAGTAGATTCCGTTGGCGGTCTCGTCGTCGAGATCGATCTGCAGCTTGACTTCCTGCGGCTTCTTTTTATCACTCATACAATCAGCTCCTTGGCAAAATTAAAGTTCAATCTCCGTGGCCACAATCTCCACACCTTCGCGATGCTCCCCCTTGTCAATGTGCAATCCATGGTCGGCCTGCCCCTCGAACATGCCGAACAGCTCCCCCGGTGCCGGCGAATCGCCATACCCCTGGCGAGCACCGACGTAGTAGAGCCCGCCGGCAGGGAAGAACAGTTCGAAACGGCCGTCGCTCCCGGTCGGCGTCGAAAGTGCTGCGGGACGCTGATGACCGATCACACGATCGGTGTAGGCGAACACGTGCAGCCCGGCCAGCGGCTTCCCTGCGGCATCGACCACCCTCCCGCTCAGCAGCGTATCGGTCTGGCGTCCGAGGGTCTCATGGCGGCTGTCATCACCGAGCTTGGCCACGGTCTCGATAACAACCTCGGTCTGCTCTGCCGCAGCGACCATCACCGGGTTGCCGGCATAGACACCGAGCATGTCGCCGGCACGCACCGGCCCGACCCGCTCCCCCTGCTGTCGCTTGCGCGCCGTCAGATAGTAGCTGCTCTCGGGGAGTTCGTCGAACCAGAAACGACCGTCCGCGCCGGTCGGTGTTGAAATACGGTAGCCCTGCCCTTTCAGGTCGTCATTGGCGTCGAGGTAGAGATAGACGTAGGCATCGGCCAGCGGCTTCCCCTGACATCGCACTACGCCGCTCAGGCTGCCGGCATAGTCGCTGGCATAGACCCTGCGCGTTTCGGGGTGCACTGCAACCGCCTGCAGACCGGCCCACAGCGGCTCGTTGCCGACCTGTACCGGGTTGAAACCACAGAAAGCAAACAGGCCACGCTGCAAGTCCCTCGCCGCCAACGCGTAGACCCCCTCCGGCAGTTCGAGCCGGTAACGCCCCTCGGCGTCACTCGGGGTCGAGACCGCAAACGGCTTCGCCGTCAAGTCGTAGCCGCGGTATGCGGTTACGGCAACCCCGGCCAACGGCTCGCCGTTGAAGACCAGTCGGCCTTCAACCAGACCGGCGTGCACGGCAGCAGGCAGCAGAGCGAGGAAGCACAACAGTCCGGCAAACAGCAGCCGTTTCACGGCCCGACCTCCGGCACCGGTTGCGTAAGCCACGGTGCATAGCGGATCACGTCAAGGGCGTAGCTTCCCTCGCCGAAACCGGGGTAGCTGACCATCGGCTGGTCGCGGCGGTCATGGAACATCGCCAGGTCGGCGTCCGGACCGACCTTCTGCAGGTCAGCGCTCTGCTCACCCCACCAGTTACCGCTGACGTCGACATAGTCGTTGAAGTTCTCCGGGGCCTGCGCCAGCAGCGGATTCTTGCTGCGCCGCGCGCTCGCCTCCTGCTGTACCAAGCGCTTGGAACCGGAGCGTTTCTCCCAGTCGGCGCTCTGGTAGATGCCGAGCTTGACCGCCATGCCGTTGTCGAAAAAATGGTTGTTCGTCACGCGTGGATAGGAGCTGTAATCAACAAACATCGCCAGCTGGTTACCACTGATGAGGTTGTATTCGATCTGCGGATTCGACTTGCGATTCAGGTACAACGCCGTCTTGCTACCGCGAATCAGGTTGTGGCTGATCTTGGCTGATCCGAACTGGTCGTTGCGGATCGCCTCGTCGTTATCGATGAAGCGGTTGTGCTCGATCGCCGGGTAGGCGAAGGAGTAGTTCACCACCCCCTTGCCGTTCTTCTCGAACAGGTTCTTCTCGATCAGCGGGGTGTTCTTGGTCTGGCTGCAGTAGAGCGCGGTCTCGTTGCCGACAAAGCGGTTGCCGCGCAACGGGTCGGGGTACGGCTGTACGATACCGACCCCCTGCTTGTTGTTGTCGAAACGGTTATCTTCGATCAGGCCGCGAGCGCTATTGGAAGCGACAATTGCCGAAACGCTGTGCTTCTCGAAACGGTTGCCGCGGATCGTCGGCGCCGAACGCATCTCATTGTCGACCCCGATCTCGTTGTCGATGAAACGGTTATTCTCGATCAGCGGCGTCGCTTCGCGCAACAGCCGCAGGGCGATCTTGCAGTTGCGAAATTCGCTCTCCACGATCCGCGGGCTGGCCGCAATCAGTGACACCGCTTGATGTGCGCCGTTGAAATCGGCATGGCGGATCTCGCTCCCCTGTTCCGCCTCGATAAACTCAATCCCCTCCCAGCCGGAGACCGTCTCGAAGCGCACCGGTTGCTGCGAGCTCCCCGCCACCACCAGTTTGCCGAGCACCAGCAGCTTGCTGTTGGGGAGTTCGGCACGTACGGTGCTTCCTGCGGCGATGGTCAGACGCGCCCCCTTGTCGACCTGCACCGGGCCGGACAGGGTCACCTCTCCGCTCCAGCGGGTATCGCGGGAGATCCTTTCCATCGACCCGGCCAGCAGCGGTGACGCCGCCCCGAGCAGGCTGATCAGCAACAGCACAACCATGCGCTTAACGCCGTTGAACATCAATGGTCACCTCCTTGAGCGCTACGCCTTCCCTAACCTCGATCGGCTTCCCCTGTTCTCCGCCATAGCGGCCGTAGAATTCACCGGGGGCAGCCGGGCCACCGAACGATTCGCGCGCCACCAAGTAGTAGGTGCCGGCGAGATCGACCGGCAGCACGAAGCGTCCCTCGGCATCGGCCGGCGGGGAGAAGAACGCCGGAGTCCCGGTCATCGCGGCTTCACGGTAGGCGAACACCCGCACCCCAGGCGTGGGCTCCCCTGCTGCGGTCCGGATGTGACCACGGAGTTCCTGTACCGGGGCGATCTCCTCCCCCTCGAGCATCGACAGGCGGGTAATCGCCTCGATCCTGACCTCGCGCGACTCGCCCTGTTTAACCGTGACCGGGTTGCCGAAGTAATAGTTGAAGTAGTCACCGACCTCGATCGGTCCGAAACGCCCCCCCTTAGCGCGCTTGCGCGCCAGCAGG
>PKUI01000199.1 GCA_002869605.1 Desulfuromonas sp. | reverse complement strand
GGCATGAAAGACGGTCAGGTCCTCGATCAGGGCCGCGGCATCGAGCCCGCTAATGGCATGCCCCTTGACGAAATCCTTCGGATAGCCACCGGAAGCCATCACCACGCAGACTGCGGCCTTATCGTGCCACTCCAACTCGACCCCGGCCAGCTCCCCCTTAGCGCAGGCGGTTAACACCGGCACCAGGTCGGACTTGAGCCGCGAGAGCAGCGGCTGGGCCTCCGGGTCGCCGAGGCGGGCGTTGAACTCGAGGACCTTGACCTCGTCACCGTCGATCATCAGCCCAGCGTAGAGTACGCCGTTGTAGGGGCAGCCCTCGGCCTCCATACCCTCCACCAACGGTTTGAGCACTTGCTCGACCACAATGTCGTGAATCGCCGGCGTCACCACCGGGGCCGGCGAATAGGCGCCCATGCCGCCGGTGTTCGGCCCCTTATCGTCGTCGTAGACCGGCTTATGGTCCTGGGACGAAGCAAGCGGTAGGATGGTCTTGCCATCGGTGAAGGCGATGAACGATGCCTCCTCGCCGGCAAGGAACTCCTCGATCACCACGGTGCGACCGGCGTCGCCAAACGCTCCGTCGACCAGTGAAGCCTCAATCGCTTCGATCGCCTCAGCCTCGCTTTGCGCAACCACCACCCCCTTGCCGGCGGCGAGGCCGTCGGCCTTGACCACGATCGGTGCGCCGTGCTGACGCACGAAGGCGACCGCGTCTTCGCGCTCGACGAAGGTGCCGTAGGCAGCGGTCGGTACGCCGTACTTGGCCATCACGTCCTTGCAGAAGACCTTGCTCCCCTCGAGTTGCGCGCCCTTGGCGTCGGGGCCAAAGATGGTTAGCCCGGCAGCCTTGAAGCGATCGACAATACCGAGAGTCAAGGGCAGTTCGGGCCCAACCACGGTGAGGTCGACACCGTTTTCGGTGGCGAAAGCGAGCAGCCCGTCGAGATCATCGACCGCTATAGAAACACACTCTGCCTGCTGCGCGATGCCGGGGTTCCCAGGTGCGCAATAGACCTTTTCCACCAGCGGCGACTGGGCGATCTTCCAGACCAGCGCATGTTCGCGGCCACCGCCGCCGATTACCAGAACCTTCATCTTTCCTCCTAAGCCGGCCACGCCAGAACCCCTCAGCTGCGTCCCCCTTGTGAGCCGTGCCGCTCAACGTAAACAGCTACGCCTCGCGTTCCAGTTCTCGGGTGCCTTGCCGAGAGATCTCTGACTGTGGCTCAGTTTTCAGCGTTAGATTTATCTCTAAACCCAACATCCAAAAACACGTGTTATCAAGTTCTTATAAAAACTCGCATCGAAGAAGCGTGCAATTTACGTCGAGCTCAAGGCGCCCAAGCGAAGCCGCGGAGGCGTAGCAGCACTACGCCGCACAAGGACCGAAGCGCCGGGCAACGCCGAGATCGGCGTGAAGTGCGCGCTTACTAGTGACGGAAGTGGCGCATACTGGTAAACACCATCGCCATGCCGTGCTCATCGGCGGCGGCAATCACTTCCTCGTCACGGATCGAGCCGCCCGGCTGGATCACCGCGGCGATCCCCACAGCGGCTGCATTGTCGATGCCATCGCGGAACGGGAAGAAGGCGTCAGAGGCCATCACCGAGCCCTTGACCTCGAGTCCGGCGTGCTCGGCCTTGATGGCGGCGATGCGCGCCGAGTTGACCCGGCTCATCTGGCCGGCGCCGACGCCGATGGTCATACCGGCCTGGCCGTAGACAATGGCGTTGGACTTGACAAACTTCGAGACTCGCCAGGCAAACAGCAGGTCGCGCATCTCATCTTCCGTCGGCTGGCGCTTGCTTACCACCTTGAGCTCGGCGTAGAGGTCGAGGTCGGTGTCCTGCACCAGCATCCCACCGTTGACCCGCTTCATCTCCAGGCGCTGGGTAGATTCAGCCGGCCACTCGCCGCACTCGAGCAAACGTACATTTTTCTTGCTCGCCACCGCCTCAACGGCCCCCGCAGAGACCTTGGGCGCGATGATCACCTCGACGAACTGCTTGTCGCAAATCACCTTGGCGGTTTCAGCGTCGAGTTCGCGATTGAAGGCGATAATGCCGCCGAACGCCGACTCCGGGTCGGTGGAAAAGGCACGCTGGTAGGCATCGAGCAGGTTGTCGCAGAGCGCCACGCCGCAAGGGTTGGCGTGCTTGACGATGACGCAGGCCGGACCTTCGTTAAACTGCTTGATACACTCGAGCGCCGCGTCGGTGTCACCGATATTGTTGTAGGAAAGCTCCTTGCCCTGCAGTTGCTTTGCGGTGGCGATCGACGCCTCCGCAACATCCTTTTCGACGTAGAAAGCGGCCTGCTGGTGGGGGTTCTCACCGTAACGCATCCCCTGCGCCTTCTTGAACTGGAAGGTCAGGGTCGGTGGGAACTCGGCGTCATCCTCGGAGAGCTTCTTGCCGAGCCAGTTGGAGATTGCACCGTCGTAGGCGGCAGTGTGCTGGTAGACCTTGACTGCGAGGCGGAAGTTGGTCTCGCGCGAAACGCTGCCGTCGTTCCCCTTCATCTCCTCGAGGACGGATGTGTAATCGCCGGCATCGACCAGCACGGTGACATCGCGGTTATTCTTGGCTGCGCTGCGCAGCATGGTCGGCCCGCCGATGTCAATGTTCTCGATGGCGTCCTCGAGGCTGCAGTCGGGCTTGGCCACGGTCGCCTCGAAGGGGTAGAGATTGACCACCACCATGTCGATCGGCTCGATGCCATGCTCGGCCATCTTGGCCACGTGGGCCTGGTTGTCGCGCATGCCGAGCAGGCCGCCGTGCACCTTGGGGTGCAGGGTCTTGACGCGACCGTCGAGCATCTCTGGAAAACCGGTAAACTCGGAGACATCCTTGACGCTCAGGCCCTGCTCGCGCAGCAGCTTGGCGGTGCCGCCGGTGGAGAGGATCTCGACCCCGTAGGAGGCGAGTTCGGTAGCCAGTTCGACGATGCCGGTCTTGTCCGACACACTGATTAATGCACGGGTAATCTTTGCCATGAGCTGAATGTCCCTTTCATGCCCGGGGTCACCGGGAAAACGATTTTAATGTATACCGAGTTCTGGTTCAGAAACACAAAAAACCGTCCGAAGGCGGTTTAGAAATTGAGTGCGGATAGAAAGGCTCGTTCGAAGGCCGGAGTGCCGGAGAGGGGATAGGGTTTGATCTGCTTCACAAACGCCGCTATCTGCTCGGGACCGTCCTCCTGAAGCAGGAAGCGCTGCAATCCATCGAGCACCCCCGCCGGGGTAAAGCGTACCCTATCTACCATCTTTTCCGGAAGCAGGGCAACCCTTTTCAGGACCGTTTGCGGTATACCATGCCCGAAGGCTCCGGTGACGATCACCTCAGGAATCTCTTCTTCGCTCATCCTGGCCCGTTCGAGCAGGCAACGAACCCCGGCAAGCACCGCCCCCTTGGCGAGCTGGAACTGGCGGATATCCTCCTGGGTCAGCAGTAGGTGCGTACGCGCATCACGGTAGATCTGTAACGCACGACCGCCCCCATCCTCGACCAGATAACGCGAGAGGTTGGTTTCCACCACGGCGGCATCATGCAGTGTGCCGTCACTGCCGAGCAGCCCCCCATCAAGGGCCGCCGCGACCGCCGCACTCAAACCGCTGCCGCACACCCCGCGAGGAACCCCGCCACCAACCGTTTCCAGTTGCAGCTGTTCGCCATCAAGCCGCACATCAACAATCGCCCCCGCTTCGGCGCGCATGCCGCAACTGATCCCGCCCCCCTCGAAGGCTGGTCCTGCCGCCACCGAGGTCGCCAGCCAGCCACCACCGGTATAAAGGGCCATCTCGGCATTGGTGCCAAGGTCGATCAATAGAGTGCCGCGAGCGGGGTTATCCAGCCCATACAGGCAGGCCACCAGATCGCCACCGAGGTAGCCGCTAACCAGCGGGAAAAGATAGAGGGGAAAGGGAAGACCTGTTTCTTCAGGCGCTACGATGCGCCCCAGAGACTCGAGCGGTTTATGCGGTGGGAACAGCAGGGAATCGACCGGCAGGTTGAGTAGCAGGTGACAGATCGCCGGGTTACCGGCCGCCGCGAGCGACGGCACCGAGCCGCTGGCGTCTCCGGCGAGTTGCGTAACGAGCTTTTCGATATCGGCCGTCAACAGTTGCCGCAAGTGTTCACCCTGCCCGGAGCGTGCCTGTTCCAGGCGGGAGATGATATCGCCGCCGAACACAACCTGCGAGTTGCCGAGCTGCGCCGCGGCCCCCAGGGCGCCTTCAGTTCCGAACAGGCGTCCAGCCAGGGAGGTGGTCCCGAGGTCGATGGCTAAGAACACCGGTTTCTCAGCTGATTCGCACATCTGAACTCCTGGAACATTTAATAGGTGGGAAGCGCAAGCACAGCGTCTCTCACACGATCATCTTTTGAAGCGCGGCACCCGCTTGCTGATGGCACAGAACACCTCGTAGGCAATGGTGCCGATCTTTTCCGCCCACTCCTCGCCCCAGATGATGTGACCGTTTTCGCGACCGAGCAGGGTAACCTCGTCACCAACCTCGACCCCGGGCACGTCACTGACGTCGACCATGATCCAGTACATGCAGACCGTTCCGACCACCGGGGCGTAGTGCCCGCGCACCAGCACCCGGCCTCGGTTGGTAAGCATGCGGTTGTAGCCGTCGGCATAACCGACCGGGATCGCCGCGATGCGAGAAGGACGTTCCGTGACAAAGCGATGGCTGTAGGAGACCCCGTAGTCGGCAGGGAGGTCCTTGAGCTGCGCCACCCTCGAGCGGAAACTCATCACCGGCTGCAGGTCGAGCAGCCCCCGAAAAGCTTCCGATGGGAGCGCACCATAGAGGGCGATCCCGGGGCGGATCAGGTTACACTCGGGGAGTTCGAGGGCAAAATGCGCCGCGCTGTTGCTGGCATGAACGAACGACGGCTTGAACCCGGCTGCACGCACCGCGTCAAGCGCCTCACGGAAACGTGCGACCTGCACATCGTTAAAGGCATGCCCCGGCTCATCGGCGAGGGCAAAGTGGGTAAAGACCCCCTCCAACTGCAACGCAGAAAAAGACTGGAGCTCAGCGAGCACGTTCGGCAAATCACCCGGCAGGAAGCCGAGGCGTCCCATACCGGAGTCGACCTTGAGGTGGTAGCGACCGACACCACCGAGGGCGACGGCCCGCTCGTTCAGCTTGCGAGCAATCTCCAGAGAATAAAGTGCCGGGGTAAGTTCAAAACGCAGCAGGCTGTCGATCTGCTCCGGCCAGACCCCGCCGAGAACCAGGATCGGCTGGGTGACGCCTGCCTGGCGCAGCTCGACCCCTTCCTCCACCAGCGCCACCCCGAACCACTCGGTGCCGGCCTCAATCAGTGCGGGCACCACATGCTCAACCCCGTGTCCGTAGGCATCGGCCTTGACCACCGCCAACAACTGATTGTCGGCGCTGAGTTGGTTGCGTATCTGGGTGTAATTATGGGCGAGGGCCTCGAGGTCTATTTCGACGTAGGTCGGACGTTGTCCAGGCATGATCTGATTCTCCGTGCTAAAGCAAAAAACTTTCTTAGCATGTCGCACCTTTGGGTGTAAAGGCAAAGCATCTGCCGTCATCCGCTCAGCGCAATTGACACCCCACCCCCAATCAGCTACGATTTGCGGGGATTTTTCCCGCAAAGTGAGAACCTGACCATGTGCATGGATAGCGGACCTTTCGAACTCACCTACAACGATGAAACGACCCCCCTGGCAGAGGCGGCTTCGATCGTCCAGACCGAAAATGGCCTGGTGCTGATCGACCTGCTCGGCAACAAGAAACCGTTGCCGGGTGTTCTCGCCGAAATCGACCTACTTAATCGTCGCATCATCCTCAAGTAACCACCACAGGCGCCCCGATGATCGACGGACTCTACCTGATCACCAACGACGACCTCGACGGCGACCTGCTGCCACGCATTACCGCCGCCCTCAAGGGGGGCGCGCGGGTGATCCAGTACCGCGAAAAAACCCTGCCGGTGCAGGAGCGGCTCGGGGTCGCAAAGAAGATCCTCACCCTGTGCCGCAAGTTCGGCGCAATCTTCATCATCAACGACCTTCCTGAACTCGCCTGGGCCTGCGGCGCCGACGGCGTGCATCTCGGGCAGGGGGACACCGGCATCGCCGAAGCGCGCAAGATCCTTGGTCCCAACAAGCTGATCGGCGTCTCGACCCACAACCCGGAAGAAGCACTGAAGGCCGCCGCCCACGGGGCCGATTATGTCGCCATCGGCAGCATGTACCCTACCGGGACCAAGGACGATGCAACGGTGGTCGGCGTCGAGATGCTGCGCAAGGTTAAGCGCGCCGTCGACATCCCGGTGGTCGCCATCGGCGGCATCACCGCGCAGCGCGCCGACGAACTTCTCGAGGCCGGCGCCGACTCGGTGGCGGTGATCTCGGCGGTGATGTCCGACCCCAACCCGGCGCTAGCGGCCGGAGAGTTCGCGTTGCTGTTCAACCGCCACGTCGAAGACCCGCGCGGCCAGGTGATGACCATCGCCGGCTCCGACTCGGGCGGCGGCGCCGGGCTGCAGGCCGACATCAAGACCATCACCCTGCTCGGCAGCTACGCCAGCAGCGCCATCACCGCCCTGACCGCCCAGAACACCACCGGGGTCAAAGCGGTCGAGGCTGCTCCGCCACACTTTGTCGGCGCACAGATCAAGGCGGTACTCGACGATATCGGCGCCGACGTGATCAAGACCGGCATGCTCTACTCG
>PKUI01000224.1 GCA_002869605.1 Desulfuromonas sp. | reverse complement strand
TCCTCCATAACGCAACAGATCACCGGCAAACGACCACTCGGCCGTAAACAACGCAATGTCACGATCATGTCTGCGGATATGCTGGGCCAACATCCCGGAGTCACGAGCATTGGCAAGAATCACCACGCCATCGGGGTGCCCTTTTAGCGTTTCGACAGCCGCCGCAGCAAAGGTCCCCCCAGACCCGTTAGAAAACCAGATGCGCTCGACAGACACCCCTCCCGCTCCGATATAAAAGTCGCTGAAATTTCGTATCCATGGTTCGCTGAAGGAACGGTTATCGCTGTTGGCAACGACCACCATGTGCCTGAGCCCCTGCTCTCGGGAGGCATAACGGGCCAGCCGGGAAGCAAAAAGCCGTTCGTCGGGATAGATCCGTAGAAACTGGTCGTCCTTTTCGCTCAGTTCGGAGGTCGCCGTTGTCGGGCTGACCATCACGATGCCGCTCCCCTGCAAGGCGGGCAGGACCTTCACGCTCTTTTGGCTGAGCATCTGCCCGATGAACGCAACACAACCGGCCTCAACCAGCTCATGAACTTCCTCTATGGCCAGATCAGTGTCCCCCAGATGATCACGCACCAGCAATTCGACCTGACGACCGTCGATGCCCCCTTGGTGGTTGATATTTTCTACAGCCAGGACCGCACCATTGAATCCGGCCTGGCCAAGCTCCGAGCCCAATCCTCGCAGGCCAGCGACGTAACCGAGATAAACCTTCTGTTCCCGCTGACAAGCAAAAACAGTCACGACCAGGGCGCAGGCGACAAGCAATGCTAAGCAAAGTCTAAGCTTCAATTCACAAACCTTTCATCCCTTGGGCAGAGAAAGCTCCCATGGATAAGACCAGAGAATCAACGTAGATCTACCCTTGGAGAGATGCACCGGGTAGAGCCGCGGCCGTTACTAGCTACGGAAGCATCAAACATAACAGTGTGCTGCAGACCTGAAAAATCCCCAAGTTCGAGAAGGTTCTGTCTGAGCACCAAGCCATCTTTTGTGCCTCGTTGCAGGGCAATGTTCTGCATGCGTGGAGCATTATAGACATGAATGGCCGAAAAGCGGGGTCGCAACCCTCCCTGTGTCATCCCCAAAAAACACGTCACACACGTGACACACACGTGACACACACAGTCATACCATCTTTTCTAATAAACGCCAATTTTTAATGACTTAACAGGCGGCATAGCGTATTGGACAGTACGCTATCTGCGCAAGGAAGGAAGGGGCGCGGGAAGGATCGTGCTGTCAGATCACTTAATCGACAGTGCGGACGAAATTGAACCGGGCATCCTTGACCCGGGTAAGAAACAGGGGAGGATCAACCAGGTCGCCGCTGTCGGAAAAGACCAGGGGGTACTGCAGTCCCTGGAAACTGCGCAGGCGCAGGAGCGCATCAGGAAGCGTCTCATTCGCCTTTTGGGCCGCCAACGCCTGTAGCAGAATCATCGTCGCGTCGTAGGTATGCATCGCCGGAAACAGGTGCCTGCGGTTGTAACGGGACAAAAAGTCATTGGAAAACTTCTCGTACGTCGCGGACTTGCTGCTGATATTGATGCTATGCAGAAATTCCAATCCTTCGACGCTATGGCCGCCGTAACTGATCAACGGGCCGCTCGCCGACCAGCAGGTTGCAAAAAGTGCCACTCTGGTCCCCTGCTTGACCAGTTGCTGGCAGATCAACCCGGTATCGGGGGCATTGGCAAGAATCAGCACCGCATCGGGAGAGTTTTCCTGCAACGGTTCGACTAGACGGGTGAAGGAAGGAGACGAGGACGAGGAAAAGCTCAGGGTTTCAACGCTACCGGAGAAAACTCTCTGAAATGATCTATTCCAGCTTTCGGAATAAGCGTGGTTGTCGTTGTCCTGAATGATCGCCACGCTCTTGAGCTGTCTCTCTGTGAAGATACCCGCCAGTTTAACCGCCGCCTGACGATCAATGTAATGGGGACGAAAGAAGAGGTCTCGCTTGTCGCTCAGGACATCGGTGCTAACCGTCGGGGAGATCAGCGTCATCCCCAACCGCTCGGTCTCGGGGGCCATCTGCACCGCGACCTGGCTCGACATCGGGCCGACCACCGCGCCCACCCCGGCGGCCTGCAGCTGCTCCAGCGCCGCGCGCATCCCGTCGGGGGTCGAGAGATGGTCGACAACCAGGGTTTCCACAGGCTTGCCGTCGATGCCGCCTTGCCGGTTGAACTGGTCCACTGCCAGCAGGAAGGCGTCGCGCCCCTCCTGACCCAAGCCTCCGCCGCGCCCGGTCAACCCGGCGATAAAAGCGACCGTGCTGGGTTCCGAACGCTGTTGGCACGAAAGCACGTGGAAGACTGCGGTTAGCAGCAACAGAATGACCAGCAGGCGGCGATAGTTCATACAGGCTCCACAGCGGCAGGCAAACTGCCACCGATTTTTTAATGAACGAGAAGCCTAACACACGACAAGCGGTTTACACAAACCGCCCCCCCTGACCATCACTTCGGGGGGAAACTACGAGGTCGAGGATTTTGAACCGGCGGCGTTTAACCGTTCATACAGGGCGATCTGTTCGGCCATGGAGAGTTTCTTGCGACAGGTAGCCGCCTTCAGGCAGATCCGGCAGCGCTCTTCGGAGCACCACTGGCAGGCTCGGCAATCGGGACAGGGATGCTTCTTTTCCATCTGCACCTCCTGCCCCCAGTGTAGCACAGACCTGGCTCAGCTCGCCTTGGCAAACTGTTCGAACTGTCGCGACTTCTGCAGGTAGAGGTAGCCGGTCTCGAGCAGCTCGGCGACCAACAGCAGCCCGATCGCCACGCTGATCCCGGAAAACGGCAGGACCGTCGTCAGAGAGATCCCCCAGCTCAGGGCCAGGAACGAGGCCTTCCAGAGGGTCGAGCGCCCCAGCATTGCGGTCCGATGCGCACCGGCAAAGTAGCCGCGCAACAGGTTGGTGGCCCCATACAGCAGCGGGTAGGCGGCGCAGCAGGCGAGCGGCCACGCGATGTACGCGCGCAGCTCGGCGGCGACTCCGACCAGGCGCCCGAGCACCAGTTGGTTGAGCGGGAACGCGACCGCGACCATCAACAGGCCGAGCAACAGGGCAAGGCGCACGCAAAAGCGCTTCAATACCCGGTAGCCCTGTTCGTCCTCGACCAGGGTCAGGTAGGCCTGCTGGAGATTGCGCAAGGGGCCAGCGAGCAAAAACAGAAAGCCGCGGATCACGCCGAACGCCGCCAGGGCCGTCACGCCGTCGGCGAGGCGTCCGATGATCGCGGTGATCAGCAGCGGGATCGCCTGCTGCAGGCACGATGAATAGGCGAGCGGAAAGGCGTAACGGAGCACTTCCGGGATGCTCTTCTCCTCGACCCCCTCCGGCAGCGGCAGCTTCACCCGCCAGGCAAAGAAACCGATCACCAGCGTTTCAGTGGCGACGCAGGCGACCAAGGCAAAAGCACCGAGCTGCGCGCCGGAGAACCAGAGGCGACCCAGCAACAGGTAGCCGAACAGGGCCGCAATACGCACCCCGGTCGCCAGGGAGACCAGCCCGGTACGGCGGGCGCGGATCACCAGCCCCTGGAAGAAGCCGCGAAACCCGGTGATAAACGGCAGGACCGACAGCAGGGCCACCACCCTGCGGGTTTCAAGGGTCAACTCCGCGGAGACCCCGAGGACGCGCTGCAGCAACAGATCGCCGAGCGGGGAGAAGGCGATCAGCGCCAGCATGATCGACACGTAGACCGCCACCAGCACCACAAACAGCACCACCCCGCGCAGCGACTGTCGGCCGCGCACCATGGCGATGGTTACGGTGTGGTTCTGGTAGGAGGGGGAGGCGAAAAACAGATGCAGCACCATCGCCGTGGCAAACGCCGCCAGCGCGGCGATGTAATCCTCTTCGCGCGCCAGCGCGGCATTGATGACGGTGTGGGAAACACTCATCAGCTGCACATTGAGCAGCAGCGGAAAGAAGAACCACGCGATGTCGCGCTGGGTCAGCGCCTGTTTCATGGGGAGCAACCGGTCAACAACTGCTGTAGCTTGGCCGGGGATGCCGCCCGCAGGGTCGTGGTTAGACCATCATCGTGCCCCATACCCCAGAGGCAGAAGCAGGTATCGATCCCGGCGGCGCGCCCGGCATAGAGGTCGGTATGGTGATCGCCGACCATCAACGCCGGCTCCGCCTGGTGCCCGAGCCGCTGCAGGGCCAGCTGCAACGGTGCGGCGTCAGGTTTTCTGGCCGCGGCGCAGTCACCGCCGACCACCGTCTGGAAGTGCCCGGCCAGACCCGCCCCGACGAGAATCCTCTGTGCCTCGGCACGCGGCTTGTTGGTCACCACGCCCAGCTTACATCCGGCCAGTGACTCGAGCAGCTCGGGGATCCCTGGGTAAGGCGCCGTATGATCGAGGAGATGATCGTCATAGATCTGCAGGAAGCGCTCGACGGAGCGCGGCGCGTACGGGTGCTCGGGGAGACAACGCTTGACCAGCAGCGCAGCGCCATCGCCGATGGCGCCTGCGACACGCTCACGCGCAAGCGCGTCCAACCCCAACTCCTCGCGCAGCAGGTTGATGGAAACCGCCAGGTCGTCAAGGGAGTCGACCAGGGTTCCGTCGAGATCGAAAAGCAGAAATGGATAGCCCATGAAGGTAATAATCGTATTGGAGAGCCGTGTTCCGGTTCAGGCCCGCTCGCCGAAGATCGCCGAACCGACCCGGATCAGTGTCGCTCCTTCTTCGATGGCGACCTCGAAGTCATGGCTCATCCCCATCGACAGCTCGCGCATCTCGATGCCGGGAATCCGGCGCGCCGTGGCCTCTTCGGCAAGCTCCCGCAGACGCCGGAAGTAGATCCGCACATCCTCGGGGTCGGGACAATAGGGGGGCAGGGTCATCAGGCCGACGACCTGCAGGTGCGGCAGGTGGGAGAGCTCTTCGAGCAGGCCAGGCAGCTGTTCGGCGGCGACCCCCGACTTGCTCTCTTCGTCGCCGAGATTGACCTGAACCAGCACCTCGATGCGCTCGCCGAGCTTGCCCCACTGGCGATCGATCTCGCGCGCCAACGACAGCCGGTCGAGAGAATGGATCATCGCCACCTTGCCGCGCAGGTACTTGACCTTGTTGCTCTGCAGCCCACCGATAAAGTGCCAGCAGACCGGTGCCGTGACCTCCTCGAACTTGTCGACCATCTCCTGGACGTAGCTCTCGCCGAACAGCTCCTGCCCTGCGGCATGGGCCTGCTCGATCATTGCGGCCGGCTTCTTCTTGGAGACCGCCACCAGGCGCACGCTTTGGGCATCACGCCCGCTACGGCTGCAGGCCTGTGCCAGCTGGTTCCGGATCGCTTCGAGCTGAACAGCAACATCAAGCATCTTGATCACCTGTTAAGGGGGATGGTAGTCCGGCGGCGGTGAGCGCCTCGACCACCTCGCACAGCGGCAGCCCGACTACGTTGGAATAGCTTCCGGAGATGCGCCGCACCATGGCCGCGGCCAGTCCCTGGATCGCGTAGGCTCCGGCCTTATCGAACGGCTCGCCGCTGGCAATGTAGCCTGCGATTTCGGCCTTTGTCAACGGACGGAACTCGACCTCGGTCACCACCGCCCCGGAGCGCATCTGCTCACTATGCCGGTCGTAGAGCGCGAACCCGGAATAGACCTCGTGGCTGCGCCCGGAGAGCATGGCGAGCATGGTACGGGCCTGTGCGGCGTCAGCCGGCTTGCCGAGAATCTGTCCGTCACAGACCACCACAGTGTCGCTGCCGAGATACCAGCGCCCAGCCCCGGCCACCCGCGCGGCAACCTCGCGGGCCTTCTCTTCGCTGAGGCGGACAACGTGTGCGGCAGGCTGCTCTTCGGGGAGCACGGCTTCGTCCACCTGTGAAACCTCCACCTCGAAGCGGTAGCCGAGAGAAGCGAGCAGTTCGCGGCGACGGGGCGAAGCCGAAGCGAGCACCAGTTTATCCCCACCCGCGGCGGGGGATGTTGAAGGCTTCAAAGACATTTTCTTTCCGTGGGGTTCAGGATACGTTTAATCGGACTTTTTGCTTCTTATCATCCCCCGCAGGGTTTGGCAAGCAGGCGCCTCGTCAGGGCTTCAGTCCTTGAGGCCGGCCTCCCGGCACCAGGCCTCACTGGCGATAAGCGCCCGCTCGGCTGTCGCCAGACGCCGCTCGCGGCGTGAACGGACCCGCTGCTGCAATGGCGGAAAGAGTCCATAGTTGATGTTCATCGGCTGGAAGTCGTCCGCACTCGACTCGACCAGGTGCGCCAGCAACGCCCCGCAACCGCTCTCCGCGGGCGGCAACGGCAACGACTCCCCCTTGAGGTAGCGGGCGGCGAAGATGCCGGCCATAAAACCGCAGGCCGCCGATTCGACGTACCCCTCCACCCCGGTGAGCTGCCCGGCCAGGAACAGTCCGGGATGCCCCTTGATCTGAAGACTCTTCTCCAGGCAGCGTGGGGCGTTGACGAAGGTGTTGCGATGCATGCTGCCGAGGCGCGCGAAACGTGCCGTCTCGAGACCGGGGATGGTACGGAACAGGCGCTGCTGATCGGGATGCTTGAGCCGGGTCTGGAAGCCGACCATGTTGTAGAGGGTGGCGTGGCGATCGTCCTGGCGCAGCTGCACCACCGCGAACGGATCCTTGCCGGTGCGCGGATCAGGGAGGCCGACCGGCTTCAGCGGCCCGAAGGCGAGGGTCATTTCGCCGCGCGCGGCCATCTCCTCGATCGGCATGCAGCCCTCGAAATGCACCAGCTTTTCAAATGCACG
>PKUI01000019.1 GCA_002869605.1 Desulfuromonas sp. | reverse complement strand
CGTTTCTGGTGATCGACTCGATCCAGACCATCTACACGGCCGATCTTGAGTCGGCCCCCGGCAGCGTCAGCCAGGTCAGGGAGTGTGCCGCACGCCTGATGCACCTGGCCAAGCGCGAGGGAGTCTCGACTTTTCTGGTCGGGCATGTGACCAAGGACGGCTCGCTGGCCGGGCCCAGGATGCTCGAACACTTGGTCGACACGGTGCTCTATTTCGAAGGGGATCCAGGGCACGCCTATCGCGTGTTGCGCGCGGTGAAGAATCGCTACGGCTCGACCAACGAGATCGGTGTGTTCGAGATGAAGGATCGCGGACTGGTCGAGGTGCTGAATCCCTCGGAGATGTTTCTCGCCGAACGTCCGGAGAACGCCGCGGGCAGCGTGGTGGTGCCGTCGCTGGAAGGGACGCGTCCGATCCTGGTTGAACTTCAGGCGCTGGTCTCCGGAACCTCGCTGGGTAACCCGCGACGTACCACCATGGGGCTGGACCACAACCGGGTTTCCCTGCTGGTGGCGGTGCTCGAAAAGAAGGCCGGGCTGTCGTTGCTGGCCCAGGATATCTTTGTGAATGTGGCCGGTGGGGTGCGGCTCGCGGAGCCGGCGGTCGATCTGGCGATCGCTGCCGCCCTGGTGTCGAGCCATCTCAATCGCGTGGTGGCACCCGATACGATCCTGTTTGGCGAAATGGGGCTGACCGGTGAGGTGAGGGCGGTGTCGCATCCGGAGCTGCGTGTCAAAGAGGCAGCTCGGCTCGGCTTTAAGCGTTGTCTGTTGCCTGCCGGTAGTGCACGTAACCTTGAGCCCCCCAACGGTCTGGAGTTGGTGCCGGTGCGGTCCATGGACCATCTTCTGGAAGCGTTGTTCAACTGAATTGGGAGAGTGAGCATGTCGGATAAGCTGAGCCACTTTGATGACGAGGGGCGTGCTATCATGGTCGATGTCGGTGGCAAGCGCGAAAGCGAACGGGTGGCCACTGCGCGCGGTGAAGTCAGGATGCAACCCGAAACCCTTGAGCGGATTCTCGATCGTTCGCTCGAAAAGGGGGATGTCCTGCAGACAGCGCGACTGGCCGGCATCATGGCCGCCAAGAAGACGCCCGAGCTGATCCCGCTGTGTCATCCGCTGCTGCTTACCGCGGTTACGGTTGAGTTCAACCCTGACCGCACCGGCAGCCGGGTAGAGATCGAAGCGACAGTCAGGCTTACGGGACGCACCGGTGTGGAAATGGAGGCGCTCACGGCGGTGAGTGTTGCCGCCCTGACGATCTACGATATGTGCAAGGCGGTCGATAAATCGATGGTGATTGATCACGTTCGACTGCAGGAAAAGCATGGCGGGAAAAGCGGTTCCTACGTGCGGGAGGAGGATATATGACAGAGCCTGTTTCAGGGGCGGCAGAGTTCGAAGCGAGTGATTTCAAAATCCGGCGTCCTTTTTTGATTCCCTTGGCACTGCTGGTGGTTCTGCTGATGGCGCTGTTGCTGACCAGCCTTGCGCATGGTGAGCCGGGCGGCAAGATTATTATTCTGGCGGTGATGATCGTACCGGTGGTGGTCTTGTTGGTCGAGAGCCTGTTTCGCCGGATTGCCATCAACTCGGAAGGGGTCGCCGCACACAAGTTGCTGCGCGACAAACAGGTTCGTTTTGACGAGGTCCAGGCGGTTGACCTGGTACAGGTGCGCAAACGGGCTTTCGTGACCTTGTCGCGTGAGTATGATTTCCTGATTATTTCCAATGCCTACGAGCGCTTTCCAGAACTGGTTCGATTGCTACTGGAACGGTCTCCAGAAACGGCTATTTCGGAGGAGACCCGGAAGCTGGGAGAGAGCGCCCCGGTCAAGAGTTCGGATATTGTCTCTTGCTGGTTGGCCGTGGTGTTGGTCTCGGTGATTCTGTATCTGCAATTCAACGGTCCGTTGTAGGTTGCAGCGATTGACTTTTTTGGTAGTTTCATTTAGTGTTTGTCAATTCCGTTTCATTCGCAGGAGCAGCAGATGGACAATGCAAAACTTGACGAATTCAAGCAGATTCTGGAGCAGCAGCTCGAGGAGTTGCTGCGGGAAGCAGGCAAGACCGTTGCCGAGATGAGCGACGAGAAGACCAATTTCCCCGACCCGACCGACCGCGCCTCTCTCGAGTCGGATCGCAATTTCGAGTTGCGAATCCGTGACCGCGAGCGAAAGTTGATCAACAAGATCCGTGAAGCGCTAGAGCGGATCGAGGAGGGTGAGTTCGGGATCTGTGAGAGCTGTGAAGAGGAGATTGGCGAAGCCCGTCTCAAGGCACGCCCGGTGACGACGCTGTGCATCGACTGCAAGACCGAGCAGGAACGCCAGGAAAAAATCGGCTAAGTATTCGACCGGTTGATGATTACGGGGTGTCCTGCCCCGGCAAGGAAAATATCAAGCCCGCACACGTAGACCCCAGAGGGTCAAGCGTGGTGCGGGTTTTTTGTTGTTGCGGGCTTCCGGGAAGGGTTAAGTGCCCACGATTACCGCAATCTTAGATTGTGCCGGTTTTTTGACATTCCTGATTGCCTAACCCCTGAGGATGGGCTAGAATCACACATGTTTACATTTTGTTATGGGGCTTTAGGTGTTTATGGGTCCGTATGAAGAAATGATTAAGGTAGGTATGGGGGTATGATGAACTCTTTACGACTGGTGTTGTTGGTCGAGTCTGATCTGCAGGCACGGGGAAAAATTGCCGCTGCGTTGCGTCAGGAGGTCGGTTGTGTGGTTTTCGAGGCTTCTTCCCTCAAAGAAGCGCGGGCAACCCTCGACGAACGCGACATCAACCTTGTCGTGGTGAACGTAAAACTCCAGGGAGATGATAACGGTTTTGAGCTGCTGCATGAGGTTCGTGAAAAGAACCCCTTGATTGTTATGGTCGCAGCGCTTCCGTATGATGATCGCAAACTGGTGGTCGATGTGGCCAAAAGCGGCGCCCTGCATTACGTGTTCCTCCCTTACGATGAAACGGAAACGGTCATCGCTGTGGCCAAGGGGCTGCGCTATTACGATGCCCAGGCCAATCGGCAGAAGCAGGGTTCAAAAATCCGCAAGAGTGAAAGCTTCTACGGTATGGTTGGGGTTTCCCGGGAAAGCCAGAACGTTTTTCGGATGATCGAGAAGGTCGCTGAAGATGGTCTGAGTACCGTGTTGATCCATGGCGAGAGTGGCACCGGTAAGGAGTTGGTGGCCCATGCCATTCATACCCACAGTGAGCGACGCGCGAAGAATTTCGTTCCGGTGAATTGTGCTGCGATCCCCGAAAACCTACTTGAGTCGGAGCTGTTTGGCTATGTTAAGGGTGCATTTACCGGCGCCGGGCAGTCAAAAGTTGGCCGTATCCAGTATGCCGATGGCGGGACCCTGTTTCTCGATGAGATCGGTGATATGCGTCAGGATCTGCAGGCCAAGCTGCTGCGGGTTCTTCAGGAACGGGAGTTCGAGCCGGTCGGCGCGGTTAAGCCGATTCCGGTTGATGTACGGGTTGTGGCGGCAACGCATCGCGATCTTGAACAACTGGTGGCCGATGGGAAGTTCCGCGAAGACCTCTTTTATCGTCTCAACGTGATACCGGTGCAAATTCCACCGTTACGTGAGCGCTCTGCGGACATCCCGCCCCTGGTCAAAAAGTTTGTGCAGGTTTACAACCGGGATCGGAGTGAACCGCTGCTTGGTTTCAGCGATGCCGCGATGAAGGTTTTGATGAGCTACTCCTGGCCAGGAAACATCCGCGAGCTGGAAAATATTGTGCAGCAGATGTCGGTGCTTTTCGGGGGGAAGACGGTCGAGGTGGAAAACCTACCGGTGCGTATCCGCGGCACGCTCGACGTCGAGATTAATGCGGTGACCGGAGTTGAGTGCCGAGCTGATAGCCTTTCCGGAAATCTCGATGACCGGGAACTGTGGGAGGATGGCACCGTCGATTTCAATAAGGTGGTTTGCGAGCTGGAAGATCGACTGATTCTGGAGGCCCTGCGCCGTGCCGGAGGAAACAAGAAAGAGGCGTCGCGGTTGTTGAACCTTAAACGCACGACCCTGTCGGAGAAGATCAAGAAGCGTCAACTGGACGAGGTCTTCGATCTCTAACCGGAAAAGGACGCCATGAGTACCCGCAATCTTCTGATTGTCGATGAAAACCGTGACGAGCGCCTGCGCGCGGCTGAGGCCCTGCGTGAGCGCGTCGGTTGCGTTGTTCTGGAAGCGGATACGGTCGCCGAGGCGACTGAGATGCTCGCCACCCACGAAGTGGCTGTGTTGGTCACCCCTCCCTTTCTGCCGGGACGCGACGGCTTCGAGCTGGTGCGCCGGGCGCATGCTGATAATCCCCAAATCGTAGCGATTGCCGCTATCCCCGAGCAGGAACGCAAGCTGGCGACCGAGGCGTTGCAGATCGGGGTCTTTTTTCATATTCAGACCCCCTATGACCTCTCTGAGCTGGTGATTACCGTGGCGCGTGGCTTGCGCCATCATGAACTGCAGATTTACCATCGGGAAGAACCGGGTAAAACACGGCGCAGCAGCGGCTTCCAGGGGATTATCGGCGAGAGCTCGCCGATGCGGCATCTATTTGATTTGATCGAAAGGATCGCTGTTGAAGGAAACAGCACGGTTCTGATCCAGGGAGAGAGCGGCACCGGCAAGGAACTGGTGGCGCGTGCCATTCACGTGATGAGCCCGCGACATGGTGGCAATTTTGTTCCGGTAAACTGTGCGGCGATTCCCGAGGAGTTGCTCGAGAGCGAGCTGTTCGGTTACGTCAAGGGTGCCTTTACCGGCGCAACGCAGGCCAAGGCCGGGCGCATTCGCTATGCCGACGGCGGGACCTTGTTCCTCGACGAAATCGGTGATATGAAGCCGGCACTGCAGGCCAAGTTGTTACGCGTGCTGCAGGAACGTGAATTCGAACCGGTTGGCGGGCTCAAGCCGGTACCGGTTGATGTAAGGATCGTGGCCGCGACCCATCGCGACCTCGAGAAGCTGATCGCGGAAGGGACGTTCCGTGAAGATCTCTATTATCGCCTCAGTGTTATTCCACTGCTGGTCCCTCCTCTGCGCTCACGTCGCGACGACATCCCGCTGCTGACCCAGGAGTTTATCCGTATCCTCGCGCGTAACCGCAAGGTTGCCCTCAAGGGGTTCGACGACGACGCGATACGTGTTCTTAAACAGTATGCCTGGCCCGGGAATGTACGGGAGCTTGAAAACCTCGTGCAACGGCTGTTGATTCTGCATGACTCGGAGATGGTCTCTCCCCAGGATCTTCCGGAACGTTATCGTCGGTCGGATGGTGGCGCTGCCAAGAGCATAGCGGAAGGTGATGTTCTGCCGTGGTCCGATTCCGGAGTGGACTTCAATAGCCTGGTTAGTGCTTTTGAAAGCCGCCTGATCATTAAGGCTCTTCAGGTTGCCGAAGGGAATAAGAAAGAAGCTGCTCGCCTGCTGAACCTCAACCGCACGACCCTCCTGGAAAAAATCAAAAAGAAGCAGCTCTGATCCTGTTTGTCGATGTTTTCTCAAGAGGCACGGTATTTGCTCTTTATGGGAGTAGTGAATCGGTCATGCCGGAAAACCATCCTGTTTTCCCGTCGGACGGATTCAGGAGTATACCGATGGCAAGATACAGTAAAAGTCAACCGGGAGTTCCCCGGCAAGCTGGACGTCGCAGCCGCTGGATGGGCTCTGAATCGGCTTTTCTCAAGGTCCGGCCCCTGGTTCTGGTGCCGTCAAGGCGTCTCGCAACGAGCTCATCGGGAGTGGTTAGTGTCACCCCGGTCGAGGTTGAGCAGTTGCTGAAGGTGTGTCGAAAAAGTGGACTCAAGTCAAAAGGATGACCATGTTTCGGGGTGACGTAACGAGACAGAGCGTACCGCTGGTCCTTGCGTTAAGTTCGCCGGGCAATCATGCGCTACGCGAACGGCTGATGCATGCGCTGGCATTCAGTTGCGTGCAGCAGGGTGGGCGCGTGCTGCTCATCGAGCGGGGCAATCTGGGCTCTTCGTGTGGGCGGGGTGTGTTGACTCCGGCAGGTGAAGAGCTGGTCGGTTTTCCCGGGACGCTCATGCGTGACCCGGTCGGGATTTTGTACGCCGGTTTAGAGGAAGCGACAGCGGCAGACATTTATGTCGCGCTCGATATGGTCTCCGGGGTTCCTGCGCGTTTCGATCTGGTGTTACTGAATGTGAGCGGTAATGCTCCGGAAGAGCTGTTTATGGCGAGCCTTGCACAGCGGGTGTTGATTCTGACCGACGCGACGTCCCGGTCTCTGCCGCTGGTCAGTGGTTTTGTCGAGAGCCTTGCTACAAGGCATCAGCAGCGGCATTTTACCCTGGCCGTCGATGCTGACCGCCAGCAGGCGCATAACTTCTATCGTGAGCTGCTTAATGACCAGGCACTGTTACAGGTTGAGTGTGAACTCCTGCAAGGTGTCCCGAGTGCGCTCGGAGATGATACGGTGTCGTTGCAGGCCTTTTCGCAAACAGACGAGGCGGCGGCGTTCCTCGATTCTGTTCAGCAGGAACCGCAAAAACTGATGCCTCGAGGAGGTTTACAGCTTTTCTGGCGCAGCGCGATGTTTTGTAATGTCTGTACTCTTCGTCTGTGTCGCACCCTGATGAACGCGGGACAGGTCCTGGAGGTCTGCCCGGTGCAGAAGTTTTAAGCTCGGTTGTCAGCCGGGTTTTGCCGGCAGGCTTATGGAATAAAAAAGCACACCCACGAGGGTGTGCTTTTTTGTTGTTGAAGCGAATGATCTGAAAAGGGAATGATTAGTTAACCGTATAGTCGAGCGTGGTAACCCCTTCGTAGCCCT
>PKUI01000049.1 GCA_002869605.1 Desulfuromonas sp. | reverse complement strand
TTGTTGAATCTGGACGTGGAAGACCTGCGCGGTGATCACCTGCAGGTACTCGTTGAGCCCGTAGCGGTAGCGTTCCATGGCGAGGCGCAACGAGGCGGCGGCTGATGTCTCGGCCGCCTCCAGGTGCACGATGCGCAGCTCGTCATTGTGGTTGCGCGCCAGTGCGTTGTTGACTTCCTGGAACGCGGTTAATACGGCTTGGCGGTAACGGGCAAGACTTTCGTCGACCAGGGCTTCCTGGCGGTTCACTTCGGCACGACGGCGGCCGCCGTCGATCAGCGGCAGGGTGAGCCCCGCAACCAGGTTCCAGAACTCCCCCTCAATGGTCGGCAGCGTGTAGGTGGAGCGGCTGCTGCCGTAACTGCCGAGCAGGTTAATGCTTGGGAAACGGTCGGCGATCGCCGCGGCGCGGCGCGAGTCATGGGCCTGAACCTTCAGCAAGGCGGCGCGCAAATCGGGGCGTCGGGTGAGAATCTCGCTCGGCAGCCCCGCCGGGAAAGCCTCGGGGGGTGGTGGGAGCTCTGCCAGTGCGCCAGTGAGCTCGCTGCCTGGATAACGGCCGATCAGCACCGCGAGTGCGTTTTCTGCGCTGGTCAGGCTGCTCGAGACAGCGGCATGGCTGGCGCGCGCACTGGCCAGGGTCTGACGAGCCTGGTAGAGATCGACAGCCGGAACCAGGCCTTGGCGGTAGCGGCGTTCGACCATCTGCAGGGAATCCTGGTAGGCGAGAATATTCTGTTCGGCGAGCTGCAGCTGAGTGCGCTGTTCGACGACCAGGTAGTAGGCATCCGCGATCCGTGCCGTAAGCCCGAGAAGCAACGCTTTGAATTCTTCACGGCTCGCCTGCTGGTCGAGGCGTGCCCCGCGGCTGCGGGCGGTCAGCTTACCCCACAGATCGAGTTCGAAGGCGGCCGCCAAAGAGACACTGCGGGTTTCGCCTTCGCTCTCTCCGGAGACAGTCTGCTGGAGCCCTGAGGTGGCGCTCCCTTCGGCGGTCAAGATAGGGAGGCGGGAGGCGTTGGCGCTTTTCAGCAGCGCCTCGGCCTGCTGCAGACGTGCGACGGCCTGCTTGAGCTCGAAGTTGTGCTGCAGCGCTTCTTCGATCAGGGCGTCGAGTTGCGGGTCGTCGAATGCCTGCCACCAGGGTTCGGGGGCCTGAACTCGCTGGTTGTCGGCATTGTGAAAGTTCTGGGGCAGCTCGGCTGGAGGGGGCACATCGCGCGGCGCGGTAAAGGCACAGCCTCCGAGCAGGATTGCAAGTGCGGCCAACGCCGCCAGATTGAATCTCTTCATGATTTCTCCAGGCCGGGAAGCACGAACTCGAGAATGACTTCACAGAGCTCTTGGGCGTTCTCTATCGGGGGGATGCCAGGGGGGAGGGGGAACTCGCGGCTGGTTCCGGTGTAACGTTCGATACTGCACATCACGTGACTGATCAGCCCGAGGGTCATCTGCAGGCGCATGAACACCGTTTGCGGCGGAACCTCGGGCAATGCCTCACACATCGCCTTGTAGAAACTGACGAACAGGGGGCGAATACGTTTCAGGAACATGTTGCGCAGACTGTCATCCGGGTCCATGAGGATGCGACCGATAAAGGCGATGAAATGGCGTGGTCCCTTGCCCGACTCGCTGAAGTTGATCGTCGGTTCGATGAACGCGCGCAGGATATCTTCGCTGCGGGGCGGACGCTCCTCGTTAAGGGCCCGTTCCAGAACTTTGTCGAGCAGTGCTTCGCGCTGTGGATTGAGAGCCTGCAGGCGGCGCTCCATCATCGCTTCGACCAGAGCTTCCTTGGAGCCGAAGTGATAGTTGACCGCGGCAAGATTGACGTCAGCTTTCTTGGTCAGGGTGCGCAACGAGGTGCAATGAAAACCTTCATTGGCGAACAGGGTTTCGGCGGCATCGAGGATCCGGTCCTTGGTGCTGGCCGTTGGCAGTTTTTCCGGTTTTCGTGTCAAGATTAGCTCCCGGGCGAATGAATGCCCCTGCTGAAGTAGGTGGCGGAGGGAGTTGTGCGTGGCGGGACACAAAGGAAGGCCCATTCATGAGTCGCGGCACGTAAAGTGGCGCAATTAAAACAAACGTTTGAATTAATTTCAAGCAAAAGGTTGAAAAACTAATGTTTTTAGTCTCCTAGAGAGATTGACAGCTGCAAGGCAGTCACGTAAAAAGGGGGATAATGATTGTATGGTGCTTGTTTTTTCATGAGAGGTTCATGTGGTAGAAGGAACTTCAGGACATCTCAATCCTCGCCTGGTGGCGGTGGGCGGTGGCAAGGGAGGGGTCGGCAAGTCGGTGCTGTCGGTAGGTCTTGCCTGGTCCCTGGCGAGTCGCGGCCACAGCTGTGTGCTGATCGATGCCGACCTCGGGGCCGCCAATGCGCACACCCTGCTCGGCATGGAGATGCCTAAGCGCACCCTCGGTGATCTTTTTAATCGACAAGTCGAGGACCTTACGGAGCTGCTTGAACCGACGGTGCATCCGAACCTCAAGCTGATCAGCGGGGCCCATGGTATGCTTGAGGTTGCTAACCTCCACTATGCGCAGAAGCTCAAACTGATCCGCAAACTTGGAGATCTGCAAAGTGAATTCATCATCCTTGATCTCGGCGCGGGCACGTCCTTCAATGTTCTCGACTTCTTCTTGGCGGCCGATATCGGATTGACCGTCTCCCAGCCGACACCTACCTCGATCGAGAACCTCTATCACTTTCTCAAAGCGGCCTATTTTCGCATTTACAAGCGGAGTCTACGTCTTGCTTCGACTGCCGGGATTGCCGCGGAAATGCTCGAACACCTGCAGCAACAAGCTTACCGCTCTCCGGGTGACCTTTTGGCCAAGGCGCACGAGCTTGATGCCAACCTGGGAAGTTATCTTGACCGTGCTCTGAGCGGTTTTGCGCCACGCCTGATTCTCAATCAGGTGCGGCGTAGCGAGGAGAAGCAGCTCGGCGAGCAGATGGCGATTGCCTGTCAGGACTTTTTCGGTCTGCCGGTATCGTTTATGGGTGCTGTGCAGAGGGATGACCGGGTGCTCGATGCGGTTCAGGCACGGCGCTGTGTCCTTGAGGCCTATCCGCGCAGTTCGTTCGCCCTTGGGGTCCATGACCTGGCCCTCTCCTTGCTCCGCGAAAACGAAGGGAGGATGTCGCTTGAGCGACCTGCGGCTGGCTGAGGCTTATCGATGTTTGCGGCTGGACGAGGATGCCAGTTTGCTCGACGTCGAGCGCGCCTATCGTTCCCTCAAGGAGACCTATGCGGCGGGAGGTTTGGCGACCTATTCACTGTTGGAGCCGGAGCAACGCGAAGCGAAACTACAGGCGATCGAAGAGGCCTATCGGTTTTTACACCACCATCTCGGCCTCCCTCGCCACAAGGTCGAGGAAGTTGTGCCGCTTCAAGAGAAAGAGAGGGGGGCGGAAACGCTGGCTGAAGGATTGCTCCCCGGCGATGAACTGCGTACCTGGCGTGAACGCCGGGGCCTGACCATCCACGAGGTCGGGGTGCGAACCAAGATCAGTCCCATGACGCTCGAAAATATCGAGAAACAGGTGTTCGACCGTTTGCCGGCGCCGGTTTACCTGCGTGGTTTCCTGGTCCAGTACCTGTCGCTGCTTAAGGTGCCTCAGGGGGAACGTCTGGTTGAACGTTACCTGAGTGAGTATTCTGACGCACAAGGATAGGAATGTCTGGCTTTGCAGGGTGAAAGTTCATAAAATACAGCATCAGGACAAAAGGACAGGAAATCATTTAGGGCAGGAGGGTGTATGCCCCGCTTCAGTTTCAAAGACAATGAGTTTTTCAGTCGCAAAAAGAAGCAAGACCCGGAGCCTCAGGAGGATGTCGAGGTTATCACGGAGTGTTATTGTCACAACGGGCACAGCTTGCTGACCGACCTGGTGACCTATAACGGCTACAACGGATTGACCGTCAAGCTGCGCACGGCGACCCAGGAGGGGGTGTTGAGCCTGAGCCCGGTGGTTGGCGACAAAAGTCGCAGTTTCTTTGAGTTTGACCGACAGGAGGGCGAAATCGTTGAGTTGTGCTGCCCGACCTGTGACGAACCGCTGCATGTTTACAGCGAGTGCTGTTGTGGTGCCGATCTGGTGGCGATGTTTACCCAGAAGAAGATTGATTATGCCAACTGTATCGGTATTTGTCAGCGGATCGGCTGCCTCAACTCCGAGGTGTTGACCACCCGGGCGCTGCGGTTGCTGGGAAGAAACGGTTTCGTGTGATAACTGTCGACAAACTGTCAAAAGTCAGAGGCGCCCTGAAAGGGGCGCCTTTTTTTTGGTTTGTCCTGGAAGCAAAAAGATACCCTTCATTCAACACCGCCGGGGGCGCCCGGCAGCGCCTTACTTTTCTTGCTTGCCCAAGAAAAGTAAGCAAAAGAAGGCACCCCGAAAGGCAGTGGAACAGGCAAAGGCTCTTCCTTTCCCGTGTGACGCCGCCGGAGCAGCGCCGGCTCACGCTGAAACAGGCCGGAGAGTTGAGCGCAGCGAATGGCGAAGGCCCGGTGGGAGGTGTGGCTGCGCAGGGAACCCGATGCATGGCAGCGGGCAAGGAGGTCGGGCGCCCTTTTCTGCTTACTCTTTTGGGGCGTCACAAAAGAGTAAGGCGTCGTCAGGGGGCGCAACCCCAGGGATTTGCCTTGGATTTTTTAGCTGTTTCGGGTTTCAGAACTACTGCCGACAACCTAGAGTGCCAGCGAGATCAGCCCGGCCAGGGCCATGGCGACGAAGCCTCCTGCGGACTTGCGGGCCAGCAGTTTACTGCCGACAAAACCTGCAAGCCCGAGCTTGAAAAGCAGGTTGGCGAGCAGCGCAATGATGATGGCGTTGCAGGCCTGCAGATTGTTGAGAACGCCGGTACTGGCGAGACGTGCGCTCGAGAGGGTTATGGCGTCGACATCGGTGAGGCCGGAGATGAAACTGACGACGTAAACCCCCTGGTTGCCGAAATAGTGCTTGCCGGCGGAGACGGCCAATAGCACTACTCCATAGAGCAGTCCGAAGGTCAGCGCAGAGCTAAGTTCGGCCGGGTTGCGTGTCTCAGGTATTTCGGCGTCTCCACAGGTGACCCGGCGCCAGACCAGTCCTGCCGAAAGCAGGCCGATGACGAACATGCCACCGATTCCAGGTAGCAACTGGGGAAGCATCCGCGGATGAATGGCCGCTACCTCAACGGCGACCCGCACCAACACGACGGTTGAAGCCAGAATAACCACCACCGCGGCGGTACAGATAAAGTTGATATCGCGCCGCGCGTGGCGACTGAAGGTCAGGGTGGTGGCGGTACTCGAGACCAGGCCGCCGAGGATTCCCAGGGCAGGCCCCCCCCAGCGCCGATGCACCAGCTTGAGCAGCACGTAGCCACACAGGCTCATTCCGGAAATAAGCACCACCATCCACCAGATATTGCGTGGGTTGATGGCCTCGAAGGGGCCCATGGCCTTGTCGGGGAGTATCGGCAGGATCACGAAGGTAACCAGGCCGAACTGGAAGATCGCGTAGAGATCGTGGGTCTGAACCTTACGCGAGAAGGCATGTAGATGCGGTTTGAAGTAGAGCACCGCCATGCAGGCAAAGGCCAGGATCGTCGCGGGGAGGCTTTGTCCGAACAGGCACAGGCTGCCGATGGCATAGGTGACCAGCACGGCGAACTCGGTGGTCAGCCCCGGTGTGGGGTGAGGCTGACCCGGGATCATGTTACCCATGACCACCAGAGCGGTCACCGCGAGCAGTCCGGCGGCCGGAATCCACATGGTTTCGGCCAGGGCCGCAAGATGCACACTGACGGCGCCGAACAGTGATACGAGGGTGAAGGTGCGCATGCCGGCAATCAGCTTGTCGGCCCTTTCGCGCTCAAGGCCTATCATCGCACCGAGGAGCAGAGCAATGGCGTAGTTCTGGAGAAGTGAGAGTGGATCGTTAGTGTGTGGCAGCATTGGTTTGAAAACCCCGTGAGTTGTGATGATTAACTAAACTATAGCTTAGTTGCAGGCGGGCACGAGGTCGAGAATTTTCTACAGTGTCAGGGCAAAGGAGCGACGCAGGTCGCGATGGTTTATTTCTGCCATGGTGGCTTGAGCCAGAGCGCGGTCCTGATCTGACATTACCAGGTAAAATGCCGCCTGGTGTTCAGAAGCATAGGTGGCAAAAGCGCGCAGTTTGGCGTGGGTGAGCGGGGCGAGTACTGAATTGACCGTTTCTATTTCAAACAACATCAGGTTGCCGTTGTGAAACGCGGTGACGTCCGGGATGAAAGAGCGCGCCGATTCGCTGGAGTAGATTTTGGCCGGGCGCAGGTCGGCAAACTCGGGGAGGGTTGTGGCTCGGATCTCCTGATAGCCTTTGCCGATCAGGTTGTTGACTAGTTTGAGGAGCATCTCGTCGTGAGTCGTTTGATTTTCAGCACTGAGGTTGGTCATTTGTACCTCCTGGGCAAGTTGGCTGCCACAAAAAGAATGAACTAATGAAAAGCAATCCTCGTGCCGACATTTATGGGAGCTGCTAAAAAGAAGTGGCTTGCCGAAAAACTAAATAATTGCGAATTGTTGTAACTGTTTATTAGCTAGCGAGTTGAAAATGCTCATAAAAATTAAAGCGGAAATTGTTCAAAGAGAGAGCGTAACTGTGCAAAGTTTTCAGGCGTAGCTGGGTGTCTCCTGGTGCCAGGGAATAAAAAAGGGACCTGCGAATCACGCAGGTCCCTGATTTTTTTGGTTGCGGGGGGAGGATTTGAACCTCCGACCTCCGGGTTATGAGCCCGACGAGCTACCAGACTGCTCTACCCCGCGACAACGAGAGTGGGAGACT
>PKUI01000175.1 GCA_002869605.1 Desulfuromonas sp. | reverse complement strand
GAACATGAAGCCTGACAGGAGGATCGAGGGGAGGAAGAAGAAGATAGACATCTGCACAGCCTGCAGTTGGTTGCGTGCCAGGGTCGAGAAGGTCAGGCCTACGCCGAGGTTGGCGGCAATGAACAGCAGCGAGATGGCCAGCAGCAGCGGAAGGCTCCCGACCATCGGGACCTGGAACAGCAGGTGCGCCGAGATCATGATGAAGCCCATCTGCAGATAACCGACTACGATGTAGGGGATGATCTTGCCGACCATTACCTCGACGGGACGGACCGGGGTCACCAGCAGATTTTCCATGGTGCCACGCTCCCTCTCGCGGGTAATCGCCAGCGCGGTGATGATGACCAGCGTCATGGTCAAAACTACCCCCATCAGGCCGGGGACGATGTTGTACTGGGTAACCGATTCCGGGTTGAAGCGCGGATGAAGAACGACCTCGACCGGTGGCGGGCCGCGCTGCAGGTGGTTGAGGTCGCCTGCCAGGTCGCGGGCCAGGGCCGACTCGGCCAGGGTGCGGAAGGCGGCCAGGGCATTGCTGGTCGCCGCGGGGTCAGTGGCGTCGGCGCTGAGCAGCATCGATGGGCGTTCTCCGCGCAGCAGTTGGCGGGAAAAGTCTTCCGGAATGCTCAGTACGAACTGTATGTCGCCGAGTGACAGCCACCGGGCCGCCTCGGCTTCGCTTGCGGGAGGCGGCACCAGGCGGAAGTAGTCACTGTTCTGCATGGCGGCTACCAGGGTGCGCGAATATTCCCCCCGATCACTGGAGAGCACGGCCAGCGGCAGATGCCTCGGGTCGGAGTTGATGGCGTAGCCGAACAGGATCATCTGAATGAGCGGGATCCCGAGCATCATGGCGAATGTGACCCTGTCACGCCGCATCTGCACGAATTCCTTACTCACGACCGCCCAGAAGCGTCGGATCGAAAAGATCCGCCGGCTTTTACTCCTCATGGGGCTTCTCCCCGCGTCCCTGCACCAACGAGATGAAGACCTCTTCGAGACCGGTGGCGACCTCCTCCCAGCGATAGTTGCCGGCATCCCGAAAAGGCTGCAGACCCTGTGCGAGCAGCTCCGCGTTGCGGCCGCAGATATGCAGGGTGTTGCCGAACGGTACGACGATCTCTACTCCAGCTACCTTGCGGAGGCGCTCGGCGAGTGCGTGGCTGTCCGGCCCGGAAGCCGACCAAGTGGTCAGGTTCGCGGCGTGGATCAGGTCGTCGGCGGAGCCGGCAGCCAGCAGCTCGCCGTAGGCGAGGTAGGCGACGCGGTGGCAACGTTCGGCCTCGTCCATGTAGTGGGTGCTGACCAGGGTACTGACCCCCTCGGCCGCCAAGGCGTAGATGTCATCCCAGAAATCGCGCCGCGCCTTGGGGTCGACCCCCGCCGTAGGTTCGTCGAGCAGCAGCAGTCTCGGCTTGTGCAGCAGGCAGGAGGCGAGGGCCAGGCGCTGTTTCCAGCCTCCCGAGAGGGTTCCCGCCAGCTGCGAGGTGTACGTTTCCAGGCCCATGCGCGCGATGATGTCGCCTACGGCGCGGTGGCGGTCGGTGATGTCGTAGATGCGCGCCATGAAATCGAGGTTCTCGCGCACGCTCAGGTCTTCGTAGAGGCTGAAACGTTGCGCCATGTAGCCGATGCGGGGTTTGATCTCGTGCGCCTCGCGCAGCAGGTCGAAGCCGAGGCAGACACCGTGGCCGGCGTCGGGGCGTAACAGGCCACAGAGCATGCGGATAAAGGTGGTCTTGCCGCTTCCGTTGGGGCCGAGGAAACCGAAAATTTCCCCCTGCTTGATCTGCAGGGAGAGGCCGTTAACCGCAACGTTATCGGCAAACGTTTTGCGCAGGCCACTGACATCGATGGCGAGTTCGCTGCCGCTCAAGGGGGGGCTCCGAGGTGCACATCGACCGGCTGCCCGGGATGTAACTGGACCGCCACCTTGGCGGCAGGGTGCGCTTCGACCAGGAACACCAGCTTGGAGCGTGTGTCGCGGCTGTAGATCACCGGTGGCGTGTACTCGGCCTGGGGAGAGATAAATGAGATGGTCGCCGGCAGGGGGGTGTCGCCGCCGTCGAATTCAACTGACAGCGGCTGGCCAACCTGCAGGTGGCCGAGCAACGGTTCGGGGACAAAGAAGCGGATGACGATGTTGCCCGGTGGCAGCAGGCTGACGATCGGGTAGCCGGCGCGTACGAACTCGCCCGGCTCGTAGAGGGTGTCGAACACCAGCGCGTGCTGCTGGGCGCGCGGTGCTTTTTGCGCCAAGGCCCACTCCGCCTGGGTGAGGCGCGCTTCTGCGCCCGCGAGTTCGGCCTCCCCGGCACGGATGACATCGGTCCGTGCGCCGAGGCGCATGGTTTCAAGCTGTGCCTGCAAGCGGGTAATTTCTGCTCGTTTTTGATCAAGCGCGGCGGATGCACGGTCAAACTCCTCGACGGCGACGTCGCCGTTTTTCAACAGTTTCTGCCGCCGTGCAAACTCTTTCTCGGCGAGGTCTGCCGCCGCGCGAGCCTGTCGCAGCTGGGCCTCGATGGCGCGCAGCTCACTCGGTCGTCCCCCCTTGCGTAGATCCTCAAGGTGGCTGGTGGCGCGTTGCACCTCCTGCCGGGCGGCGGCTGCGGCCGCTTTTTCCTTCTCCTGGTTTAGAATGAACAGTGGGGCGCCCGCAGCGACCTGTTCTCCCCGGTGGACCGCAAGTTTATGCAATTCGCCGGCAAGGGGAGACGCGACCAGCACGAACTCTCCTTCGACGTAGCCCTGGAACGTCGTCGCGGGTTGTTCCGAGCAGCCTGTTGCTACGCCAACGATGGCGCATGCCGCGAAAAGCATCAGGCGGGCAAGGAGCGTGGAATATTTACGGCGAATCGATGCCCAATGCATCACGGCGTGGCCTCCTGCGGGCATATAGATCACGGTGAATTATGATACCCCCTCAATGTTCTAAATTTTCACATGTTTTCAGGGAGATTCAACAGTTTGCCGTGCGTTTCGGCCGGGATGTTGCGGGGCGGGGGCGGGAGAAGATTTGTGCGACGCTTTTATTTCGGCATTGCCTATGCAGTATCATGGTTATCCTAACACGAGGTGAATATCCATGACGCGTCATGCACTGGTGGCATCCAAGGACAAAGCGGTTCGCGAAAATATAGTAAAATCCCTCAAGAATAGAGGGTTTTCAGAGGTTTACGAAACGTCTGACGGGACCCGTGCCATCGCTATGGCTAAGCTTGAGAAACCGGGCCTGGTGGTACTGGATGATGAACTGAATGATGTGAATGGCATCACTGCTGCCGAAAAAATAGTCAGCAAGGAAGCCTTGCCGGTGATTTTGATTGCATCGAGTGATAATGCCAGCCTGGTGGAGAAGGCTCTCGAGGCCGGGGTTATGGGCTATGTCTGTAAGCCGGTACGCGAAGCCGAGCTCTGGGCCGTTGTGGATCTGGCGATTCACCACTACGAAGAGGTGGTCAGCCTGCGTGAGGAGGTGCACAAGCTCAAGGATACCCTGGCGACGCGCAAGATCCTCGAACAGGCCAAGGGGCTGCTGATGCAGAATGGCATGAGTGAGGAGCAGGCGCACCGCCACATGCAGAAGATCGCCATGAACCGTCGCGCCAGCCTCAAGGCGGTCGCCGAAGCGATTCTGTTGACTCAGGGGTAGCGTTTTTCTGTTCTGTCTGTGGTGGCTTTCGTCGATGACGGCGCCAGGCCGCACGACCGCCGAAGAACAGCCCTGCGCCGGTCAATGTCCAGATCAGCAGGTTGAGAATGGTCTCGCTCGAGGTCAGCATGTTTCTCTCCTTGCTGTAACCATCCCATGCCTTCTCATCTTTACTCCTTGATACAAATCAAAACAGATCAAGTTTAGTCAGACGCGGTTTTTGCGTAGTTCGCTGAGCGGATAGAATGTACCGCGCCAGGTGATACCTCCCTGACGGAGATTCAGCCAGGTGGTCCGTGCGAAGATCCACGCAATCATCGTTGCAGCAAGGGGCCACCCGAGTGCGTACCAGGGGTTGACCCGGTTGGTTCGAGCACACTCGAGTTGCAAGCCGAGGATGATGGCGGCGGTAGCCGCATACAGCCACCAGGTGACTCCGGAAGTCAGCAGCAAGGCGACAAACGGCCAGACGCTGAACAGCAGCAAAAGCAGCACTCCACTGACAGAAAGCCAGAGCCGGTAGTCACAGCCGGCGAAGGCATTTTTTTCCAGTCCGACAACCAGCTCCCTGACGCTTGCATACCATTCGACATGGATAAAGTCGGGTCCGGCAATAATGTCCTGACGAAAGCCATTTATTTTAAGTAGCTTGCCGAGCTTCAGGTCGTCGTCAGGGCGCATGTGAATTGCGCGGTGGCCATCTACCGCACGATAGGCGGAGGCGCGCACCAGGTTGAACGCCCCGATGCCGATGTGGTAGCGGTTTCCCGGTTCTCGGGCTTTCCATGGTCGCGAGAACATCGCGAAGATCATCATGAAGGTCAGTCCCAGCATTTGCAGCAGTGCCCCCGGCATATCCATCCTTGGCGATACTACCAGGTGGTCGAGTTGCTGGCCCTGTAGCCGGTTGACGGCACGTTTCAAGAGCGTCTTTTCCATGTAGATGTCGGCATCGGTGAACAGCAGCAGTTCGCCTTGCGCCATGTCGCTACCGAGCCAGAGAGCGTGGTTCTTTCCCAGCCAGTGCTCCGGCAGTTTGGTGATGTTGACAATTTTAAGGTGTGGGTAGTCGGTGGCGAGGTTTTCGAGAATCTCGCCGGTGGTGTCTTCAGAACGGTCGTTGACGACGATCAGTTCATAATCGGGATAAGCGAAGTGAAGCAGAGCGGTCAGCGCGGCACGAATGTGCCGCTCTTCGTTGCGGGCAGCGACGATAATGCTGACTTTGGGCAGAGGCTCCGGGGTTGCCGAAGAAACCGAGCCGAGACTGTCGATGGAACGGTTGCCTCTAACCAACTCGAGAGCAACAGCCAGATAAAAAAGTACTGCCGTGAGGGCCAGCCAGAACAGGATATTCATGGATACCTCCGCCGCCAGCTTAGACGAAAAGCATCGAGGGGGAAAGCTTTTCGCTTTTGCGTTGACAGCCGTGGTCTGCCCACATAATCTTAAGTCCTCTCTAATGCCTTTCGGGTGAGGTTCACGTGTCGACTCTGATAACAATTCTTCTGGTTGGTCTGCTGATCGCCTTCCATGAGCTAGGGCACTTTCTGCTGGCAAAGCTGGCCGGTGTCAAGGTGTTCCGTTTTTCGATCGGTTTCGGTCCACGCCTTTGCGCGCATCGTCGCGGTGAAACCGAATATCAGCTCAGCCTGATTCCACTGGGGGGATATGTCCAGTTGCTCAATGATCCTCACAAGGATCCGCGGCAGGCAGAGCGGGATCGTGGGCGCTCCATGGCTGAAAAATCCGCAGGTTGGAAGGCGCTTATTTTTGCTGCCGGCCCCTGTGCCAATCTGGTCCTTCCCTTCCTGTTGCTGCCGTGTGTTTATCTGCTCGGCATAGAGGTCCCGGCGTATCGCCTCGGGCCACCGGTGGTGGGGTATGTCGCCAGCGGGAGTGCTGCCGAGCGTGCCGGTGTGATGGCTGGAGACACGGTGGTGCGTGCCGATGGCGACGGGATCAGCAGTTGGATGGAACTCGACGAGAAGCTTGCTCAAGCTTTGGAGGCGCCGTTGCTGATGCAGCTGCGTCGCCATGAGCGCTCACTCTGGCTCGAGGTGATTCGCGCCGACCGCCAGGATTCACGACTCGGTTTCGCTCCTCCGCTTGAGGCGGTTCTGGGTGTCGTCTACCCGCAGACCCCGGCTGCACTGGCGGGTCTGGAGGCGGGCGACCGGATTGTCGGCGTCAATGGTCGCGAAGTGTTCAACTGGTACGATTTCACATCCGCCATAGAGACCTCACAGGGACGATCTCTGTTCCTCAAGGTTGAACGACAGGGTGACATCCAGGAGATCGAGGTGGTCCCCGAGCTGGAGGGGGATGGTTACAAGGTGGGGGTGTCGGTTGCCCAGGAGATGATTCTGCAACAGCATGACTTGCCGGAAGCGTTGCGGCTCGGCACGGAGCGCGGTGGCGAAATGATCGGCATGATCTTCACGTTTCTTGGTAACCTGTTCCGCGGCGAAGTCGCGGCTGAGCAGATCGGTGGCCCGGTCGCGGTGTTCAAGATGACGGGTGAAGCGGTGCAGACAAGTTGGGCGGATACTCTCTTTGTCCTGGCGTTTCTCAGTATTCAGCTGGGTCTGCTTAACCTGCTGCCGATACCGGTGCTTGATGGTGGCCAGCTGCTCTTTCTGCTACCGGAGATGGTGGTGCGCCGTCCACTGCCAGACAGGCTGCGGGAAGGGCTTCAGGGCGTTGGTCTGGTGATGGTTCTCAGCCTCATGGCGTTGGCTTTTTATAACGATATCACGCGACTGTTCCAGTAACCCTGTAGAGTGTTCCTTGCTCAATCATTCGTTGCTCCCCCTAAGGGCAAGCTAAAAAGCAAATCTGCACGGATTGCTTTTGGGACAATAGCTTTTACGCTTTCCTGGGTGTTCTGTTCTTGTCTGCCGGGGGAAGTGATGTCCCATACCACCTCATTTTGTCAGCATAAGTTGGCTCTCCGCCTGTTGTTGCCGACGAAGTTTGGCACGCTGTTCAATCACCTGACCCTGATCCATTCTTACCTCCGCTTCAAGCCGGAACGCTCATATGCGTGAGGTTACCGGAACCTTTTCAGCGCGTTTTTAAAAAGTTAGGGGTCATGACTAGTTGAGAGGTCGATTACGAAGAATCTGAAGGATCAAACGGCTGAGATCCTGACCTCTATGGTTGAACCTAAACTCACATTCTTTGAG
>PKUI01000064.1 GCA_002869605.1 Desulfuromonas sp. | reverse complement strand
GCGGTCAACTGTGGGTTGTGTCGGTTCCGTTGCCGCATCCTGCCCGGTCGAAGGGGGCGCTGCGGAGTGCGTGAAAATCGGGAAGGGCTGCTCTATTCGCTGGTGTATGGGGTCAGCGTTGCGACCAACGTCGATCCCATCGAGAAAAAACCGCTTTACCACCTGCTGCCCGGGTCCTCAAGTTTTTCCATTGCCACGATCGGGTGCAATTTTCGCTGCCTGCACTGTCAGAACTACCAGATCTCGCAGTGGCCCAGCGGTCACAGCAGCATTCCTGGTGATGAACTTCCACCGCAGGAGGTGGTGAGTCGGGCGCTGTCTAGCGGTTGCCGCTCGATTGCCTACACTTACACCGAGCCGACGATTTTTTTCGAGTATGCCTATGATACCGCGGTCCTGGCGCATCAGGCGGGACTCAAGAACGTATTCGTGACCAACGGCTATACTTCACCTGAGGCGCTCGCGGCCATTGCTCCGTACCTCGATGCGGCGAATGTCGACCTCAAAGGGTTTAACGATGATGTTTACCGGGAGGTGACCGGTGCACGTCTCGAGGGGGTTCTCGAGACCCTGCGCGACTACCGTCATCACCGTATCTGGCTGGAGGTGACAACCCTGATCATCCCTGGCTATAACGACGACTCCGACGAACTGCGCGAGCTGGCAACCTTTATTCGTGATGAGCTTGGTCCCGAGGTTCCCTGGCATGTTTCCGGGTATTATCCAGCTTATCGCATGGATGCCCCAGCGACGCCAGTCAAAACCTTGCAGATGGCCGAGCAGATCGGACTCGAGGTCGGTCTGCAGCAGGTTTACCTCGGTAATCGGCCGGGTAGTGGTGGAGAGGTGACACTCTGCCCGGAGTGCAGGGCCGCTCTGGTGGAACGGGTGGGTTTCCGGGTTGTGCGTCAGCATCTCATAGAGGGGCAATGCCCGGAGTGTCATCACCCCCTGCCCGGGGTATGGATTTAGAATTCTGGAGGAACGGTGTATGGAGTCATGGCTGAACAGCTTTAATCGTGAATTGCTGATGGTCTGGGGGCTGCGTGTACTTTACGCGGCAGTCATTCTGTTGATCGGTCGACTAGTCGCCAGGGCGGTGGCCGACCTGTTGGTGCGCCTGCTGGCCCGGAGTGTCAGTGACGAGGCGCTGCTCGCCTTTGTGCGGAGCGTCTGTAGAGCTGTGCTTATTGTGGTGGTGTTCATTGCCGCGCTCGACCAGCTCGGGGTCGACACTACCTCGTTGGTGGCGGTGGTCGGTGCCGCCGGGCTGGCGGTCGGACTTGCGCTCAAGGACTCGTTGCAGAACGTCGCCTCGGGGGTGATGTTGATCGTTAACCGCCCCTTCCGGGCCGGGGATTACGTCGAGGCGGCCGGAAAGGGGGGGACGGTGGAAAAGATCGGACTTTTCACCACGCTGTTGCGCACCCCGGACAACTGCGAGTTGACCGTGCCGAACAGTCTGATTACGGCCGACAGTATCATCAACTATTCGACGCGTGACAGCCGCCGGCTCGATCTGGTGATCGGCATCAGCTACGAGGACGACATCCGCCGCGCCAAGCAGATCCTCGCTGAGCTCTTAAATACCGACACGCGGGTTCTGACTGAGCCGGCCCCGGTGATTGCCGTTGGCGAACTGGGGGAGAGCAGCGTGGATCTGGTGGTGAGACCCTGGGTGGCTCCGGGGGATTACTGGCCACTGCGTTTCGACCTGCTTGAGCAGATCAAGCAGACCTTTGATGACCAGGGGATTACGATCCCGTTCCCGCAGCGAGTGTTACACACGGTGTCGTCACAACCAGCAGAGGTTTAGTATGAGCCCTGAACGGAGAGTCCCCGAGTGGAGTATCGAGCTGCCGATCGACGGAACGCTCGATCTGCATACGTTTCAGCCACGTGACCTCGGTAGCCTGATTCCCGAATATGTTTCGGCCTGCCAGGAACGAGGCATTTACGACCTGTGCATTATTCATGGCAAGGGGCATGGGGTGCTGCAGCGTTCCGTGCATCTGTTGCTTGAACGCCTCGATGAGGTCGAGGCGTATCAGCAGGCCGATGAACTTCGCGGTGGTCTGGGGGCTACCCTGGTACGATTGAAAACCTGATCACGGGAACGGCATGGCACATCTTACGTCTCGTAACGGTTACGCACAGCTGATTGAACGGCTCAATCGTTTTCCGCAGGGGGCGCCGCCCGCGGAGCTGCTGAACCGGATCCTTGCCCTGCTGTTTGCTCCTCGTGAAGCGGAGCTGGTTGCCTTGTTGCCGATCAAGCCGTTTGCGGTGGAGGATGCAGCGAAGGCCTGGAAGCTGTCGCTGAGCGAAGCGCAAGGGATCCTCGATGAGTTGAGTCGAAGGGCCCTGCTGGTCGATATCCTTCAGGGTGATCGTCATCGCTATGTTCTGCCTCCGCCGATGGCCGGTTTCTTCGAGTTCGCGCTGATGCGCACACGTGACGATATCGACCAGAAGCTACTTTCCGAACTCTACCATCAGTACATCAGCACCGAAGATGATTTCATCCGTGCACTGTTCGTCGGGGGGGAGACCCAGTTTGGGCGGGTATTTGTCCAGGAACCGGTGCTCTCCAATGGCCAGGCGCTGCATGTTCTTGCTTATGAGCGTGCGACCGAGGTCATTGAGAACGCTGCAGATATCGGTGTCGGCCTCTGCTACTGTCGTCATAAGCAGAGTCATCTTGGGCAGGCGTGCAACGCTCCACTCGATAACTGCATGACCTTCGGCACGGTTGCCGCGTCGCTGATCCGCAACGGTTACGCACGCCGGGTCGATAAATCAGAGTGTCTCGAGATGCTGCATCAGGCCTGGGAGGCCAACCTGGTGCAGTTTGGTGAAAACGTTCAGCACGATGTTGGCTTCATTTGCAACTGCTGCTCCTGTTGCTGCGAGGCGATGCTTGCTGCGCAGCGTTTCGGCTTCGAGAGGCCGGTGCATACCAGCAACTATATCGCCCAGGTCGAAGCTAAATGTAGTGGTTGTGGACGCTGTGTCCCGGTCTGCCCGGTCAAGATCATTAGCCTTGAAAGCGAGCATGGAGACGGACGGGGGAGCAAGACAGCCCGGATCGATGAAGGTTTGTGTCTCGGATGTGGCGTGTGCGTTCGTAACTGTCCACGCGCTGCGCTGCGCATGAAAGAGCGCGCGCAGCGGCTGATCACCCCGGTCAATTCATCTCACAGAGTAGTGCTGATGGCGATCGAGAGGGGCAAGCTTCAGCATTTGATCTTCGACAACCGGGTGCTCTGGAGTCATCGTGCCCTGGCCGCCCTGTTCGGAGTGCTTCTGAGTCTTTCGCCATTAAAACGTGCCCTGGCGAGTGAGCAGATTGGTTCACGATATCTTGGCGCGCTGTGTGAACGCTACACTGGAGGGCCATAGACGTGCTTATGTCGGTGCGGTCCAGGTCAGTTCTACGAGTAGCCGCAGCTTAATCGTGTAGCAAGTTAACAACCGGTATTCTAAGGTGTTTTTTCGTCGTCCATGGTGCCGGTCCATGTTAGAATCCATTTTTATAATGTTAAACGGCAGCGCAGGCGGTTGCCGGATGTATTGTTTTGGAGGTTCTCACGATGGAGTTTACCATTCTCTACTGGCACTGGCTCGCTTTTGGCATGTTGCTGATTGCACTCGAGCTGGTGGTTCCTTCTTTTACCATCTTCTGGTTTGGTCTCGGGGCGATGCTGGTCGGTCTGCTTCTGCTACTGGGGCTCGAACCATCGATTTCCATCCAGTTGCTGATCTGGGCCGTGGCTTCGGCACTGTTCACCTTCGCCTGGTTCAAGTGGATCCGGCCGTTGTCGCAGGATCGTACCAAGGCCGGTCTGGGTCGCGAGTCACTCATCGGACAGACCGGTCTGGTCCTTAAGGTTCCTGTCGAGGGAGGGCGTGGCGAGCTGCGTTTTCCTGCTCCGATTCTCGGCGATGATACCTGGCAGTTCCTGTGCGATGAAGCGTTACAGGTCGGGGACAAGGTCGTGGTCAGGGAATTGTCCGGAAATACCCTGATTGTCGAGCGCTTCGGCGCCTCCTCAAATAATCACTAACCTTTGACCATATCCTAGGAGGGTTCGGTTATGTCGGCAGGTGTTGTTCTGGCGGGTATTTTCTTTGCGTTGGTTCTGTTGACCATTTTTCTCGGCGTGCGGCTGGTACCGCAGGGGAGCAAGTTTGTGGTGCAGCGCCTCGGGAAGTTTCACATGGTGCTCAACCCGGGGCTGAACATCATTATCCCCTATATTGACAGTGTCGCCTACAAGGTCACGACCAAGGATATTGTGCTCGATATCCCCTCGCAAGAGGTGATCACCAAGGATAACGCGGTGATCATTGCCAATGCGGTGGCATTCTTTAATATCGTCAGTCCGGAGAAGGCTGTGTATGGCGTCGAATCATACGTGCTGGCGGTGCAGAACCTGATTCAGACCTCGTTGCGCAGCATCATCGGTGAGATGAGCCTTGACGACGCGCTTTCGAGCCGCGACCAGATTAAGGCCCGCCTCAAGACCTCGATCAGCGATGACGTGGCCGACTGGGGGCTGGTGATCAAAACCGTCGAGATCCAGGACATCAACCCCTCCACGACCATGCAGCAGGCGATGGAGGAGCAGGCGGCCGCCGAACGTCAACGTCGTGCTACCGTGACCCGTGCCGACGGTGAGAAAGAGGCTGCGGTTCTGCAGGCCGACGGCCGACTCGAAGCTGCCAGGCGGGATGCCGAGGCGAAGCGCGTTCAGGCCCAGGCATCCCAGGATGCGATCCAGATGGTCGCTCAGGCGGTCGCCAATGGGGAGCCGCTGTCGGTGCACTACCTGCTCGGCGAGAAGTATGTTGGGGCGGTTGAGGAACTGGCCAAGAGCCCGAACGCCAAGACCTTTGTGTTGCCAGCCGACCTGCAACAGGCAATCAAGGGGGTTTTTGGCAGCAAGGGCTGACCCTCGACGCGATTTATTTGTCGTTTATTTGTCGCTAAACCTATCGTGAGGCAGGGACGGAAAGCCACGGGTCTTCCATCAATTTTCTTCCAAGGTCGCCGGGTTGCACTATCTTAGTGCAACCCGTTTTTTTATGACTTGCCCCAAATATTTTGGGCGGACTGTACTGCTTACGCAAGTTTGAATCTACGGGGAATGAATGAAACAGTTCAAAGTTTACGGAAACAGCCAGGGAGAGTTGTTCGCGGTTGGCCAGGGGGGGCATGGCCGGGGCCCCTTTCTTGTTAGCCGCTGAAGGTGCCGTGGGGCTCTACTTTCTGAGTTTTTCATCTAATTCAGAGATCTTTTCTTCGCGTATGTCGATATCCGATCGTTCTTTCAACCAGTTTTGCGGATAGCTGAGGCGGCAACAGAAGTAGATGGCCTCGTCGAGGGTAAGCTTTTTCAGCAGAACCTGCAGCAGCGCCATGGCAAACATGGCCAACCAAATCGACAGCGGCAGGCCTAGAAACATCAACAACAGTTTCCACGAAGCGTACTCCTGAGTCGGGTTGTTCGATGGTCGACCCAGGAGTATCCCGAGCAGTGGGCCGAGAAGATTCCAGAACATGAAGATCCCCCCCGCCAGGCCGACGCCGGCAATGACCTGGGTTGTGTCCTGATATTTGCCTTTTAGCAGGTAGTATTCCTTGAAGTAACGAAACATGTGGCACAGTTCTCCTTGTGGTCAATGAAATAGTCGATCGATCAGTTCCCGGTATTTACGTTCGATAACATGACGCTTCTTCTTCAGTGTGTTGGTCAGTTCTTCCCCGGGGGTAAACTCCCGGTCGAGAAATTGGATGCCATGCAGCCGTTCGTGCTGTTTGAAACCCCGTTTCGGGTGGAGCAGGCGATTGATCTCCTGCCGGGCACGGTCGAGTAGACTCTGGTCCGAAAGCAGTTCACCGTTACCCGGTTTGATCTGGATTAATCTCTCACGGGCAAAGGCGCTTAGCTGTTCCATGTCGGGGACGATCAGTGCACCGAGACCTTTGCGGTCCTGGCCGACCAGTACGGCATCTTTGACGAACGGTAGTGCACTGATCGCTCCCTCGATGCGGGAAGGGTCGACGTTTTCTCCGCTGGCCAGAACGATAATCTCCTTGGAACGTCCAGTGATCACCAACTCGCCGCTACGCGTGATACGTCCCAAGTCCCCGGTGCGCAGGAAACCGTCAGGGGTAAAGACCTTAGCGTTCTCTTCATCGTCGCGATAGTATCCCGGCATCACCTGGGGACCGCGGACCTCTATCTCCCCTTCTACGCCCGGTTTCACTGTGCGACCGTGCTCGTCGGCAATCCGCAGCTCGATGCCGGGGAAGGGGGGGCCGAGGGTGCCGAAAACCTTGCATGCGCTCCCTCTCCCGGCGATGGCGGGGGCACACTCGGTCATGCCGTAGGCGTTGACGATGCGGATGTCGAAGGCATCGATCCATTCGTCGAGATACTGCGGCAGGCTTCCGCCGCCGCTGACGGCGAGCTTGAGGCGTCCACCGAACTTCTTGCGGACCAGCACGAATTTTTTTTGTGCCAGCAGGTAGGGCAGGAAAAGCAGTGGCAGCTTGAGCAGCGCCCACAGGCGGGTGAGCGTTTCTTTGGCGAGGTTGAGTCGTCCGAAGCGCGGCAGGTGTCCGCGCAGCGCACGGCGGTTGCGGCGGAAGCTGGCTGAAATGGCCACCAGCAGCTTGAAGAGCCTTGCCTTGTGTTTCCCCTGGCTTTCGAGGGCGGCGTTGATCCGCACGTAGAGCGCTTCCCATAGCCGCGGTACCGAGCAGACCAGGGTGGGCTGGTAGCGTTCGAGGTCGGCCGCGAAGGTTTTGACCGATGAGTAGACGATGCAGGCGCCACTGTCGAGAGCGACGTATTCCGCGGCGCGCTCGAAGATATGCCAGGTCGGTAGCACCGACAGCCACACGTCGTGGCAGTCGAGTGGTACGACCTGTGGTATCGCAATGAGGTTGGCGTCCAGATTGTGGTGGGTGAGCATGACCCCCTTGGGGTTGCCGGTGGTTCCGGAGGTATAGATCAGGGTATAGACGTCTTCGGGGCTGAGCTGTTCTTCCAGCGCTTCAAACTCGGCAATGTCCTGTTCGCTGATCTCCCGCTCGCCGAGCAGTTCGTTGTAGGAGTAGAGGTTCGAGAACAGGCGGTGTTCTTTTTCCCCTTCGATGATGAAGATATGCTTGAGTCGGAGACGCTTGAGCAGTTCTTCGTGCTTTGTCAGCAGACTGGCGGTCTCAACGATCAGGACCTCGCTGTCGGAGTGTTCAAGGATGTACTCGAGTTCGCGGCTTGGGGTGTCGCTCCCCCGGGGAACGCTGATGGCTCCCACCGCGGTTAGAGCAAAGTCGGTGACAATCCAGCCATAGCGGTTGTCCGAAAGCAACAGGACCTTTGTCCCCTTGCGGATTTTGCGTTTTGTGAAAGCGTGTGCCAGCAGGAGGACGTCATCCCGAAACTTGCGATAGCTTACCTCGACGTCCCTGTCACCAATGCGGTAGATAAAGGCACAGCGATGAGCATTGGCTTCGCAGGTATTGAGCAAGATTTTGTGCAGGGTCCTTGCCGTCTGCATGGCACCTCCGTGACTCACTATAAACCAACACTCATGCCTATCCAAAGGCAAACCGGTAATGCCGTACGTTTATTAATTTTACTACGACGTAAGGAGAATAAGGGATTGTTGCGCACCGTCACAGGACTGGTATGCTCGTGGCATCCCCTCATCTAGGAGTGCATGTTATGACACGTCCGGTACAGAATGCCCGACACCCCGAGGTCGAAGTCGACACTTTGTTTACAGATCGCTGGTCGCCACGTTCCTTTGATCCGTCGCCACTGGAAGAATCCCAGATAGCGTCCCTGTTCGAGGCGGCGCGCTGGGCTCCCTCCTGTTTCAATGAGCAGCCTTGGTTGTTCTGCTATGCCGTCAGCGAGGATGAAAGGCAGCGCTATCTGGGGGCGTTGATGGAAAAGAATCGAGCCTGGGCCCAGCATGCCCCGCTTTTGGTCTTTGTTGCTGCGCGGCGCAATTTCGCTCACAACAGCAAGGTGAACCGCCATGCGCCGTTCGATGCCGGTGCCGCCTGGATGTCGTTGGCTCTGCAGGCACGCCGTCTCGGATTATATGCCCATGCAATGGCCGGGTTCAGTGTTGAGAAAGCGCTCGAAATTCTGTCTCTGGATTGCAATGAATATGAACTGATGGCTGCGGTCGCAGTGGGAAGACGTGCGGAGGCCTCGTTGCTCACCGAGGAGATGTCTGGCGTCGAACACCCCAATAAACGTCGGCCATTATCGGAGATAATACGCCGGGGGTGAACGGTAGTCGCTCTGGTGGGACTATTGCTGCTGGAGTTTTTTCAGGTTGGCCAGCTGGGTACGGGTTGTGGTGATGGCACGTTGGGAGGCGATATGTTCCGGGTGGAAGCGGGTGATGGCTTCCCAGCTGTGGATGGCCGCTTCAAGTTCACCGCGTCGGTAGGCCTGCAAGCCTTCATCGAGCAGAGCGTTGGCGCACAGTTCGATCGATGCGTCAATTTCTATCAGGGTCATGGATGTATGTTCGCGCAGGGTCAGGCTGCGTGGATAGTTGCTATGTGCAGTTCTGTAAAGCAATCCAGCCTCGAGCGCCTGTCCTTGCTGTTGTAGTTGCAGTGCTTTGTTTAAAACCCCGTTCATCGCTTGTGGATAATGTTTGCCAAAATGAGCTTCGGGCTCCCCCTGAGAGATTTTGCGATTGATCAGGGTAAGGGCTGCACGCGGCTTGTTCGTCGCGAGAAAAGAGTCAATTTGCCGCAGTGATGATTTTTCGGGGTGTTGCGATGGGGCATGTACGGGGAACAGACGATCGATCTCAAGGGGGAAACGTCCGCTGCAGCCACCAAGCATCGTCGTGAGGAACAAGACCGTGGCACAATAGGTCAGCCGCATAGCGCATCTTCAATCTGCGGGAATACGTCCGCCTCATCATAATCGGCAAGTGCATCAATAAGCAGGTCGGCCAGCTTCGGGTCGAACTGTCTCCCCTTAAATGCGGTGATTTCAGCAATCGCAGCGGCACGGGAACGGCCGGGACGATAGGGTCGAGAAGTCGTCATGGCGTCGTAGGCGTCCGCCAGAGAGATAATTTGGGCGTGCAACGGGATGGCGTCTCCTCTGAGTTGATGAGGGTAGCCGCTACCGTCGAAATATTCATGGTGGTGAAGGACTGCCGGGATGTATTTCTGTAGGGAGTCGGCTAACTCTAGAATTTGAGCGCCATAAACCGGGTGTTCCTTGATGCAGTTGTATTCGAGGTCGTCGAGGCGCCCCTCCTTGTTGAGAATCTGGTCCGGGACGCGGATTTTACCGATGTCATGGAGCAGACAGGCCATCTCAAGCTCTTTCAGTTCTTCATGCCCGAAATCGAGACGACGACCGACGCCTGCGGCCAGGGTTGCGACCCGTGCCGAATGCCCGTAGGTGTAGTTGTCCCGGGCGTCCAATGCTCCGGCGAGGGTTCTGACGATGGCGTTATACGATTCCTCAAGATCGCTGGCATAATGGATCAAATTGTCTCGTTGAACACGGATCACCCGCGACATGTCGTTGAAGTTGCGGGTCAGGGTGCCGATCTCGTCACGGCTGGTGACCTGAACCGAGACCTCATGTTCGCCTTGCTTGATGCGTGATACCGCCGTATTGAGGCGACTGATCGGGCGTGAGAAAAACTTTGCCAACAGAAGGGCGCCGATGATGCCGAGTGCCAGCACCGCCAGAGCCGAAAGAGTGATTTTCTGGTGGGCGGTCTCGCGGCTGTCGAGGAGTTCTTTGGTGTCGAGAGCGATGACGACCTCGCCTACGCTCTGACCGGCCACGCTGATCGGTGAACGGAATTCAAAGATCTGCTTTCCGCTGCGCACCAGCTCGTGCACGGTGATGCGGTTCTGATGGTACAGCACGTTGCCGTCGAGTTCCGGAAAAGTTTCTCCCGTCAGATCGAGCTGGTTGTGTGCCAGCACGCGGTGATTTTTGTCAAGGATGGCCAGGTAAACCATTTCGGATTGTGAAGCGTGGATGCGTGCGGCAAGGTTGTCAAGCGCCAAACGATCTTCCGAGAGAATGCTATAGCCCGCCGGGCCGGTAACCGTGTCGGTGATAGCGATTCCTCGCTGGAGCATGGAATGGAGAAGGGCGTCATCCATGATGTTGGTGACGGTTGTTGCGACCAGATAAGTTACCAGCGCAATCAGGCTGAAGGTGAAAATCGTGAATTTGAAGCCGAGGCTACAAAGTGGCTGGCTATGGCTGACCGTACGCCCGGCAGGAGTACTTTTCCCGGGATGAGCGGCAGGGCGTATCTTCCTAGAGATGGAAGTACGTAATTCTCTGAAAAACAAAATCATAAAACGTCAGGTTGATCATTTCTTCCGCTACGAACCGGTAGGACCACGGTTTGTTCCGGGTGTTGATTCTTACGCTGTATACCTCAACATGATCACGATATGCAACTTGTTTTTGGGCTTTTGCCAGGGTTGTTAGAGCGGGTGTCCGTGAAGCAGTTCGGATGCCTGTTGCACGTTCTCGGGCGTTCCGAGAAGCATCAGGGTGTCTCCGTGTTCGAGGCGGATGGTTGCTGCAGGGCTGTAGAGGGTCCGTTCCTGGCGGATGATGCCGACGATAGTTGCCCCGGTCTGGTTGCGTAGGTCGATTTCAGCGAGACTTGAATCGATGCAGGGGGAATCGTCGGGCAAGGCCTGGTACTCGAGCCGTCCCTCACCAAGCACGGAGAGCTCGTGCGTGGCTGCGGTGCCCCGAACCAACGAGGTATAGTGTTCCTGACGCAGTTCTGAAAGAAAGTGCAGGATACGCCCCTCGCTGAGGTGAAAACGTCGCATCAGGTTGGCCCCGAGCTGCAGGCTGGCCTCGAACTCATCGGGAATGACCACGTCGGCACCGAGTTCGCACAAGTGCTCCAGCTCGGCGACGTAACGGGTGCGCGCCAGGATGTAAAGGTCAGGATTCTCTTGGCGGGCCGTACTCACGGAGCGTGCCAGGGCTGCCGGGTCATTGATGGCCACGACCAGGGCACGTGCCCTTTCTACACCGAGCTCTTTCAGAACCTCGGCCGAGGTGACGTCTCCGTAAATGACATAATCGCCCGTGCTGCGCCCACTACGCACACTTTCGGCGTTCAGTTCCACGTAGATATGCGGGATGTCGAAGTGGCGCAGAATACGCCCAACGTTTCTGCCGCTCAAACCGTAACCTGCGATCAGGACGTGTCCGGAGAGGTTGCCGGTGCGCTCCTGGATCTCGGGGTGGATCTCGGTAGACGGTTTGCCGAGCAAACCGGCCAGGTAGGCCGACCAGCGTTCGGCCTGGCCTGCAAGCAGCGGCGTCGCGATCATGGTCAGGGCGATGACCGCCAGCGAGACCTGGTAGATCTGGTCTGGGACCAGGGACAAAACGCTCGCCTGCTTGAGAAACACGAACGAGAATTCGCCGGCCTGGAAAAGCAGCATGCCGGTCAGCAGCGCGATGCGCAACGGATAGCGACAGAGCCCGGTGGCGAAGGCTGCGGCGGCGAACTTGAGGATACAGGTCGCCAGGGTCGCGATGAGCACCAGTTGCCACTGGTCGGCTACCAGCTGGAGGTTCACCAGCATCCCGATGGAGACAAAGAAGATCGCCAGAAAGGTGTCGCGGAAAGGGAGGATGTCCGACAGGGCCTGATGGGCATACGGCGATTCGGATAACGCCAGGCCGGCCAGGAACGCCCCCAGCTCCAGGGACAGCCCGACTTCGGCCGTAAGCCAGGCGGTGACCAGGATCAGTGCCAGGATCGTAAGTCGGAACAGCTCCTGAGAGCGGGACTTGAGGATGCTGATCAGCATCGGCTGCAGCAGGAAGCGGGAGAAGAGCAGCAACCCTCCCAGCAACAGGCCGACCTTTAGGATTTCCCTCAGGGAGAAGCTGAGGTCCTGTCCGGCAAGCAACGGTAGCGCGACGAGGAAAAACACTACCGCGAGGTCCTGGGCGAGCAGGATGCCGAGCGACATACGGCCGTGGGCCGTGTCGATTTCACCCCGCTCGCTGAGCAGTTTAAGAACGATCGCCGTCGAGGAGAGCGCCAGGGCCATGGCGAGCGGCAAGGCTGTTTTCAGCTCAAGCCCCAGGGCCATGCCGACGGCGAGGATCGCGCCTCCACCAAGCAGCATCTGGGCAAGCCCCCCCCCGACCAGCAACCGTTTCAGTCGCAGCAGGCGGGAAATCGAGAATTCGAGCCCGATGGTGAACAGCAGCAGGATGACGCCGAACTCGGCGATATGTTCCACTTCGTTGACATTTTTTATCAGGTGCAGGCCATAAGGGCCGGCGATCAGCCCGGAGACCAGGTAGCCGATGATCGGCGAAAGCCGCAGCCGGGTAAAGAGCAGCGCGCTGCCGAGCGCCAGGGCGAGAAGGACCAGCAGGTCGATGAGGAATTGGTGGTCGGACATAACCGGGAACGCTTTCTGTGGGCTACGGAATCTAGTTGCGAATTTAAAATTCTAACCAAATGGCGCTGAAATGCCAGCCTATTCAGGACTGGTATCCGCAATTTCAGGTGAGACATATTCTGTCACTTCACGGCATTAGCCTAGGATCAAACGTCAAGGAGGATATCATGATCTATATCGGTGCGGAGACGGAAAGCGGGTGTGGAATTTATCTGGATGTTCATTCTGTCGAACGGAGTGGGTGTGGTCAGGAGCTTGCCGCGGTCATCGGTGACGGCCTCTACGAGGGTGAAGTCCTGATCTCTTTCGGTCCTGATTTTGAGATCACCTACGTCGATAGCCTGTGGGGGGATGCGAAGGGGGTACGCAATTTCCTTGCTCGACACGGTGAGGAAAACATCGAGTCGGATATCCGCTTTGCGCTAGCGGTGGATGGCCACGCTGTTGACAGCGTAACCGGGAACCGCGGGTCACGTCCGCATGTCTACCTGCCGCTTTTTGCCGACCCCGGGGCGGTTGCAGAGATGTCGGCGTGAGCCTGGCAGCATCGATGATTGCCAAGCCGAGCCAAGTGAGGTAAAACGTTGGCATCTCTTAGTCAGGATGATGCCTCATGCGAACCTTGGTTCTTGCCTCCACCAGCCCCTATCGGCGCCGCTTGTTCAAACAGCTCGGCGTACCGTTTCTCACCGCGGCTCCGCGTTGCCACGAGGAGATACAGCCCGGCATAGCGCCTGAACTTCTGGTCAAGCATCTTTCGCTGCAGAAAGCCGAGAGCCTCGCCCCACAATATGACGACGCTCTGATCATCGGCTCAGACCAAGTGTTTGTCGACCCCCGCAACCGGGTAATCGGCAAGCCGGGTAGCAGTCAACGGGCCTTTGAGCAGCTCAAGTCGATGTCCGGTCGCAGCCATACCTTTTTTACCGGTGTTTGCCTGCACGACAGCGCCCGCGGAGAGTCCCAGGTTGATTACGCGACCTTCACCGTGACCTTGCGCAAACTCAGTGACGACGAGATCCGTAGTTACATCCGCCGGGAAGAGCCGACGGACTGTGCCGGCTCCTTCAAGGTTGAGGGGCTCGGTATAGCCCTGATGGAGAGTATGGGCGGCGAAGACTACACCGCACTGGTTGGCCTCCCGTTGATCAAGCTGTGTGGCATGCTGCGGCAAGCCGGCGTCGAGCTGTTGTAAAGCGCGTTCTTTGGTTTGACCATTTGACCGTATGGTGGTAGTATCCCACCCCTGTTCGAAAACCGGTGTTAGCGGCGCTTTAGGGGGGACCCGGTGTTGGCCGATATCGGTTTTTTTCGTTGAATCGCCTGACTGAGCACTGCGCATGGATACGACAGAATTCGTTCACCTGCATTTGCACTCCCAATACAGCCTGTTGGATGGGGCCATCAAGATCGATGACCTGCTCAACCGCACCTCCGAGCACGGCATGGGGGCGGTGGCGATTACCGATCATGGCAACATGTTCGGTGCCATGGAGTTCTACAGCAAGGCTAAAGGGAGGGGCATCAAGCCGATCATTGGCTGCGAGGTTTACGTCGCTCCCGGTTCCCGCTTTGAAAAGACCAACGCCCGCGGTTCCTCCGAGGCGTCCTACCACCTGGTGCTGTTGTGCGAAAACCTAACCGGTTACCGTAACCTCTGCCATCTTGCCTCTGCGGCCCATCTCGAAGGTTTCTATTACAAGCCGCGTATCGACTGGAGTCTGCTTGAGCAATACAATGAGGGGCTGATCGCCCTCTCGGCCTGCCTCGGCGGTGAGATTCCGACCATGCTCGGACTCGGTCGCTATGACGACGCTCGCGAGCGGGTCAAGGCGATGTCCAGGGTTTTCGACAACGATCGTTTCTACCTCGAGCTGCAGGAGAATTTCCTTCCTGAACAGGAACCGGTCAACGAGGGGATGGTCAAGTTGGCCGCAGAGCTTTCTCTGCCGTTGGTGGCGACCAACGATTGTCACTACCTGACCCGCGAAGACGCCTACGCTCATGAGGTCCTGCTCTGCATCCAGACCGGCAAGACCATGGACGACCCCAACCGCATGCGTTTCTCCAACGAGGAGTTTTACGTCAAGACCCCCGAGGAGATGCGCGAGCTGTTTCGCGACTATCCTGAAGCGCTCTCCAACACGGTCAAGATCGCCGAGCGCTGCAATATTGAGTTCGACTTCAGCACCTACCACTTTCCGTATTTTGAAACCGAAGGAGAGACCCTCGACGAAATCCTCGAGCGTGAGGCACGCGAAGGTCTGGTAGAGCGTCTTGATGACATCCGCAAGGTGCGTGAGGTCAGCGCCGAGGATGAACAGGAGTATCGCGCACGCCTCGACGAGGAACTCGGCATCATCCGCCAGATGGGCTTTCCCGGTTACTTCCTGATCGTCGCCGACTTCATCAACTGGGCCAAGGACAACGACATCCCGGTTGGACCGGGTCGTGGTTCGGCTGCAGGCAGCCTGGTCGCCTTTGCCATCCGTATCACCGATATCGACCCGATCCCCTACAATCTGCTGTTTGAGCGTTTCCTCAACCCCGAGCGCATCTCGATGCCGGATATCGACGTCGACTTCTGCATTTATGGTCGTGAGGACGTGATCCAGTACGTGCGCGAAAAATACGGCGAAGCGAACGTCGCGCAGATCATCACCTTCGGGACCATGCTCGCCAAGGCGGCGGTTCGTGACGTCGGACGTGCGCTGAATATGCCGTATGGCGATGTCGACCGCATCGCCAAACTGATCCCCGACGGTGCCAAGAACCTCAAGGAAGCGCAGAAGATTGAAGAGCGCCTCCAGGAGTCCATCGACAAAGACCCCCGTGTTGCCGAACTGTTCAAGGTTGCGGTTGCCCTCGAGGGGTTGACCCGTCACGCTTCGACGCATGCCGCCGGGGTGGTGGTGACGCCACAGGTTCTTACCGAGTACCTGCCGCTCTACAAGGATCAGAAGTCGGGTGGCCAGGTGACTCAGTTCGCCATGAGCTACGTCGAAAAGATCGGTCTCGTCAAGTTCGACTTTTTGGGTCTGAAGACTCTGACCGTCATCGACAACGCCGTGCGCCTGGTGCGCGAAGGGAAGGACCCGGAGTTCGACCTGAAGCTGATCACCGACGATGACAAGACCACCTACGAGTTGCTCGCCGAGGGGAAGACCACCGGCGTCTTCCAGCTCGAGTCGAGCGGTATGCGCGAGTACCTCGCCAAGCTGCGACCGAACTGCTTCGAGGACCTGATCGCCATGGTCGCCCTCTATCGCCCCGGCCCCCTGGGCTCAGGGATGGTTGACACCTTCATCCGCCGTAAGCACGGCCAGGAGACCTTTACCTACGACTTCCCGCAACTGGAGCCAATCCTCAAGGATACCTACGGGGTCATCGTCTACCAGGAACAGGTCATGCAGATCGCCCAGATCCTCGCCAACTACACCCTCGGTGGTGCCGACCTGTTGCGTCGTGCCATGGGCAAGAAGAAGCCCGAGGAGATGGCCAAGGAACGCGAAAAGTTCATGGTTGGGGCGAAGGAAAACCAGCTCGACCTGAAGAAGGCCCAGGCGGTCTTCGACTTGATGGAGAAGTTCGCCGAGTATGGCTTCAATAAGTCGCACTCGGCTGCCTACGCGCTGGTGGCGTACCATACCGCATATTTGAAGGCCCACTACCCGGTGGAATTCATGGCCGCGCTATTGACCGAGGACATGGAAAACACCGACAAGGTGGTGAAGAACATCAACGAAGTACGTACCATGGGGATCGAGGTGCTGCCGCCTGACATAAACGCTTCGGAGCGCACCTTCACCGTGCATGGCAAAGCTATCCGTTTCGGCATGGGAGCGGTCAAGGGGGTCGGCGCTGCCGCGATCGAAGCGATTCTCGAAGCGCGTCAGGAAGGCTTGTTCGACACCCTCGGTGAGTTCTGCGAACGGGTCGACTTGCGACGCGTCAACAAGAAGGTGGTCGAGGCGCTGATCAAGAGCGGCTGCTATGATTCCCTCGGTGGACACCGTAGCCAGTACATGGTGGCGCTTGAAGATGCCATGGAGGTCGGGCAGCGGGTGCAGCGCGACAAGGCGGTGGGGCAGGATTCGCTGTTCGGGTCGGCCGAGATCGTCTCTTCCCACGGGCATGGAAACGGCAAGCTGCCAGAGGTGAACGAATGGGACGAGAAGCTGCGCCTGAACTTTGAGAAGGAAGCGCTCGGTTTCTATATCACCGGTCACCCCCTCGATCGTTATCGTGATGACCTGAGCCGTTACACCTCTTGCGAGGCGGCGGCCCTGATCGAGCGACGCGACCAGGAAGAGGTACGCCTGGCCGGCATGGTTGCAGGCTTGAAGGAGCTGACCACCAAAAAGGGCGACCGCATGGCGTTCGTGACCCTCGAGGATCTTTCCGGCTTCGCCGAACTTGTGATCTTTCCCGAGACTTACCGCGAGTCAATGGAATTGATCAAGGGGGATGACCCGCTGCTGGTGACCGGCACCGTTAAGATCGAGGAAGAGTCGGCAAAGATCCTCGCTTCCGAGGTTGTCCTGTTGTCCGAAGCGAGTGAAAAAATGACTCGCCGGGTTCATTTCCGCTGTGCTTCCAAAGATCTCGATCAACGCCGTTTGACGGCGTTGAAAGACCTGATGAGAAGGCACCGTGGCAGCTGCGAGGCGTGGCTGCATGTCGTGAATCCATCGTGCACGGAAACCGTGATCGCCCTGCCTGGAGATTGCCGGGTCGCGGCTAATGAAAGAATAGTTAGTGCTGCCGAAAAGCTTTTCGGTTATAGTGTGGTCACTTTCGAGTGATTTGATAGGAGTTATAGATGCAATATTTCCTCGATTTTGAGAAACCGTTGGTGGAACTGGAACAGAAGATTCGCGAGCTGCGCGAGTTCTCTACCGACAACGTTGATTTCTCTGGCGACATTAAGAAGCTGGAGAAAAAGGCAGAGAAACTGCGTGAAGATATATTCACGAACCTGACCCGCTGGCAACGCACCCAGTTGGCGCGTCACCAGTACCGTCCTTATACGCTCGACTACATTGAGCATGTCTTCACTGACTGGTTCGAGGTCCACGGGGACCGCAACTTCCGTGACGATCCCGCGCTGGTGTGTGGCTTCGCGCGCCTCGAAGGCGAGCCGTGCGTGGTCATAGGGCACCAGAAGGGGCGCGACACCAAGGAGAAGGTCTACCGGAATTTCGGTATGCCGCACCCCGAGGGCTACCGCAAGGCGCTGCGTGTGATGCAGCTCGCCGAACAGTTCAAACTGCCGATCTTTACCTTTGTTGATACCCCGGGTGCGTTTCCCGGTATCGGTGCCGAAGAGCGCGGCCAAGCCGAGGCGATCGCGCGCAACCTGCGTGAGATGGCGATGCTTACGGTACCGATTATCGTGACGGTCACCGGCGAAGGTGGCTCCGGTGGCGCGTTGGCAATTGCTGTCGGCAACCGGGTGCTGATGATGGAGTACTCGGTCTACTCGGTTATTTCCCCCGAGGGGTGTGCCGCCATCCTGTGGAGCGACGGCACCATGGGGCCGCAGGCCGCCGAGGCGCTCAAGCTCACCGCCAAGGATATCGATTCTCTTGAATGCGTGATCGACGAGGTGATTCCCGAGCCGAAAGGCGGGGCGCATAATGACATGCCCCTGGCCGCAGCTAACGTCAAGAAGGTCCTCAAGAAGCATCTTGACGAGTTGATGAAGCTCTCCCCCGAAGAGTTGGTCGAGCAGCGCTATCAGAAGTTCCGTGCCATGACCAAGGTCGAGGAAAACTGATCCGCCGCTGTTGTCGTGTAGACTAAGGCGCCCGGGCTCATTGCCCAGGCGCCTTTTTTTAGATGTGCCGGTTAGGTTAAGATAACGGATGGTTGGCGTTCTCAGGGGAACCCTGTGTGAGGATGATCTCTTGGTAAAAGGTGCTCTTTTGGAGGCGTAATGGTAGAGGTGGTTGGCGTTGGGCAGTGTTCCCTCGATCTGCTCGGTACGCTCGAAAAATGGCCTGTACCTGACAGCAAGGTCGAGCTTCCAGAATTGACTCTGCAGGGAGGGGGGCCGGTCGCAACCGCCCTGGTCACCTTGTCGCGCATGGGGATACGTACGGCTCTCCAGGGGGCGGTGGGGGGCGATGAGGCAGGACGTCAGATCCGTGCCGGCCTCGTACTCGAAGAGGTCGACTGCCGGCACCTGCAGACCCTGCAGGGAAGACGAAGTCAGACGGCGTTTATCGCCGTCGAACCTGAGACGGCGCGCAGGACGATCTTCTGGCATCGAGGAGACGCAATGATTACCCCGGGGCAGCTCGACGAGGAGCAGATCGCCCATGCACGCGTACTGCATCTCGATGGACTGCACCTCGATGTGGCCCTGCTTGCGGCGCATGTGGCCCATGAGGCCGGGACGCTGGTGGTCCTCGACGGCGGGACGTTACGACCAGGAATGAAGCGTCTGCTGCCGTTTGTCGACCATGCGGTGGTCAGTGAAAATTTCTCCGCAGCGCTGGCTCCCGGGGACCCGCTTGCGGCATGCGAGCAGTTACTCGGTTTCGGGGTGACGGCAGCGACGGTGACCCTTGGCGCTCAGGGAAGCGTCACCAAGCTCCGTACCGGGCAACAGTTTCGGCAGCCTGCTTTCCAGGTGGAGGTCGTCGATACCACCGGCTGTGGTGATGTCTTTCACGGTGGCTATATTTATGGATTGTTGCAGGGCTGGGGATGGCCCGAGAAACTCGCTTTTGCCGCAGCTTGTGCCGCACTGAAGACCCGCGCAATCGGGGGTCGCGCAGGCATTCCGGTTTATGAAGCGGTCGCAAGTTTTCTCGCGACCCACGGTGTCACGTTGCCCTGAAGGAGGCAGGTGTATGCGTAGGAAGTGGTTGTTGCTGTTGCTGTTATGCGTCTCTTTGTCCGGTGGTTGTACAGCCGTACCCTATCATTTCGGTGATAGCATCGAGGATGCGCTGACCCTTAAACTGCGTTCCGGAGAGCAACAGATCGAACGGGGTCGGCCCAACGCCTTCGTTGACGGCCTCGGGCATTACCTGTTTTCTTTGCCGAGTAAGCTGATCCTGTTCGATTGGCGGGTCGACAATCACGATATTCCTTCCGAAGTCGAAGCGGATCTTGCTGCGTTTTTGCAGGCGAACTCCTTGGAGAACGTCAAGGTACGTCTCAATCAGTATGCACCCGGTGCCGAGTGGTCCCGGTTGGTACGTAATCGAGAAGTGAGCGGCTTCTGGCGCTACACCCTGGGAGTGCTCAACACAACCTTCTACATGATTTTCCCTGGACGGGTATTCGGTGGCGACCATTACAACCCTTACACCAATACCATCCACCTCTATTCAGGGCATTCGTCGATCGCCCTGCACGAAGGGGCGCATGCCAAGGATATAGCTTCACGCAGGTACCCCGGGATTTACACGGCGGCGCGCCTGCTGCCTCTGGCGCCGCTTTACCAAGAGGGGGTCGCTACCGGTGATGCGGTCGGTTATCACCGAGCGGAGTGTCAGCCCGCAGGGGAAAAAGCCGACTACAAGATTCTCTACCCTGCCTATGGAACCTATGTCGCCGGTGAAGCTCTGAACTGGATCTCGACCTCTTATCCGATTCAACTTGCCATCCAGGCCACTGCGGCGATCCCCGGACACGCTGTCGGCCGTATCAGGGCAGCGCTGGTTGATGAAAACCCTGACTGTATGATGATGAAACCCAAGGAGAATTGATTGTGTTGAAGTGGGCGTTGTGTCTGATGATATTTGTCGTGTCTGCTTGCGGACCGACCTACACGACCCGGGTGATCGATACCCCGGAAACGCGTGACCTGAAAGGGCATCAGAAACCCTATACCGTGAACGGCAGGCGTTATGAACCGCTGCGCAATTATCACGGTTTCGTACAGGAGGGCATGGCGAGCTGGTATGGAGATAAATTCCATGGCAAGCTCACCAGCAACGGCGAGAGGTACGATATGTATGCCATGACGGCGGCACACAAGACCCTGCCGTTGGGGGTCTATGTACGGGTCACCAATCGCAACAGCGGCAAAAGTGCCGTGGTCAGGGTCAACGACCGTGGGCCATTTGTCGACGACCGGGTTATTGACCTCTCCTATGCCGCGGCCAAACAGCTCGGGGTCGTGGGCCCAGGTACAGCCCCGGTACGTCTCGAAGCGCTTGGCTATTCTCCGGACGGGAGCGATCCATCACCCGCCGGTCAACCAAGAACCTTCGCTATCAGCGGTTACAGTGTGCAGATCGGTGCGTTCGGCATGCGTGGCAACGCTGAGCGTCTGGCCGCAGAGCTGAGAGCTCGTTATGGGACTGCGGAGGTCAAGGAGAGCCTGGTCGATGGACGCCGTTTCTTCCGGGTACGGGTCGGAAATTTTTCGAGCCTCGAGACTGCCGAGGCGGCCGTGGCGACTTTACAGCGCGACGGCTACGGTAAAGGAATGGTTGTAGCACAGGAGTAACGTCGACTGCTGCGTTTGCCGAGAAATAACCGCTGCAGAGCAACCGATAAGTAAAGGGCCGGGTGAAAACCCGGCCCTTTTGTTTGTGCTGAAGAGTTCAGCAGTTAATCACACAGCTCGCCGTTGTTGTAGAGATCGAGGGTGTTGGCAAGCTCGAGGGCGGTGGTGCGGTCGTTCCCCTTGTGTTTCGGGTCCAGATAGCGGCCGGTCCCGTCGAAGCCAATTTTGATCAGCAGTTGGTCGGCCTCAAGAATAGCCTGTTGCACGGCTGTGCAGGTTTCGGCGCCGGCCGCGTGGTTCAGCTTGGCGGCAAGCAGTTGCGAGGCGAGCGCGTAAGCGGCGTCGTTGGCCCGCTTCTTACCGGTCCTGACGTCCGACTTGTCGAGGATGTTGACGGCTGCTTCACAGTCCTCCGGTCCGAGCGGGAAGTTACCAAGGGTGACGCCCGGGCTGTTGAGGATGTCGTTGAGGATGTAGACGCCGGCATCCGGGCCACCGAGTTTGGCGGCGGTCAGGTGCTGGTTGCCACCACTGCAGGTGTTCCAGTTTTTCCAGTAGCCGATGGTTCGCGGATCGCCGCCCGGGTAGCGGTTGTCAACTTCGAAGGCCAGGGTTTCATCCTCCTGAACGGTGAAGTCGTAGCAGCGGACGCCGAGGTCCTGAGGTGGTTCGTCGGTGGCGTTGGGGTTGTAAGCCGGAATGATCTCGGCGTTACCGTCACGGTCGATGTCGGCTCTCCAGACCGAGGTCCAGCCGGACCAGATGTCGGTTTCGCAGACCGTGTAGGTGACACCGACGCTCAGGCGCGGAGCCCCTAAGTCGAGCAGGTTGTTAAGGTTCGTGGTGGAGTCAGAGGTCGAGATGCCCGGTCCGTTCAGAGTGAAGTCCCAGAACATGTCGGTGCTCATTTCCCCGTTGGTCAGCTTGAGCAGGGTTACGGTGCCGCTCGGTACCGTTACGTCTTCGCTGTCGATGGCGCTAACCGGGTCCCCTTTCGGGCTGAGTCCGGAAGCGGTGGCGGTATTGTGGATGTTGCCGCTATTAACATCCGCCTGGGTGACAACGTAGGTGGCCGAGCAGGTCATGCTGGCGCCTACCGAGAGGAAGTTCGCCGGTCAGCTGATGCTGCTGAGACCCGGCATCGGGTCAGTGACGGCGACGCTGGTGAGCGTCACGTTGCCGCTGTTGCTGACGGTGAAGTTGTAGGTGAGGGTGTCGCCGAGCGAGATGGTGGCCGAACCGTCTTCATCGGCGTTGCTCGTATAGCTCTTGAGCAGGTCAATGTCAGGATTCTGCGGTAGCGGCGTGGTGTGGTCGTCGGTGACCTCGTCGGTTTCATTGCTGTCGGCGGTGGCGAGGTTGTACTTGAAACCAGCGTCGATATCGGCCTGGGTGACCACGTAGCTGCCGCTGAAGGTGGACGAATCGCTGGCGCCGACGGCCAAGGTGGCCAACGGCCCGCCGAGGATGGTGATGTTCGGGTCCGTGAGGGTGATGTTGTGAAGGGTCACGTTGCCGGTGTTGGTGATCGAGAAGCTGTAGGTGATGGTTTCGCCGACATCGGCGAATCCGTCACCATTCTCATCGTTGAAGGTCCCGGATTTCTCTAGTGTCATGGCCGGGTGCTGCGGGAGGTCGACGATTACCGCATCTTTATCGTCGACATTATCGCCGAGCGGTGGAGTCCCTATGGTCGTGGCCAGGTTGTAGATTGATCCGGCATCGACGTCGGCTTGCTTGATGACATACTCGGCGGTGCAGGTGATCGTAGCTCCAGGTTGCATGTCGTCGGCCGGCAGCGTTGTGTCGCAGTTGAACGTGCCGAGCGTGCCGAAGCCCTGGTTGTCGTCGCTGAGGGTGACGTTGTCGAGGGTGGTGTCACCGCTGTTGGTGATGAGATAGGTGTAGGTCAAGGTGTCGCCGGTCCCCGGTTCTCCGTCTTGGCCGAGATCGGTGGTCAGCGCCGAGCTCTTCTCGAGGGTGATATCCGGGTGTACGACATCGACATAGGCATCATCCGGAGCAGAGACGGTTTCGTTGCTCAGTGAATCGTAGCCGGAAGCGGTGGCGATGTTGTGGGTGTCTTCGTCGATTTGTGCCGAGCAGGTGAAGGTCCAGCTTTCTGCGAGATCGAGGACGTTGTTGCCGTCATCGCCGCTGTCGTAGCTTACCGGACTGCACCCGGCTTCGCCTTCGATGGTGTCAGTGACCGTGATCGATTCGAGCGGGTCATCGCCGCTGTTGCTCACCACGAAGGTGTAGTTGACCACGGTGCCGGCGAGTACGGTTGTCTGATCGACCTGCTTGTCGATGGTCAGGGCCGGGTTAATGACGTTGACATAGGCCGAGTCGGAGGCCTGGAGCGGGATGTCGGTCCAGTAGTCTGTCGCGAAGACCGTGGCGATGTTGGTGGTGTCTTCGGTTAACTCTGTGGTGCAGCTGTAGAGCCAGGTCTCACCAGGATCGAGGAACCCATCGCTGTTGCTGTCGCCGTCGTTGAAGGTGTCGGCGTCGTCATCGATGGTTGTGACCGGTGCACATTTATCGTCGCTCAGGTCTGTGATCAGCACCGGGCCGATACTGCCGGGATGGCTGACGAAGTAGTTGTAGGTGTACTCGGTCCCCGGGTAGACGGTGCCTGAGTCGGGTTGTTTATCGATCTCGATGGCGCCGAAGGGGCCGGTAATAATCACATCGGTCGGTTCCGAGTCACTGTTGTTATCCAGGTTCGATTCCAAGGTCGTGGTGGCGACGGCGACCTGGTTGCACAGATCCGATGTCTCAGAACAGGTGCCGCTGCCACCATCACCCTCGTCCGGGGCGGTTACCAGTACGGTCACCATCACATCGTAGATCCTGGTTTCGTTCGGGTTCAAAGCGCCGATATCGCAGCTGATCACCCCACCGCTGAGAGAACCATCGTGGCTGCATCCGGTTGCCGGGTTAATACTGAGGAAGGCGGTGTTCGGGTCGAGGGTGTCGCTGAGGGTGACATTTTCAGCAATGTTGTCACCCGAGTTATTGCTGACCTCGATGGTGTAGGTCAATGCCTGGGTCAGCTCGACCGGGTCGGGGGCATCCAGCTTCTCGACGTTCAGGTCGACTTCGGGAAACGCAAGTTTGCCCAATTTCAGGAAGGGAACCGTCTGGTTGCCGACCTGGATGGTATCTGTCTTCTGCGAGATGACGCGGGCGTCGATGATGTCGCTCTGCAGGTTACCGGTCGGGTTCGACCCCGCGAGGCACTCGAGGCGGGTGTCGATCCGCAAAATCACGACTTCAGATGCTTCGAAGTCGTCGATGCGTACGGTGCCGCGCAGCTCCGAGCCGGCGACGAATTTCGGTCCGGTGAGATACTCGCTGACAAGCAGGGCCGTACTGCCGCCATCATCGAGTATGCCGCCGTCGCTGCCAAAGGTGCCCGGACCGCCGCCACCGCCGTTTTCGACGTTTCCGTAATTGACGCCGACGAAGGTGATATCGCCGAGGGCCACGCCGCTTTGGCCGGTGGTGTCAGCCAGGAAGGAAAAGTCGAGCTCGATGGTCTGGTTGGCGGCAGATGTCTGGTCGTCGACGGAGATCTTCAGCAGGTGGGTGACGTTGTCGCCGCAGGCAAAGTCGCTCCCTTCGAGTGATTCGACGACGTCTTCGGATTTGCCTATGGTCCCATCGTTCCAGGCTCCACCACCGTTGGCATGGTCATAGGTGTAGGGTGCTGCCGCTGCAAAGTCGAGCGAAAAGTCTCCGCCGTCAGCCGAGACATTGCCGAGAAAGACTCCGAGAAGCAGCACCAGTACAAAAACTAATTGACGACGAATCAAATAGCCTACTGTCCTTTCACTGCGTAGCCCACTTTCAATCATCTTAATTCTCCTTGTCTCTTTGTTCATTTGCGTGCGTTTGTTGCTCTCTTTCTTCAAAAAAAAAGATGGCCGGGTAGCGAGGAAGTGTTTTCCTTCGGCAGTCCGGCCATCTCAATAAGATCCGTGGCTTTCCGTACCCGTCTTGCGGCGGGTTTGGCGTTTCGGGAGTTTAGGGAACTTCTTTTTTCAGTTTTTTACCTTGTCAAATGATAACCGGGCTATCTCTACGGTCAGTAAGACCTTGTCGATAACCCGGTGGTGAATGCCCTGATCGGTTGTTGTGGCGCAGAGCATGCTATCTGAACTCTACTTTGCGACAGCATTTATTTGTCCCATCGTCTGATAGAAAAATTGATCTTCGTTCTTAATAGTTTTGCACTAACGGGGGTGGGTTCAAGTTGTTAAAAAATTATAAAGCACTAAAGAAAAATATCAAAAAAAGACATTTATGCGATTGTTCGAATGTTTAGCTAGGGTAAGAAAGCATTTTTCCGGGCATTTATAAGCCCCGCTTGGATATTTCATCGTTAATTAATTTTTTCTGGCGGGGGGCAAGCTGTTTACCGTAAAGCAGGTTTCGTAGTTCGTGAGAGGGGAGTCTCGGCAGCCACAAGGTGTACCAGACCGAAGGGGTATTTCGATTCTTCAGAATCGCCAGGCGCAGGTTGGGACGGTTTTTCCAGCGTTCATGCCGAGCAACCTGGGAGATGGTTTCGGCAGTGGAGCGTCCGCTGTTAAGAAACTTGAAGATGTCGACCTCTTTGAGGCGTGGGTTGGCGAGACAGTGGGCAAACACCTGTGGGTCTCCCTCCTTGAGCAGTTCGGCCAGTACCCCGGTGCTGCTGCGGCGGGCGAGGGTGAGCTTGTTGCCCAGAGGAGTAGTCGGCAGACGCTTGATGATCTGGCGTTCGGCTGCGAGTTTTTGGTCGGGGGTCGTGCCGGATAGTTGCAGCAGGTTTACCAGTTCGAACAGTCGTAGCTGCGGTAACAGGGTCAGTCGCACCGGGGTCGGGGTAGCGGGGTTTTTTACCAACGCCAGTTTGAGGCGATGGCTGAGTTCTACCTTCTCCTGCTTGTAGAGAGCCTTGGGGATGTCTTCGCTCAGATCACGCCGCTTGAGCAGAGTCAGCAGGTGTTCCTCGTTGAGGTGCTGGTTTTTCAGTGCGCAGCGTACCACCTCCATGGCCGGATCCTGAAGCACCTGGTAGAGGTCTTCGGAACTGGCGGTGAGGGCACGGTGTAAACGCTGGGCAAGTTGCAGGTCGAGTTTGGGTGAGTCTGGCTGCTCGGACATGCTGCCATTATCCCGTGTGGCGAATCAGGGTCAAGAGCCCTTACTGTCGTGGCGGAAGTAGTCGGCAAGAAATGCGCGCTTGTACTCGGCATATTCGCCCCGCTCGATAGCGGCACGTGCCCCTTCGACCATCTTGAGGTAGAAGTGGATGTTGTGGATGGCCGAGAGGGTCGCCGAGAGCACCTCGTTGGCACGGAACAGGTGGTGGATGTAGGCGCGGCTGAAATTCTTGCAGCAGTAGCAGTCACAGGCCGGGTCGACGGGATAGAAATCGCGTCGGTAGTTTTTGTTGGTGAGGCGGATACGGCCGTGGCTGGTAAACAGCGTCGCGCTGCGGGCGTAGCGGGTTGGGATCACGCAGTCGAACATGTCCATGCCGCGCTCGATACTCTCGAGGATATCCTCGGGGAGGCCGACCCCCATCAGGTAGCGTGGCTTGTGCTCAGGGAGGTGTGGCTCGGTATCTTCAACTACCTGTTTCAGTAGGTCGAGACCTTCACCGACACTCACGCCGCCAATGGCGTAGCCGGGAAAGTCCATGGCGGTGAGGACCTCGGCGCATTCCTTGCGAAGGTCGGCATAGACGCTCCCCTGGACAATGCCGAACAGCGCTTGATCATCACGGCGGTGGTGTTTGAGGCAGAGTTCCGCCCAGTCGAGTGTCTTCTTGATGGATTTCTTAGCGTAGTCGTGGGTGGCCGGGTAGGGGATGCACTCGTCGAAGGCCATCATGATATCGGCACCGAGGGCGTTCTCGATCTGCATCGCCTCCTTGGGGCCGAGGAAAATTTCCTTCTTGGTGATCTCGTGCTTGAAATAGACCCCATCGTCGGTGATACGTTTGTTGGGCAGCGAGAAGACTTGGAATCCACCGCTGTCGGTCAAAATCGGCTTATCCCAGTGCATGAAGTGGTGCAGACCGCCGGCTTTTTCGATCAGGCTCTCACCTGGTTGCAGGTGCAGGTGGTAGGTGTTGGCGAGCACGATCTGTGCTCCGGCCTCTTCGACCTGGGCCGGGGTCAGCGCCTTGAGCGCGGCCGCGGTGCCGACCGGCATGAAAATCGGAGTTTCGATTATGCCGTGCGGCGTGGTGATGCGACCGCGGCGGGCACGCGTCTTCTGGTCTTTTGCCAGTAGTTCGAATTCAAACATGGGGCCTCATGATTTAACTGTTCTAGGGCGCTCAACGTAACAGAATCCGCGCCTAATGGCAATCTTCGACATCGAGGATTGACAGGAAGTTGATTGCGATGCTACGGGTGATTGCCATGGATAATGAAGAGTTGCATAGCCGGCTGGCAAAAGTCGAGTTTATCCGCTTAAGTTGTAACTTCGGTTGCGAACGGGAGGTCGAGGTAAGCCTGCCTGAGTGCCTGGCACTACGCCCGCTGATTATGCAGTCTGCTCGGGACCTTGCAGATATGGGGGCACTCGGCGAGGTGACTTTTGCAAGGTTGTTTGACCCTCATTTTGGCGGCGATACAGAAGGGCGGAAGCGTTTCCAGAAGCCGGCGCCCCCCTTTGTTTTCCGTTACCAGCCGGATAGTTTCAGGGTGTACCAGACTGGCGAATCCTTTTCGTTCGAGTTGGTGCTTATGGGCACGGCCATAACACAGGTGCCCTTTTTCATCCGTCTGCTTCGGCTGTTGGCGGAGCGTTTTGCCGTCGAAGGAACGTTTGAGTTGATCGAGGTCAGCGGCTGGGACGACTCGGAAAACCTACATCCGGTCTGGTTGCCGGAGGACGACTTTGACGAGTTGATGCCGCCGGTCTGCACCGCTGACTGGTGGGTGATGCGTCACGAGAAGTTGTCGACACCCCTCACCATGGAATTTTTAGCCCCGGCGCGCCTGATGGTGCGCGGCAAGCCATTATTTCGTCCTAATTATCGTGATCTGTTTCCCTTTCTGCTGCGACGGGTCACTTCGCTCTGTTACGCCCATGCCAATCAACTGCTGGTCGAAGACGTGCAGCCGTTGCTGCTTGTCGCCGACAAGGTCGTCTCGCAATGCGAAATGAGGTGGGAAGATTGGCGTACCCTTAAGAGGGTGCAGGACCTCGAAGTGGGAGGATTGCTTGGTCGCTGCGAACTCAGCGGTGAAGGCATGGAAGATTTGATCTGGGTGATGGTGTTGGCCGAACTGTTCCAGGTTGGTCGGGGAGCAGCCTACGGTGCCGGGAAAATTGAACTTTTTCGGGCCTGATCGGGTTGAGATTCTTCATGGTGCCTCTATACTTTCTAATGAAGTAACCCGATTCCAATGACACGACAAGGGGGTGCCGCATGTCCACAAATGCCTGGGAAGAACGTAAAAAAGCTCTGGAAAACCAGTACTTCTACAAGCAGGAAATGGAACTGATCGAAAAGATGAAGCACGAACATCGCGAGGCGTTGATTCGTGATTTATGTAAAAATCGTTGTCCCAAATGTGGTGCGGCGATTGTCGCGATGGAATTTCGCGAGGTGCCGCTCGACAAGTGTCCTGATTGTAACGGTGTCTGGCTCGGGCCGAACGATCTCGCGCTGTTGGCCGAGAAAGATCATCGCACCTGGTTCGACAAATGGTTTAAACAGGCTGAATAGCCGGATGTTTCCGGCATCATGATTTAAAGGAGGGGTTCGAAAGATGGGGTTTGGATGGTTTGTGGTTGTCAGCGGAGCTGCGGCTGGGTGTTATTACGGCTATCGTAAGCTGCAACGGATTGAAGAGGAAATTCGCGAAGAGATATCAGCCAAGGGGTTGGCCGCCGACGAGGAGGTTTCTCCTGCAGCTAAAGAGCAGCCGGGGACTCCGCCGCCGGTCACGCCGAACAATAACCTGGCGGAGAAACCTGTCGCCGCAGGGAGCATGGAGGAGCGGATACTCGCCGAGGTGAAGGCCCAGCCCGAGATTTTGCAGACAGAGCTCTACAAGAAGTTTGCCGATAGCGAGCGCAAGGCTCTGCAGGCGGCGCTGCTGAAGATGGACAAGGCCGGGGCGCTAAAGCGCGCCAAGGAGAAGAGTACCTATAGGCTAGTGCTGCCATAAAGTCAGATAGGTAAGTACAAAAAAAGCCGGGGTTGCCCCCGGCTTTTTTTTGTTTTGTCTGACGCAGTTCTTAACGCAGGTTGTAGAAGACATCTTTGCCGCCGAACATGGCAGTCTCGGCGAGCTCGTCTTCGATGCGCAGCAGCTGGTTGTACTTGCACACCCGGTCGGTACGGCAGAGCGAGCCGGTCTTGATCTGTCCGCAGTTGGTGGCCACGGCCAAATCGGCGATGGTGGTGTCCTCGGTTTCACCGGAGCGGTGCGAGGCGACGGCGGTGTAGCCGGCACGCTTGGCCATCTCGATTGCTTCGAGGGTCTCGGTGAGGGTGCCTATCTGGTTGACCTTGATCAGGATCGAGTTGGCAATGCCCTTTTCGATCCCCTCCTTGAGGATCTTGGTGTTGGTGACGAACAGGTCGTCGCCGACGATCTGGATCTTGTCGCCGAGTTTCTCGGTCATCAACTTCCAGCCGTCCCAGTCGTTTTCGGCGAGGCCGTCCTCGATGGAGACGATCGGGTAACGGGCTACCAGGTCTTCGTAGAAAGCCACGGTCTCGGCAGCGGTCTTGATCGCCTGCTCTTCGTTGGCGAAGTTGTACTTGCCATCTTTGAAGATTTCGGAAGCGGCGACGTCGAGGGCCAGCAGCACGTCTTCGCCCGGCTTATAGCCGGCTTCCTTGATCGCCAGCATGATCACCTCAAGCGCTTCCTCGTTGCTCTTCAGGTCCGGGGCAAAACCACCTTCGTCGCCGACGGCGGTGTTGTAGCCCTTGCCCTTGAGGACTTTTTTCAGGGCGTGGAAGATCTCGGCCCCCATCTGCAGCGCCTCACGGAATGACTCGGCGCCGGCCGGCATGATCATGAATTCCTGGATGTCGACGTTGTTGTCGGCATGTTCTCCGCCGTTGAGGATGTTCATCATCGGCAGCGGAAGCTCCTTGGCGTTGGTGCCGCCGAGGTACTGGTACAACGGCAGGCCGGCGTCTTCAGCCGCGGCCTTGGCTACCGCCAACGAGACGCCGAGCAGGGCGTTGGCGCCGAGGTTGCTCTTGAAGTCGGTGCCGTCGAGTTCGAGAAGTTTATTGTCGATCCCGGCCTGATCGGTTGCTTCCCAGCCGATCAGGCCGGCAGCGATGGTCTCGTTAACGTTGCTGACCGCCTTGAGGACTCCTTTGCCGAGGTAGCGGTCCTTGTCGCCGTCGCGCATCTCGAGCGCTTCACGCTCACCGGTCGAAGCGCCGCTCGGTACCGCTGCGCGTCCCATGACGCCGGTCTCAAGGTAGACTTCAACTTCAACGGTCGGGTTGCCGCGGGAATCAAGAATCTCGCGGGCGTAAATGTCAATAATTTCGCTCATGGTATCCCCCTTACATTGGTGTGTATGTCATTGATTTTAAGTAAGCAGATAGTTGTATTAGATGGCCGCCCAATGGCGGCAAGACTATAGCATAGTCGGTTTATATGTGAACTATTTTTTCGCTGTTCTTTGCCGGGAGGCTGGCCTGGATTGTTGGCGCTGGGAACGGTCTCGTCCCCTTTGGGGGAATCCCATTGCACTGGCTAGGAAGAAGATTCTTTATCAACTGCCGTAGCTTGATTTTAGGTGGCGTTGGTGATAAAAATCACTTTTCTCTACTCCGGTTGAGACAAGGATTCCTGATTGAGCGAAAATGATAGTCACAGGCGCATAGTCTTTGAAGATATGCGTTTGGCCAACCAGTTGTTCGGCCAACAAAATAAACACCTCAAGCGTATCGAGCGTCTTTTGGGTGTTCGCCTTGGTTCCAAGGGGAATGCCCTGGGCATCGATGGCGAGTCTGAAGCGGCTTACCTCGCGGAAAGACTTCTAAGAGAGCTTTACGATCTGCTGGAAAACGGTTATCCGTTTTACCCCAGCGACATAGACTATTCCATCCGGATTCTCGAATCGAGTCACAAGACATCCCTGAAGGATATCTTCCTGGATACCGTCTTTATTTCCGCCCGCAAAAAAACCATTACTCCCAAAAGTCTGGCGCAGAAAAACTATATCGATGCGATCCGTAAGCAGGATCTGGTTTTTGGAGTCGGTCCGGCCGGCACCGGTAAAACCTACCTGGCGATGGCCATGGCGGTAGCCTTTTTGACGCGCAAGGAAGTCAGTCGCATTATCCTCGTGCGCCCGGCTGTCGAAGCGGGGGAGAAACTCGGTTTTCTACCTGGTGATATTGCCGAGAAGGTCAATCCCTATCTGCGCCCTCTTTACGATGCCCTCTACGATATGTTGGGCATTGAGAAGGGCCAGGAACTTATCGAGCAGGGGGTCATCGAGGTCGCCCCGCTCGCCTTTATGCGTGGGCGTACCCTCAATGATGCCTGTGTTATTCTCGACGAAGCCCAGAACACGACGCCCGAACAGATGAAGATGTTTTTGACACGTCTCGGTTTCGGTAGCCGTGCCGTGATTACCGGAGACGTGACCCAGATCGATCTCCCCGGGGGGCGTTTTTCGGGGCTGGTGCATGCCCTTCGTGTGTTGAAAGGGGTCGAGGGCATAACCTTCAGTTACTTTACAGATGCCGATGTCGTGCGGCATCCGATTGTTCAGGCCATTGTGCAAGCCTATGACCGGAGCGACCCACCGGGTGGTTCCCTTTAGAGAGCATATGACGAAAAACGGAAAGAAACAGCAACCCAAGCCCTTCAGCTTCAAGCAGCTTGGCAGTGAATGGCAGGAACTGGCCGAAGAACGTCGTCAACTGATTCTGGCGTTGTTTTTGGCTGTGATCCTGGCTGTCATTATTGTCCCCAAGGGAGGGTTGACTCCAGACTATTACCGGCCGGGAGATATCGCGGGACGCGATATCAAGGCGCCAGCCGACCTGAATATTCTCGATGAAGTACTCAGTGAGAAGAAACGTGTCGAAGCCGAACGGGCGGTACTGCCCCTGTATGATTTTGATCCGTCCTCAGGCCGCGCCTTCGTCAAAGCCCTGGATGAGCTTTTTCGATCTCCGGTGTCGCCGCAGGAAGAGGCGGGCGTCGAAGTCCAACCCTCCGCAGAACAACTGCTGCAGATTGAAATCAACGATAAAGAATTACAGCTGCTGAATAAGCTGGGGACCAACCCGGAACAGGCCCTCAAGGTGACCAAGGCGCTGGTTCCTCTACTCAAGCTTAAGATTCTGGGGAACCTCGAACTCTACAGGAAAGACCTCGAAAAAGGGGTCGTTCTGCGCAACCTCGAAAGTGCCGCAGAGGTCGAGGTCCGGGTCGATGAAGGTGCTATCGGGGTCGACCAGGTCACTCCGATGCTTTTACTGCAGCTCAAGCAGATCAAGGTAAACAGAGGGATAGATCTCAAACAGCTCGCTAAAATATTGACCCGCGGGGTCAGACCCAACCTGACCTTTAATCAGAATGAAACGGAGACGCGCAAGAAACAGGCCCGTGAAGCTGCCGCACCGGTTTTCTTTCAGGTTAAGAAGGGGGAGATGATCGTTCGTGAAGGGGAGAGGGTCAGCGAAGAACAGATTCTCAAGCTGCATGCCATGCGCAACCTCGGTAGCCAGACCAACACTCTGCGAACGATGTTTGCCCTGACCTTGAGTGTGATTCTCCTGTTCTGGAGTGCACACCTGTTCGGTTTGCGCAATATCCGCAAGTACCGCCCTGACAACCGTGATTTTATCTTTATCTGCACGACCTTTGTCGGGCAGATCATCCTGATCAAGCTGGCCATTTTTATTGCGAATGCCCTTGAAGGTGCGTTTCCCTACATCGAGTCGACCTCCTACCATTTCATCATTCCGTTTGCTGTCGGTGCCATGCTGGTGCGCATCGTACTGAATTCAGAAGTGGCGCTGATCTTTTCGATCATCAGCGCCATGCTGGTGGGAGTATTGTTCGGTAACAGCCTGTCCGTGGCCTTCTTTGCCCTTGCCGGAAGCCTTGTCGGCGCCCATCACGTCAAACACTGCAAACAGCGTACGGTGTTGTACAAGGCCGCCCTCTATGTGGGGCTGGTGAACATGGGCATGGTGCTCGGGCTGCACCTGATGAGTGGCCTTCCGTTTGGCCTGCAACTACTGTTCAAGCTGGTGTTTGCCTTTATGGGTGGTATGTTGGCTGCGGTGATTGTGACCGGAACGATTCCCCTGGTCGAGGTGGTATTTAAATACACCACCGACATCAAGCTTCTGGAATTGGCCAACATGAATGCTCCTGTGCTGCGTGAGTTGATGATCCAGGCGCCAGGGACCTACCATCATTCGATCATTGTCGGCAACCTGGTCGAGGCGGCCGCAGAAGCCATCAATGCCAACCCTCTGCTAGCCCGTGTCGCCGCCTACTATCACGATATTGGCAAGATTCGTAAGCCGCTCTATTTTATTGAGAATAACCGCGGTGAGGGGCGCAACCGGCATGACAAGCTGGCGCCTTCCATGAGTGCCCTGATTTTAATGGCGCATGTAAAAGACGGCATCGAGATTGGTCGTGAGCATAAACTGGGGCAGGAACTCCTCGATATCATTCGCCAGCACCACGGGACCACGTTGATCAAGTTCTTTTATGATAGGGCAAAAAACAATGCCGATCCTGAAATGCAGCAGGTCGATGAACGGGATTACCGCTACCCCGGGCCCAAGCCGCAGACCCGCGAAGCGGCGCTGATTATGCTGGCAGATGCCGTTGAGGCGGCCAGCCGGACCCTGACCGATCCGACCTCGGCACGTATTCAGGGGATGGTGCAGAAGATTATCGGTAATATCTTCATCGATGGCCAACTCGACGAGTGCGAACTGACCCTCAAGGATCTGCACCAAATAGCCAAGAGTTTTAATCGGGTGCTGGCGGGAATCTTCCACCAGCGCGTTGACTATCCCGAACCTGCCTACAAGGAACGTGACAAGGAGCAGGGGAACAAACAGAAGAAGAATGATGACGATACTCATCGAGAACCGCCAAGAGAAGCAGTCGATCGAGACACAGACGCTGGAACAGGTGGCGCAGAGGATATTAAACGTCTCGGGATGTCCTGAGTCCGAGCTCTCGATCCTGCTGGTTGATGATGCCCAGATCCACGAAATCAATCGGGATTACCTCGACCACGATTACCCGACCAACGTCATCTCGTTTGCGATGCGCGAGGGGGAGGGGACGGAGATTCAGCCCGGACTTCTCGGCGACGTGGTGATTTCCGTTGAGACCGCCCGGCGCGATGCCGAGGAGGCAGGGGAGGGTTTCGAGAGTGAACTCTATTTCCTGCTGCTACACGGGGTTCTGCATCTGCTCGGTTACGACCATGAGCGGGGAAGCGAGGAGGATGCCAGGTGTATGGAGGCGCGTGAACGTGAAGTTTTCGAGCAACTTCGCCGGGATTTTCTGCCTGATACCTGTCCGAATGGTGCCTGAATGAAGCCTTTGAGCTGGGTCGAGACGATTAATTGCGCGATTGAAGGCATTCTCTGGAGTGTCCGGACCCAGCGCCATATGCGGCTTCATTTTGTCGCCGCGCTGGGGGTCTTGTTCGCCGCGCTCTACTTCCAGCTTTCCAACCTTGAATTTTTGCTGCTGGTGCTCGCCGCGATCTTTGTGCTGTTCGCCGAGCTGTTCAATACCGCCATCGAGGTGGTTGTCGATATGCTCTCCCCTGAATATTCCGAAGCCGCACGACGGGCCAAGGATGTGGCCGCTGGCGCGGTTTTACTGGCCAGCATCGGTGCCGCGGTTCTTGGCTACCTGGTTCTTTCCGGTGATGCCTTACGTCTGGTCGGGGAACATACCCGGCTGAGCGAACAGCCTCCGGGTGGGACGGCCGTTGTTGCCGTGTTGGTTGTGGTTATCCTGGTCGTGCTGCTCAAGGCGCTGTTTAACCGCGGGACCCCATTGCATGGTGGCATGCCGAGCGGTCATTCAGCCGTTTCTTTTTCGGTTGCGACGTCTATTGTCCTAGCCGGTGTTCACCCGGTCATCAGCCTGATGGCGATTGTGCTGGCGGTGATGGTCGCACATAGTCGATTGTTGATGAGAATCCATACCGTCTGGGAAGTTGTAGCCGGGAGCCTGCTTGGTACCCTGGTTACCATGGCGATAGTTTTGATCTTTCGCTAGATTCTGTTTATCCGTGCTCAGGAGCTGTTTCATTGGACGATGACCATAACAATTCCTCTCAGCCGTCACGTCAAGGGATCGTGGCCTCTCTCCGTCAGGTGCTGTCGGGGAAAAGGCGCATCACCAGCGAACGTGAACTGCAGGAGATCATTGAGGAATCGGAGGAGACCGGGATTATCAATGAAGGGGAGGGCGAAATGCTCTCTTCGATCTTTGAGTTCGGCGAAACGATCGTCCGGGAAGTGATGGTGCCGAGAACCGATATGGTCGCCTGTTCCATCGATGCCCCTCTCAAGGAGGTCCTCGATACCGTGATCAGTAGCGGTCATAGCCGTATTCCGGTCTATGCCGATACCGTCGATAGTGTCATCGGGGTGGTTTATGCCAAAGATCTCCTGCGCTACTGGGGACGCCCACCGGAACAGATTGAGCTGCGCAGCTTGTTGCGTAAGGCCTACTTTATTCCCGAAACCAAGTTGATCGAGGAGCTGTTGAACGAATTTCGTCACAGCCGCGTTCATCTGGCGATAGTGATCGATGAGTACGGGGGAACGTCGGGCTTGATCACCATCGAGGATCTGCTTGAGGAGATCGTCGGTGACATTCAGGATGAGTACGATCGGGAGGAGGAGTGGCTCGAGATCCAAGAGGATGGCTCCTTGAAAGTGGATGGTCGCCTGAATCTCGAAGAGCTTGAGGAACACTTCGAAATCGATATTCCACGTGAAAAATATGACACGGTCGCGGGGTATCTTTCCCATCTTGCCGGGCATATTCCTGGTGTCGGTGAAGAATTCACCTGTGATGGTCTCCGCATGAAGGTGTTAAATGGTGACCAGCGCCGGATTGACAAGGTGCAGATTTGGCGAGCCACCGATATGCCTGAAAACCCAGATTCTGTGACGTCATGATTCGATCCTGGGTGAGGAGTGAAAAATCCCTGCTACTGGCGGCGCTTTCCGGTATTTTGCTGGCGCTTGCCTTCCCGCGTCCCTCCCTGTTCTTTCTCGCCTGGTTTGCCCTGGTCCCGTTGTTGCTGACCTGCAGGGAACGCCCATTCCGCAATGGGTTCGTCGCCGGGGTCTCATTCTATGCGCTGCTGCTTTACTGGCTGAACATTGTCATGACCACCTTCGGACGGCTCCATCCGCTACTCTCGGTGGTTGCCTGGCTCCTGCTTGCGGCTTACCTTGCGCTCTTTTTTGGTGCGTCAACCTGGTTGTGCTTTCGGCTCAGGGAGCGGCTCTCGTTGCCGTTGCTGATCTCCTTTCCCCTGGTCTGGACCGGTCTCGATTATCTGCGGGAGTTTTTTCTTACCGGGTTCCCCTGGGGGGCTCTCGGCTACTCACAGGCAGGGCAGCTCTGGGCAGTGCAGTCACTCGATCTGTGGGGGGTGTATGGCTTGACCGCCTTGCTGGCGTTCAGCAATGTTCTGGTCGCGGAGACCTGGCGCGCATGGCGTTGTCATCAAGTCCTGCCCCGTTTCGCACTCAGCCTGTTCGTGTTGCTGTTCAGTGCCAATCTCGGTTACGGGATCTGGTGCCTGAAGCGTCCTCTCGATGAGCGGGAGAAGAAGATCACGGTTTCTTTGGCCCAGGGGAATATCGACCAATCGGTCAAGTGGAACCCCTCCTGGCAGAAGAAGACCGTCGAACGCTACCTCGAGCTCTCCCGTCAGGGGGCTGCAGAAGGTGCAGAACTGCTATTGTGGCCCGAGAGTGCAACCCCTTTCTACTTTCAGGACGGTAAGGAACTGGCGCAGCAGGTTCGCAGTTTTTCGCGTGACCGTACTGTAGCGATGTTGTTCGGGAGCCCGGCGTATCGAGCCGAGGGGTCCGGTTTTGCCCTGCTCAATAGCGCGTTTTTGCTTTCTCCGCAGGGAGAGGTGCTCGGGCGGAGTGACAAGGTGCATCTGGTTCCTTTTGGCGAATACGTGCCGCTCAAACGGGTATTTCCATTCATCAACAAGCTTGTGGTCGGTGTCGGCGATTTTTCACCGGGGAGTTTGACGCCTTTGGCGTATGACGATGCTCGCTTCGGCGTCCTGGTCTGTTATGAGGGTGTTTTCCCCGAACTGTCGCGCAGCCTCGTAGAGGGCGGGGCAGATTTACTTGTCAACATCACCAACGATGCGTGGTACGGCCGTTCTTCGGCGCCTTACCAGCATTTGGCCATGGCCCGCATGCGTGCCATCGAAAACCGGGTCTGGTTGGCTCGCGTCGCCAATACCGGGGTCTCGGCCTTGATCTCTCCGTCAGGGCGTCTGACGGCAACAACCGACATCTTCGAAACGACCCAGGTGACTGGACCGGTTGGTTTGGGGGCCGGCCCCTCACTGTATCGAACGATTGGAGACTTGTTCCCGGCGAGTTGCCTGCTGTTCACGCTGGTGGTGTTTCTACTCTCGCTACGCCGCAATAGACCTTCATCTACAGACTAAGGAAGCAGTTCGCCTCTGTAGCGTAGATGCGTTACGAT
>PKUI01000164.1 GCA_002869605.1 Desulfuromonas sp. | reverse complement strand
GCGAGGGCACCCGATCGTCGGGTGACGGAGTTCGGGGTGCCTTCTTTTGCTTACTTTTCTTGGGCAAGCAAGAAAAGTAAGGCGTTGCCGGGCGCCCCCGGCGGTCTTGAGTATGAAACCTACTGCTTATTCAGCTGCGCCCCCCCGAATGTACCCCAAAAGCAAGGGAGCCGGACCAGACGGCCGACTCCCCAATGTATTTAGTACTTCAGTGCGCCCTCTAGCCGCGCTGAGCCATCTCCTCGAGCCTACGTATCCGCTCCTCGACCGGAGGATGGGTCGAGAACAGACTCTGCAGCCCCCCCCCCTTCAGTGGATTGACGATAAACATGTGCGCCGTCGCCTCGTTCGCGTGAGCCATCGGGATTTGCCGCGCTGCCGCCTCGAGCTTGCGCAGCGCGCTGGCGAGCGCCAGCGGGTTACCGGCAAAACGGGCCCCGGTCTGGTCGGCAGCAAACTCTCGCGAGCGGGAGACCGCCATCTGTACCAGCATTGCCGCCATTGGAGCAAAAATCACCATGGCTATCAGCGCCAGCGGGTTGCTGTCCTCATCGTCCCCGCCACCGAACCAGAGCGCCATATGCGAAACCCAGGAGATCGCTCCGGCAATAGTGGCTGCAATCGATGAGATCAGGATATCGCGGTTGTTGACATGGGCCATCTCGTGGGCCATCACGCCGAGCAACTCCTCACGGCTGAGGATCTGCAGAATCCCCTCGGTCGCTGCGACCACCGCGTGCTGCGGGTTGCGCCCGGTGGCAAAGGCGTTGGGTGCCGCCTGCGGCAGAATATAGACCTTCGGCAACGGCATCTGGTTGCGTTGGCAGATCTCGCTGACCACCTCGTAAAGCTGCCCTTCGTGAATCTGGCGGCCACGGTACATGGCAATCACAACCTTGTCTGAAAACCAGTAAGAACCGAAATTCATCACCCCGGCCATGATCAGGGCCAGAAATGCCCCCTGCTGGCCGCCAACGGCACCACCGATAAACACCAGCAGTAACGTCAGGGCGGTGAGAAAAAATACGGTACGGAACATCTGCATCGAGCATCCTCCAGAATTTGAGCTTATTCACGGCGCGGCGCACAAGGCTCCGGCCCTTTTCTCCGCACAATATAGGTACGTTTTGGTGGAAAACAAGGGGCAAAAGCACAGTCAGGAAGCGACGATGTGCTCCCTGAGAACGCCCTCCATTTCGGCAAAAACAACCCCGGTGTTAAAACATGGACCATTGGGGCGGTGGTTGAGGACGCCGATCACCGGCAACGGGTAGGCATCGCGGATCCCCGAGGTCAGGTCGCGCTCACACGCCACCGCGAGGATAAACCGCGGACGCTTCTCAACGATCAGCCTGCGCGCCAGGGTGCCACCGGTCGCCACCGCCACCTCGATCCCAAAGCGTTCGGCGAGTTGCGTAAGCCCTGAAATGTCGCACATGCCACATCGGGAACACTTGCTCACATCGCCGGTAATCTTTATGGCACAGTCAAACAGCTGGATACAGTGCGGCAGCAGGATCAGGGCGCGGTCCGGGGTAATCTGAAGCTTCCGAGCACGCACCAGCTGGTTATTCAGGGCAATAAACGACTGCTGCAGCAGGTCACGATCGACTCCGAGCAGACGCCCGAAGTTAACGATCGCAGGAAACAGGTAACGAATCACCAGGCCACGCAGGCGCTGGGTAAGGAAAAGATCGCGCCCGGTCAGCAGGGTCAGCACCAGCACCCCCATCCCGGCAAGGATCACCAGGGCAAAAAGCCCAAGCAGCACGCTGAAAACTGGCGGTAATAAGGGATGGATCTGGCGAAGGCCGACATTCGGCACGTACCAGAGCAGGAAGGTAATGCCCAACAACAGCAGGCAGGCAACACTCAGAACGGCGATGAAGATCCGCTTGCGCGGCTGGTAAAGATCCGGCGGGGAGGACGTCTCAGGAGACATCGCTCCCTTTCCCCAGCCGCTCTCCAACCTCCAACTTGGCCCCACGCACGAACTCTGCGGCTGGCAGCATCCGCTTTCCGGGCAGCTGCAGGGCCCCCAGAAGCAACGCCTGCTCGCCGCAGGCGACCACCACGCCGGAGGCATCGGCGGCCAGCACCGATCCCGGCACTCCGTTGCCATCGACTACACGGGTTGCCGCAAATTTAAGAACCTCTTCCCCCAGCGAGGTAAAGGCGCCGGGCCAGGGAGAGAGTCCGCGCACCTGATTGTGAAGGTCCCCGGCACTGCGCGTCCAGTCGACGCGGCCATCTTCCTTCTTGAGCATCGGAGCGTAGGTACTGAGAGCATCGTCCTGCACTTGCGGCTTCAGCTCCCCGGCACAGAGCTGGCGCAGGGTTTCGACCATGGTCTCGCGGCCGAGCTCGGCCAGGCGATCGTGCAGTTCACCGGCGGTTTCATCGGGGGGAATCTCCAGGGCACGCTTGACCAGCATATCTCCGGTGTCGAGCCCCTCGTCCATAAGCATGGTGGTGATGCCGGTCTCGGTTTCACCATCGATGATCGCCTGGTTGATCGGCGCGGCGCCACGGTAGCGGGGAAGCAGCGAGGCGTGGACGTTGATGCAACCGTGCTTTGGAATCTCCAGTACCTCTTTCGGCAGGATCTGCCCGTAGGCCACGACCACCACCAGCTCCGGTTCGAGCTGCCGCAACGCCTCGACCGCCTCGGGGCGTCTCAGGCGCTGGGGCTGAAAAACCGGCACCCCATGCTCTTGCGCCAACACCTTGACCGGAGGGGGGGCAAGTTTTTTGCCCCGCCCCTTGGGACGGTCAGGCTGGGTAAAAACCCCCACCAGATTGACCCCCGCATCGATCAGTCCCTGCAGGGTTCCGCAGGCAAAATCGGGGGTCCCCATAAACACGGTACGCAACTTGGCTGAATCGATCATGACGGCTCCGACTGGGCAAGCATTTTCTGGTACTTCTTGCGAAACATGCCCCGCTTCAGGGACGAGAGGCGATCGACATACAAGATGCCATCGAGGTGATCAATTTCGTGCTGAAAGGCGACCGCCAGCAGCCCATCGGCCTCCCGCTCGACCATCGCCCCGTCGCGATCCTGGTAACGGACCTTAACTCGAGCCGCGCGATGAACCTTGGCGGCGTACCCCGGGACCGACAGGCACCCTTCTTCTTCGAAGCATTCCCCGTCACGCTCGACAATTTCTGGGTTGAACGCCGTGATCAGGTCCGCCGCTTCATCAGACGGAGCACAGTCGATCACCACCAGGCGCTGCAGCACCCCCACCTGGGGCGCCGCCAGACCGACACCGGGAGCATCGTACATGGTCTCAACCATGTCATCCGCCAGCTTGATCAGTTCAGGGGTAATCTCGGGGACAGGTTCACACTTGCGTGAGAGACGTTCATCGGGATAGTGAAGGATCTCCAGTACGGCCATAGTTCGATGTTCCTCGGCGAGAATCTTAACAATTCGGCCTGGCAATTAGCCAGGCCGCTCATGCTGTTATAGTAGCTGCAGGAAGAGTGACAAGTCAACCGCTGCGCCGCCTCACCCTGATGCGCCACGACCTTGTTGAAACTGACAGGCAAACAGCTCCTCAATCTCCTCCAACGGCAAGGGGCGACCGAACAGGTAGCCCTGGGCCTGGTGACAGCCGAGTCCGCCCAGCAGTCGACGTTGTTCATCGGTCTCGATCCCCTCGGCAAGGATATTCATTTCGAGGCTCTGCCCCATGGCGACAATCGCCTTAAGGATCGCTTCAGCCTGCCCTCCCGCGGTTCCGTTGTTGACAAAGGAACGGTCGATCTTGAGGGTATCGATGGGGAAGGCATGCAGGTAGCTCAGCGACGAGTAGCCGGTACCGAAATCATCGATCGCCACCCCGATACCCATCTCCTTAATGCGCATCAGGGTCGCATCGGCCTGACTGGCGTCATCAAGTAACAAGCTCTCGGTGATTTCGACCTCGAGATTCTCTGGCGGCAATCCGCTCCTTGCCAGCACACCTCCCAGCAACGCACAGACATCATCGTCGACAAACTGCCGAGGAGAGATGTTGACCGAAATGCGCAACGGCGGATACCCCTGAGCCTGCCAGGCGGCACCCTGGAGACAGGCCTCGAGAAGCAGGTCCCGCCCCAGCGGCACGATCAACCCGGACTCTTCAGCGACCGGGATAAACTCGGCCGGAGAAACCAGACCCCGCTGCGGATGCTGCCAACGCGCCAACGCTTCGACACCAATCACCGCACCGCTCTCGAGATCGACCAACGGCTGGTAGAACAGTTTAAAATCCTTGCGCTCAATGCCGATGCGAATCTCCTGCTCGAGCAGCATGCGCGAAACGGCCTCTTCGGTCATCGAGTGCTCGTAAAACTGATAAGCTCCGGAGGTATCCTTGGCATGACTGAGGGCGGTGTAAGCCTGTTTGAGCAACGTCTCGGGCTCTTCGCTATCGGCTGGAAAAACACTGATGCCGGTACGCAGGGTCACATGCAGTTGCTGCTCACCAAGCAAAAAAGGCTCGTTCATGACCTGGTCGAGGCGCTGTACCACCTGCGCAGCGTCATCAACCCGGGCAATCTCCGAAAGCAGGATGCAGAATTCGTCCCCCCCTAGCCGCGAAACGCGCCCTTCATCGAAAGGATTACGCCCCAAAACATCACACTCCCGCACGAAACGCCGCAACCGCAGGGCAATCTCCTGTAACAGGCAATCGCCTAACTCGAGCCCCAGGGTATCGTTGATCCGCTTAAAGTGATGAACCCCCAGATAGAGCAGAACACCAATTCGTTGATGCCGGACGGCAGAAGCCACCACTTCCCGGACCCGCTCGAGAAACAGGTTGCGATTGGCCAGGCCGGTTAGTTCGTCATAGTACGCCAGGTACTCGATCCGCTAGCGGGCTCGGGTAATCTCGGTCACATCCTGCAACACCCCGCTTATCGGCTCCGACGACCTCCCTCGCTGCTCCCAGGTCGCACGCAGCACCCTCCCCTTCGAGTCCTTGATCACCCGGAAGAAGCTGGGTTCCACCACTTCGCCATACTGTAGCGTTTCAAGCGCCTGGCTCAGCGTATCCCTCTCATCCTCGGCGATATGAGCCAAGGCATCGGCCGGACCATACGCCCCCTCCTGGCCCAACTCGAGCAGTTTCGCCGCCATTTCGGAAACCTGGAACCGACGCTGCAGGGGATCAAAATGCCAGTAACCGAGCCGCGCGATCTTCTGTGCCCGGGCAAGGTGCTGTTTGCTGGTGTGCAGGCTGCGCGCCATCTTTGCCGAGCGCAACAGATAGCGCAGGCGGTAGGCCATGATCGGCCCGTTCAGTGGCTTGGACATAAAATCGGTCGCTCCTGCGGCAAAAGCCGTCTCGATCGACTCAAGATCATCCCTTCCCGTGACCATCAGCACCGGCAGATGCTCGCACCCCGGCAGCTCCCGCAGGCGTTCGCAGGCCTGGTAACCATCCAACTCCGGCATCACCACGTCGAGAACCACGGCATCCGGAATCGAATCGCGCAACGTCTCCAACATTTCCACACCGCTCGAAACCGTCACCACGCCCAAACCACACTCGGTAAGAGCATCCCGGATCAGGGTACGCATAAACGCCTCGTCATCGACCACCAGAATCAACGGCTGCCGTAAACTCTGGTTCGACTTAGGGCAATTAACTTCACTCATGGGTACAGGGAAAACCCCTCACCTTTCTGAAAGGTACAAACATTGGTAAAATTATATTTTTCTAGCGTACAGCAAACTATATTCCAAAATAGAGCCTCTCTCCCTATTTTTCTCAAACGCCCTTCAAATCCGACAAAATCAGCCTTTCCTGGCCCCCAACATCAACCTATCCATAGGGATGCGCATGACTTTTTGACAAAAAGTCATTGGCATCTTTCGGGCGCATGACAATAGATTAAGTGATTTGACCGGGCAGACATTTGGCCGGACTAACAGGTTTCATCCAACCCGGGAGCTATGGCATACTCCCTCCATGAAAAACAAACACCAAGAGTTACCAGAGACCGAAGCACTGTTCACTCGCCGCTTCGACCAAGCCATCCTCGACAGCGGCTCTCCCCTGTTGCACAGCCAGAGTCTAACAGCCCTTCAGGTCAACGTCGGTCGCCTCTGCAACCTCAGCTGTCGCCACTGCCATGTCACCGCCGCCCCAGGTCGCCTGGAAATCATGACTCCGGAGACCATGGAGGCCGTTCTGCACCTGGCCCGTCGCTGCCCCCCCTGCACCATCGATATCACCGGGGGGGCGCCGGAGATGAACCCTCATTTTCGCACCTTCGTGGCGCAGCTACGCCGGGAAGGTTTTCCGGTACAGGTACGCACCAACCTGACCGTCGGCTTCGAAGCGGGACAGCAGGATCTGTTTGACTTCTTCCACCAGCACCAGGTGGCACTGGTCGCCTCACTCCCCTGCTACCTTGCGGAAAATGTTGACGCGCAGCGCGGAAGCGGCACCTACCAGCAAAGCATCGAAGCGATCAGACAGCTGAACCGGCTCGGCTATGGACAACCGCAGGGACTCTCACTGAGCCTGGTCTACAACCCGGGCGGCCCCTTCCTGCCGCCCAGCCAGGAAGACCTGGAGGACGCTTACCGCAGGGAGCTTCAGGAACGGTATGGCCTCTCCTTCACCCGACTGCTGACCCTCGCGAACATGCCGATCGGCCGGTTTCTCGAAGACCTCCGCCACGAGAACAAGGCTCGAGGCTACTGTCAACTTCTGGAGGAAGCCTTCAATCCGGAAACCCTCGACGGCCTGATGTGCCGCCATCAGATCAGCATCGACTGGGATGGCCGTCTGTTCGACTGCGATTTCAACCTGGCACTCCAACTTCCGCTCAACACGAAGGAACCGCTTACGGTCTTCTCGGCCGATCCAGAGCAACTGCTGGTGCGCCGCATCCGCACGGCAGAACACTGCTTCGGCTGCACAGCCGGCAGTGGTTCGTCCTGTGGCGGCAGCCTGGTG
>PKUI01000084.1 GCA_002869605.1 Desulfuromonas sp. | reverse complement strand
TTCCGGACAGCGAGGGCACCCGATCGTCGGGTGACGGAGTTCGGGGTGCCTTCTTTTGCTTACTTTTCTTGGGCAAGCAAGAAAAGTAAGGCGCTGCCGGGGGCTCCCGGCGATTTGGATTGAGGGTGGGCTTGGATTGTGAACCCGGAATCCCCCGATAAATCTTTCTTTTGCTGAAGAACATGTTGAAATCGGTTATACTTCAGCATCTTTTCCCAGGAGATTTCCCATGTCGAGTAGCTTTGGCACTCTGTTTAAAGTTTCCACCTTCGGTGAATCCCACGGCGTCGGTGTTGGCGCGATCGTCGACGGCTGTCCCTCGGGGCTGTCACTCAGCGAGGCCGATATCCAGGTTCAGCTCGACCGGCGGCGCCCGGGGCAGAGCGATCTGACTACGCCGCGCCAGGAGGCGGACCAGGTGACGATCCTCTCCGGGACCGAGAACGGAGTTACCCTCGGTACGCCAATCGGTCTGCTGGTGCGCAACAAGGATCAGCGCCCCGGTGACTATGGCGAGATGAGCCCGGTGCCGCGCCCTTCGCACGCCGACTTCACCTACCAGGAGAAGTACGGCACCCGCGCCAGCAGCGGCGGGGGACGTTCCAGCGCGCGTGAGACCATCGGCCGGGTTGCGGCGGGGGCAATTGCCGAAAAAATATTGCGCGAAACCTGGGGGGTGGAGATCGTCGCCTGGGTCAGCAGTGTCGGCGAGGTGATTGCGCCGGAGTTCGACGTTGAAAAGATCAGTCGTGAACAGGTTGACGGCAACCTGGTGCGTTGTCCCGATGAGGCCGCTGCTGCGGCGATGACCGAAAGGGTTCGCGAGGTGCGCGATGCCTCTGACTCGATCGGCGGGGTCGTTAGCTGTGTCTGCCGCAACCTCCCGTCAGGGTGGGGCGAGCCGGTGTTCGACAAGCTCGATGCGATGCTTGCGCATGCCATGCTGTCGCTGCCGGCTACCAAGGGGTTCGAGGTCGGCTCCGGGTTCGCCGGCACCTGTATGCTCGGCAGCCAGCACAACGACCCTTTCGAGATGAAGAAAGGGCGTTTCGGTACCTCGAGCAACAACGCCGGCGGGGTCCTCGGTGGCATCTCCAGTGGCGAGCCGATCGTGTTCCGCACCGCCTTCAAGCCGGTGGCGACCATCGGGCGGGCCCAGCAGACCGTCGATTTCAAGGGCAATCCGGTCGAGCTGGTCGGCAAGGGGCGTCACGACCCCTGCGTGGTACCGCGTGCGGTGCCGATCGTCGAAAGCATGGCGGCGCTGGTCCTGCTCGATTTAGGGATGCGTCAGAAGGTACGGGGTTAAGTCACTGAGGCCGCCCTGTAGGGGGTGGCCTTTTTTTGTCGACACTGGTGATTGTGTTGCCGTGAAGGGGCTTGTTACAATGGTGTAACAAGTGGTTGTCACGATGTCAGCCACTAAACCCTCGCACCGGGGCGCCTATGCAACCACCATTGCTGGTCAGCCCATCGTGGCTGCAAGACAATCTATCCAATCCACAGCTCGGGGTCATCGAAAATTCCTGGTATCCCGATTCCTACCTCAAGGGGCACATCCCTGGAGCCGTACGCGCCCCCTGCCACCCCTACCTCAAACAGCACCTTCCCGAAGGCGAGCGCACACGTCATGTTATGGATACGGAGGCCTTCGCCGCGTTGTGTCACGCTTTAGGGCTGCAGCGCTCTAAGCACTACGTCGTCTACGACGACTTCTTCGGGCTGTTCGCTGCCCGTTTCTGGTACGTGTTGCGCTATTACGGGTTCGATAACCTCAGCGTGCTGGATGGCAGCTGGAAGGGCTGGGTCGAGCAGGGAGGGGCCTGTTCCTGTCGATTGGAAGAACCGCTTGTTGGCAGCGACGTGGTTGCCAAGCGGCGCGATGCGCTGATGACGCCCCAAACGGAGTTGCTGCGTTTCATCGACGATCCTTCCGTACAGCTCTGGGACACGCGCCGCGAAAGCGAATATACCGGCGAAGAGATCACCGAAAACCTGCGCCAAGGGCATATCCCGGGTGCGCTGAACCTGGTCTGGACCGGCCTGTTGCAGCCCGCTGAACACGAAGGCGAGGCGCGCTACCTCAAGCCGCGAAACGAGTTACGTCAGCAGCTGGAACGGTTGGGGTTGCGTGATGATACGTGCGTGGTCACCTACTGCCAGTCGGGCAACCGTGCCGCCTTCGGCAACCTGGTCCTGGAGCTACTCGGTTATCCAGAGCACCGGCTTTACGATGCCTCGATGGGTGAGTGGGGCAACCTGATCGATACCCCTCTCGTCTGCGGTGCCTGATTAACAGGGCGCCTATTCTTGTTCATCCCTTTAAGCGACCATACTCTTTGCTTGGCCCTGAGAGCGTCTGTACGAGCCGAGGTAGATTGCCCCGAGGATCAGCAATACGCCTGTCGCTTCGCTGGCGGTTGTCGGGCGCGAGAAGAACAGTACGTCCCAGACGAAAGCGAGTGCCGGCTGCAGCAGCAGGAACAGCCCGGCTACGGTGGCCGGGGTCTGTTTCAGGGCACTGGAGATGAACGACCAGCCGATGGTGGTGCAGATCACGCCGGCGCCGAGCAGGGCGAGGAGCGAACGGGTGTCGGGGATGACAAAAGAGCCGCCGGTGAGCGGGGTGACCAGACCGAGAAAGATCGTGCAAACCATGGCATAGATCAAGACGGCGGTGGCGCCACTGATCTCCTGGCGCCCCATCGCCTGTTTCATCAGTAGCAGGTAGCCGGAATAGCAAACGGCGGTGGCGAGGCCGAGGAGTACCCCGAGACGGTAGCCGGCACCGAGTGCATCCAGGTCGACGCCGGTGATCAGCAGCAAGCCGAGCAGTGAGCTTGCCACCGCGAGCAGAAACATGCGGGTCGGCTTTTCCCTGAATAACAGGTAGGAGAAGAGGGCGGTGAAAAAGACCTGGAAGTTGCCGAGGATTGTCGAGAAACCTGGCCCGATAAGGTGAATGCTGCGGTGCCAGCACATGAAGTCGACGCTTAAAAAGATTCCGCAGCCGATCAGGAAGTAAAGGGTCCTGCGGGACATGCGTAGGCTTTCCTTGCGAACCCCGACCACCAGCGCCACGGAGAGGGCCGCAAACAACATGCGATAGAAACCGGCGCTGTCGGGAGAGACGTCGGCCAGACGGATGAAGATCGGTGCGAAGCTGATGCAGACCGAACCGATCAGCAGCGAGGTCAGTGGTTTCAGCGCGGTGGAGGGCGCGTTCATGGCGAGGAAGGCATGCCGCACTGTGGCCAGCCGTAGCCCCAGCGCCAGGGGAGTCCGCTGCAGGGGCCGCCGCCGAGGCGCACCGCGACGTACATCAGTTCGGCCGCCTGTCGGAACAGCTGTTCAACCTCGGGTGGTGATATCTCGAGATCCGGCGAGAGGGTTTCGGCCTGTTGTTGCCCCTGTTCGATGACGCACTGCCGCAGCGCCTGATCCGCCTGCTGGCGCTGCTGGTAGCCGTTATCGGTCTCTCCAGCCCAGTAGATGTGGTCGTGGGCTGTGCAGCACGCTTCCCAGGGAGGGCGCTCGCCGTAGCGTTGCCGAAAAAGAGAGGAGCTGTTGGCGAGTAGCTCCCAGCCGGCCGAGAGGCCGCCGCTGCAGCCGTCAGAGGCAAGCGGGGTGATCGATGTCCCCTCCTGGGTGCAGGTTTTTTCCAGCCAGGCCATTCCCTGGTTTTCGATGGCTAGTTGGGTGGCGTTGTCGTGGGTCAGGGCGCCTTGTGCAGCGGGAGGGAGGCAGAAGAGCGTCAACAGCAAAATGGTTGTCAGGCTGCCCAGGTTCACGAAGTGCTACGTATGAAAAGACAAAGGCCGGGGGTAACCCGGCCGTTGCTTATGAATGGTGAGGGGTGTCTAGCCGACGCCGATGTCGTCGGGATGTAAGCTGGGGATCATGTCCGGTTGACGTGTGCAGACACTGATGAAGAGTCGTGCGATCAGGTCGTGCATGATCAAGGTGTGTCGGTTGCCGCTATCCCCGAAGGCATCCTTGATCTTTTTCTTCAACGACCCGTCGCCACTGACCTCGACCAGGATGTCGATTTCATCGCCAAGGGCAACCAGGGCCATCGGGTCGGTGAAGGTGGCAATCCCTTTTTCGCGCGCCAGCACCATCCCTTCGGCCGAGTCGTTGAGGTCGGCCACCCCGGCAAAGGTGATATAGGGGTAGTTGAGCAGTTCCTGCAGTAGGGGTGTTCCAGTCCTACCTGCACCGATGAGTCCAATACTGACCGAGTTCTTCATACCGCCTCCTTGATAAAAATAAAGATAAAAAAGAGTACCGTGTCCTATGCAACTGGTCAAGTTAACTGATGCCGGGCCGACTCAGTAAATAGAGGCCGAGCATCACCAGCCCGACCCCGGCAACACGGAGTGCCGAGGCTGGGTGAACCGGCAGCCCGAAGAGACCATAGTGGTCGAGCACCAGCGAGACCAGCATCTGCCCGAGCAGCGCCGCGACCAGCATGCTGGCGACGCCTATCTTGGGGATGAACAGGATCGAGGCCGTGATAAACAGGGCGCCGAACAGACCGCCGAGAAACAGGTAGGGGGGGATGGTGGTGAGGCGCGCCAGCGGCGGCAGCCCGGCGCGTAACAGTACGATGGCGCACAGGGTGCCGAAGGTGCCGACAAAAAAAGAGATCAGGGTCGCCTGGAGGGGGTGGTTGAGGAGCTTGCCGAGGTTGGCGTTGAAGGCCCCCTGGATAGCCGTCAGGCCACCGGCGATGATCGCCAGGGTGAGGATGAGCAGTTTGTTCATCGCAAGTCTCCTGTATTCGAGTGTTGCTGAGCATATCATAATTGACTCTGGCTGCATCTAGGCTTAAGGTTTCTTGCGCCATTATCCATTCAGAGTAGGGGAAAATGAGTACAACAGACACTTTGCAAGTTCTTGGCTGGAAGCATTTCTTTCAGCAGCAGCTTGAACTCGATGAACTTGAGACGACGCGGCCGGTGCGGGTTTTCTCCCTCAGCCGGCACCTGCTCGATGTCGTCGGTACCGAGGGGCCGTGCCAGGTGACCATGCCGCTTGCCTGGCAGCGGCACGAGGTCGAGGAACGTCCGACGGTTGGTGACTGGCTGCTGCTCGAGAAGGAGAGCGGTGACCCGCTGCGTCTGCTTGAGCGCAAGAGCCTGTTCAAACGCATGGCCTCCGGGCGTGAAACCCGCGTGCAGCTGATGGCGGCCAACGTCGATACCCTGTTCGTGGTCACCTCGTGCAACAACGATTTCAACCTCTCGCGCATCGAACGGTACCTCGCCATGGCCCTCGATGCCGAGGTCGAGCCGCTGCTGGTGCTGACCAAGACCGATCTGTGCGAGGACGTCGAGTCCTATGTCGCGCAGGCGCGTACCTTGCGCGCAGGGCTCGAGGTGGTCGCCCTTAACGCCAAGGACGCCGATGGGATTGAGGCGTTGCGCCCATGGCTCGGCAAGGGACAGACCGCGGCTTTGGTCGGCTCTTCGGGGGTCGGCAAGTCAACCCTGGTCAATTCTCTTTGCCAGGACGAAGTTCAGTTGACCGGTGCGATCCGCGAGGCCGACGACAAGGGGCGACACACCACCACCGGTCGTAGTCTGCACCTGCTTCCCGCGGGAGGTTTGCTGCTCGATAGCCCCGGAATGCGCGAGCTGCAATTGAGCGATTGCGAGGCCGGGGTGGCGAGCCTGTTCGATGATTTTGAGGAGCTCGCCCGCCAGTGCCGTTTCAACGACTGCCGCCACCAGGGAGAGAAAGGGTGCGCCATCGAAGAGGCCCGCGAGGCGGGAGCGATCGACGAGCGACGCCTGCTGAACTATCTGAAATTGCGTGACGAGCAGGAGCGACTAGCCCAGACCCTGGTCGAGAAAAGGCGCAAGGACAAGGACTTCGGGAAAATGGTCAAACGTGCGATGAAGGACATCAAGCGGAAAAAGGGGGAGTTCTGAAAGCTTGACTGGATAATCCCGTTCCCCTTGGCCAGAGTAGCAGCCACTGGGGACGCCTGTTCCGGGCAGATATTGAAAAACGTCCCGGCCACCAAGGTGACCGGGACGTTTTTATTGTTTTTTTTTCGAGTTTCAGGAATTTTTCTAGAGTAATTCAGCCAGCTTTCTGTTGGGGGCAATCAGTTTTTCTGTGGCATCAATCCATTTTTTAATGTCGTCCAAGTGGAACGGTTTTTTTATCACCTGGCAGCCGATCTCTTTCGCATACTGAAGTTCCGCTTCCGAGTTGCTCGATGCCGAAAGTACGAGCTTGTTTCTCGGGGCGGCTTTACATCCTCCTCGCGCCTGTTGGTCAATTAATTTCAATCCTGTGTTTTTATGTAATTGATTGTTGAGGATCAGTAGGTCACCACACGGATGGTTCTGGCCACACTTCGAGCTTTCATTTGAATATACCGGACAGGACGTGGGTTCCTTTAAAGCGACAACCTCGTGCCCCATGCGCCGTACAAGAATTGTCAGGAGTTTCAACATGCCCTCGTCGGGGTCCACAATGATGACTCTGAGATTCATAGCGGCCTCTCGGGTTGTCAGGTTAACGGCTGTATACCCAGGTTAACGATCCGGAAACCTGTGATTCAAATAAATCAGCCTGTTCATCGAATAAAAAACCCACCTTCTGCCGAAGATGGGTTGCCCGTGCCAATGCACGGTTTCATCTCTTCGGCGGCTCGGCTATCCCAGGGGGACCCGCAGCTTTGCGTCACCGGATTGCTCCGGCTTTGCCATTGTCGTGAGTGACTAAGACGCTATCAAAATATGCAATATAAAGTCAATTCAGGAAAATCCTGAGTTTGTGGCCATGGGTCGTGCGCGCGGCTGGCAGTGCAGTTTGAACGGCAGTGCAGGGCGAGGGGATCAGGGGGGAGGGGTTGCCGTGAGTGAGAAGTTTTTAAATCGGTGCAGTAGCGTTGCGGGCAACAGAACCCTTTGGCGAGACAAAAACGCCCCGCCTTGTAGTGAGCAAAGCGGGGCGTAGGGGGCTGTATCTGTCGACTCGGGCGGGGCTAGAGGATTTCCACCCAGCCGTACGGGTCGTCGTGGCGTCCGTACTGGATGCCGGTCAGGGTGTCGTAGAGCTTCTGGGTGATCTCGCCGGTCTGGCCACCGTTGAGCACCACGGTGCGCTCCTTGTAGGTGAACTGCGCCACCGGAGAGATAACCACCGCGGTGCCGGTGCCGAAGGCCTCGGTGATCTTGCCGCTCTCCACACCGTCGAGCACTTCGTCGACGGTCAGGGCGCGCTGCTCGACCTCCAGGCCCATCTGTTCGGCCAGGGCCAGCACCGAGCGGCGGGTGATGCCGTCGAGTACTGTCCCCTTAAGCGGCGAAGTGACGATTTTGCCGTCGCAGACGAACATCATGTTCATGCTGCCGACCTCTTCGATGTAGCGCTTCTCCTTGGCGTCGAGCCACAGTACCTGGTCGTAACCTTTGGCAGAGGCTTCGCGTGAGGCGAGCAGGCTGGCGGCGTAGTTGCCGCCGGTCTTGGCTTCGCCGGTGCCACCTTCGGCGGCGCGCACATAGAAGTCGGAGATCCAGATCTTGACCGGAGCGATGCCTCCCTTGTAGTAGGCGCCGACCGGCGAGAGTATGATGTAGCAGAGGTACTGATCGGCCGGGCGCACGCCGAGCATCGGCTCGGTGGCGATCATGGTCGGGCGGATATAGAGGCTGGTTCCCTCGCTTTGGGGGACCCAGTCGGCCTCGAGGCGGATCAGCTCGCGCAGTGCGTCGAGAAAAAATGCTTCGTCGACCTCTGGCATACACATGCGTGCTGCGCTGCGGTTAAAGCGCTCTACATTGTCGGCGGGGCGGAACAGGGCGATGCTGCCGTTAGGGCGGCGGAAGGCCTTGAGACCCTCGAAGATTTCCTGAGAGTAGTGCAGGACCATGGCCGCCGGATCAAGGCTGAACGGTCCGTAAGGCTGGATGCGGGCGTCGTGCCAGCCCTTGCCGGAGGTGTACTCCATGACGAACATGCGATCGGTGAAATTTCTTCCGAACTGCAGTTGCGATTCGTCGGAGATCGGAGCCTTTTTTTCGTTGAGTGGGAGAATCTTGATGTCCATGCTGCCTCGCCTTGTCTGTGGTCTGAAACTGGGTGTGCTTGTACCGGAAGGTTTGGTAATAGCACAACCGTTCGGACTCGGCAAGAGGGTAGCAGGCAGGGACTTTATTTCTTTGCCGGGCTCTCGTTTTTTTCGCCTTCGGGGAACATCAGGTGGCGCATGTTTTCTTGCTGTTCTTCCTTGTGGTAGCGATTGACCAGACGTTGATATTCGGCTGCATCGGCCATGTCGGGGAGCCCCCAGTCGAGAGCTTTGACTTTCCAGAGATCTTCCATCGGTGTCACCATATTCCTTTTAGATTTACATGGGCATTATGTGAAATTTAAGCATCTGCAAAATGAGAGTCAAGTGATTTATTATCAAATCTGGTATACGATTGCGGGGGGGCTTTCTCTTCTTCTTCGAGTGTGGCACACTCCGAAATATGATTTGCTGGAGGGCGATGAATGACTTATGCCGAACTGCGGGAGGCGCTGGAGGTCTTTGGACTGGATGAGCGCGTGACCTTGAAACAGATCAAACAGCGCCATCGTGAGCTGGTGCGCGCTCATCATCCCGATCATCACGGTGACCAGAAGGACGAGCGGATGACCGCGATTAATGCCGCCTACGCGGTGCTGAACGACTACTGTTCAGGATATCGTTTCAATTTTTCGCGCGAGGAATTCCTGGAACAGAACCCCGAGGAACGTTTGCGGAGTCAGTTTTCCAATGATCCGGTCTGGGGGGGCTAGCCTGCTGGTCACATCCTGGCGGGTTGTGGCGGTGAAAAATATGGAGAAGGAAGAAAACAAAGCCTCCCTGCGGGTTCTGCAGGGAGGCTTTGTTGCGTCAGGTGATACGTAGCGATTCCAGTCCCACATCGTGGTCGTAGCCGATCTCGGCAAGTGCATCCGGAGGGTAAACCTTCAGAATGCAGTCGATCAGTTGCTTCAGGGTTTCGTCTTCTTCACGGCGCACGTTGATAACAATGGTGCGCTGACGTCGATGGGTTGTCCCTTTAACGTAATGGGCGCGCAGA
>PKUI01000110.1 GCA_002869605.1 Desulfuromonas sp. | reverse complement strand
TCACCCCATTTAACGGCGTAACTTTTGTATATTTTCACCTATTTATCCGCCAGAAAATGTTTATGAAATGCACAACGAGGACCACCTGAAAAACCGCCGCCTGCGCAGTGATCTGCCTTCTCCTATGGAGTAAAGCCGCACAGGCCGTGATCGTCCTGTCCCCGGCCACACGGTGCTGCTGGCCGACGAGGTAGACCCGGGACTGACCGTATCTGCCAGCATTTCCGATCTCGTCTATATCAAAGTCGAAAGTGCCCCTGGGTGTCGGCAGCATATTTTACTTCTTCCTGCCTGCGTTGCTCCACAACCCTCCGGAAACGGAATAACTCAGGAAAAACCGCATTGACGTGCCCTTTTGAACAGGTCAAAATGCGCTAACCGGGGAGATAGAAATGAAAAACGACCTAAACCACATCCTCGTGGTGGACGATGAAAGTTCGCTGCGAAGGGATCTCAGCGAGGTGCTCCGTGAAGAGGGGTACCAAGTCAGCTGCGCGGCAAATGCTGAAGAGGCTCTCGCCCTATTCGACCAGCAACACTTCGAACTGGTGTTCTGCGACATTGTCATGCCCGGCATGAGCGGCATCGAGCTTTTGCAGAAATTCAAGGCGCGCTGCCCCGCAACCGAGGTCATCATCATCACCAGCCACGCCTCCCTGGAAACGGCGATCACGGCACTGCGCACCGGTGCCTACGACTACCTTCTCAAGCCGTTTGAAAGCCTCGATTTAATCGCTTCCTTTGCATCACGCGCCCTCGCCAAGGTACGTCTCGAACGCGAGAACCTGCGCCTAGTCGAAGAATTGCGCGAGAAAAACTCAGCCCTCGAGGAGGCCAATGCGCTGCTGCACGAACTCGCCATCCGTGACGGTCTGACCGGTCTCTATAACCATCGCTACTTTCAGGACGCGATGATCACTGAAACCCATCGTGCTCTGCGCCACAATCGCACCTTTTCACTGCTGTTCATGGACCTGGACAACTTCAAGGTCTATAACGACAGTCATGGACACCCCAAGGGGGATATCCTGCTGCGCGATCTGTCCGAGATGGTCAGTGAACGTTTGCGCCGCTCGGATGTCCTGGCGCGCTACGGCGGCGAGGAGTTTGTCGTCATTCTGCCCGAAACCGACAAGCGGGTGGCCGCAGAACTCGCTGAAGATATCCGTCAACTGATTGAATCACACCCCTTCCCGGGGTGCGAGTGCCAACCGGGAGGAAAAGTCACCATCAGTGTCGGTGTCGCTACCTTCCCGGAGGACGGCAAGGCTCCTATGACCATCATTACCGCCGCTGACGATGCCCTGTACAAAGCCAAACACGCAGGCCGCAATCGGGTCTGCCTCGCCAGCTGACGGCCCCTTCCCTCCGCCCCCCGGGCAAAAAAGTTGCCCCCACTTTTCACCACATGCTATACATACTCTTTGATTTTTTTACCTGAGGATACCTCTCATGGATTTACAAAAGTTTGTTCGAGCGGCCCTGCTACTCTGTGTCGGCGGAGGTCTAACGGCCTTTGTGTGCCTGCTGACGGCCTATCTGGTAGTCTCCAGCACCCTCCCCAAGGTCGAAACCCTCGATGACTACCGTCCCCCCGTCATCACCAAGGTCTACGGAGACGACGGTACCCTGATCGCCGAATACTTCAAGGAACGCCGGATCGTGGTTCCGGTTGAGCGCATGCCACGGCAACTGGTCCAGTCCTTCGTCTCTGCGGAAGATTCTAATTTCTTCGAACATCAGGGCATCGACGTGGTGTCGATCGTGCGTGCCGCGATTGCCAACATCAAGGCCGGTGGAATCCGCCAGGGTGGCAGCACCATCACCCAGCAGGTGGCAAAAAGCTTCTTCCTCTCTTCGGAGCGCTCCTTCTCCCGCAAGTTCCGCGAAGCGATCCTCGCCTGGCGCATGTAGCGTCATCTCTCCAAGGAAGACATCCTCTACCTTTACCTGAACCAGATTTTCCTCGGTCATGGTGCCTATGGCGTGCAGGCCGCGGCTGAAAACTATTTTGATAAAAACGTCGAGGAACTCTCCCTCGCCGAATCGGCCATGATTGCCGGTCTCCCCCAGGCACCGAGCCGCTATTCCCCCTACCGCCACTATGAGCGGGCCAAAAAACGCCAGAAGTACGTGCTCGGTCGCATGGTCGAAGAGGGTTACATCACCCAGGCAGAGGCGGACGAGGCTTTTGCTCAAGTCCTCGAGGTTCAGCCACGCCAGCGTAACTACATCGATGGTGCGGGCTATTTCACCGAGCAGGTTCGACGTTACCTCGAAGACACCTATGGCAAGGATCGTCTCTACACACAGGGGCTCGAGGTCCACACCACCATGAACGCCGCGATGCAGGCTGCGGCGCAAAACGCGGTACGCGAAAACCTGCGCAACTACGACAAACGCCAGGGGCTGCAGCCGCCACAGCGGAGGCTCGTCGACGAAGAAATAGCTGCTTTTGTCGAGGAACAGACCACAGCCTTTCTCGAAAAGCCCCTCGAAGTGGGTCAATCGTATCAGGGGCTGTTATTCGAGCACCGCTACGACAAGAAGAACCTCATCCTGAGCGTGCGCCTCGGCGAGCAGGTCGGCGAGATCGTCATCACGCCCAAGCACTGGGCCGCCCCGCTACGCGTCGTCGCCGCCGACTCCGATTTCGAACCTGCCGAAGGCCGCCGTGCCGCCCGCCTGCCGCTGCTGTCGCTGTTGCAGGTTGCCGTCGAGGAGGTCCCCGCAGAAGGTCCGCTCAAGCTCACCCTCGACCAGGAACCCCTCGCGCAGGGAGCCCTGGTTGCGCTCGAGCCGCACACCGGCCAGGTCAAGACCATGGTCGGCGGCTACGACTTCCTCAAGAGCCAGTTCAACCGGGCCATTCAGGCCCGTCGTCTGCCCGGTTCGGCGATCAAGCCGCTGATCTACGCGGCAGCCCTCGACAAGGGCTATACCCCGGCGTCGATTATTCTCGACACTCCGCTGATTTACCGTGAACGCAAGGAAGACGGTGACCAGCTGGAGTGGAAACCAAAGAACTACGAAAAGGAATGGTACGGGCCGACCACCTTCCGCGAAGGCCTCGCCAAATCCCGCAACATCATCACCATCAAGATCCTTGAGGATATCGGCGTATCGTATGCGGCGAATTACTGCCAGAAGCTCGGCATTACCTCAAATATCGAACGCGACCTGACCCTGGCGCTCGGCTCAACTGCCGTGACGCCGCTCGAGCTGGCGACTGTTTACGCGGTGTTTGCCAATGGCGGCGTCCGCGTCACCCCGACCTACATCACCAAGATCGTTGATCGTGACGGCCGCATTCTCGAATCGCTCGACCCGGCCGATTTCCCTGAAGGGCCCGCGGAGGGTCAGCGCCTGATCCGCCAGACCCCCGAGCGCGTGATATCCCCGGAGACGGCCTACCTGACCACCAACCTCATGGAAAGCGTCGTCCGGCGCGGTACGGGGTGGCGTGCCAAGGCGCTGCAGCGCCCGGCAGCAGGCAAGACCGGAACCACCAACGACCTCAAGGACGCGTGGTTTGCCGGCTACGTTCCACAAATGGTGACCATATCGTGGGTCGGCTACGACATCGAAAAGCCCTTGGGCAAACATGAAACCGGCTCGCGTGCCGCGGCTCCGGCGTGGGTAGCGTTCATGCTCAAGGCCCTCGAAGATGTCCCGCGAGCAGACTTCCCTGTGCCCGACACCATCGAGTTCCGCCCCATCGATCCGAAGACCGGACTGCTGGTCACCGAGGATACCGAAGGGGCGCTCATTGAGGTCTTCGCTCCCGGCTCGGCTCCGACCAAGTTTGCTCTTGACGAGGAACGTCTTGAGGCGCGGGATTTCTTCAAGCTCGACTTTTAAGTGCCGCCAGGGTTCGGAACTATCGTCTGAACCCGTGGCTAGGGCAGCAACATACAACACGGTTGCGCAACCCGGACGCACCAAGAGGTTATGCCCCGGGAAAGGGAACTCCTCATGCTGAGGATTGTGCTGATTCTCTCGTTACTCTGCTACGCCACCACGCTCCAGGCGCAAAACCTGCCACGCCTGCTGCAGGTCATCTCCCCGGATTGTCACTCGTGCCGTTTCCTTCAGTCGGAGCTGAACAGCCTCCGCTCCCTCGATGCCGGGCGCCTCACCATCGACACGCTTAATATCGCCAAGGAGCCTGCAGAGGCGCAACAACTTAAGGTGTACATGGTACCGACGTTGATTTTTTTTGATATCAACGGCAAGGAACTGTTTCGCCATCACGGCGAGTGGAGCGCCGCCGAAATACGCCGCAAGTGGCATGAGCTCGGAGTCGAACTGTACGCCGGCCCGGGCCACTGACGCCGTGCTACTAGATCAGCTGCTTGAGCTCATCAAGTAGCTCTTTAACCTGCACGTATCCCTGTTGCCAGAACCCCGGGGCCGAAAGGTCGATACCAAAAGGGGCCAACAGCTCCCGCGGTGCGGTACTTCCCCCTTTCGCCAACAGCTCCCGGTAAAGCGGCACAAACTTATCTCCCTGCTCACGATAACGATGATACAGCGCCAGCACCAGCAACTCGCCGATGACGTACGAAGTGCAGTAAAAGCGCGCGTGGATAAAATGGCTGATGTAGCTCCATCCCCAGCGGTAGGCGTCGATCATCTCAACCTTATCCCCGAACAGTTTGGCGTTTTCCTGCCACCATAACTCCCCATAAGCGTCCGGGGACAGCAGCCCTTCAGCACGCTTCCGGTGTGCCGCCAGTTCGAAGCGGGTCAGTACGTTTTGACGGAAGGTCGTGGCGATAATCTCTTCGAGCTTGGTACTGAGCAGCGCGATACGGGTCTCACGATCACCCTCCTGCTCTAGCAGATGTCGGGTCAGCAGCATCTCTCCGAACACGCTTGCGGTTTCGGCAAACGGTAGGGGAGCCTGATACTGATACAGGTTCTGCTGCTGGGAGAGAACAAAGTGCACACCATGCCCCAACTCGTGCGCCAAGGTCGAAACATCCCGGAGGTTGCCGGTGAAATTGACCAGCACGTACGGTTTTTCGCCCGGAATCATCCCCTGACAGAAGGCCCCTCCGCTCTTCCCCGTTGCCGGTGGCACATCGATCCTCCGCTCTTTAAAAAAGTCGCCAGCGATCTCTGCAATTTCCCCAGAAAAACTCCCGAAGGCATCGAGAACCAGCTGCTTTGCCTCGTCAAAGCTATAGTTTCTCGACTGAGTATTCAACGGTGCGTAAAGGTCGGTATTGCGCATCGTCGATAGTCCGAGCAGTTTTTTCTTCAGCGCAAAATATTCCTGTGCGAGCGGGTAGTTTTCTTCGCTGACGTCCATCAGCCCTGCGACCATTTCAGCATCCGTCTCATGATCCAGATGTGTCGGTATCATGATATCGGGATAGCCCCGCAAGCTGCATTCACGGCCGTGGTCAAGGAGGAGATTGTTGAAGCAGGCACACAGGACGGTGGCCTGCTCCGCATGCCCTTCGAGAAAGGTCGTAAATGCGGCCTCGCGGACCCCGGCATCCTGATGGTAGAGCAGTGCCAACAGCTCTTCCCCGCTTACCTTGCGCGGCTCATCTTCACCCGGCATGGTAAAGCTGAAACTCATCTCCCCGGTCACCTCTTCGTAGAGCTGCACAAACGCTTCCTTGCCGGTCAGGTCCTTGCGCTTTATGATCTGCTCTGCTTCGTCACCGAGAACGTAAGGTGCATGTTCGCTAAGATTTTCGAGATAATGCCTGTAATCCACCAGCTCTTTGCTGTTGACCAAGCGCTCAAAATGGTCCGCTTCAAGTCTCAGCAATGCCAACTCGAAAAACAGCAGTTTTTCCGAACTTTGACTCCATGCCTCCCGCACCTTGGCAATCAGCCCCTTGGCCTGATCGTCCGTCCCATTGGTCGAAAAGTTCAGTTGCGCATAAAGGTAGGGACGCAACCCGAGTTTCTGCAAGGCCTGCATCTCAGCCAAAGCCTGCTCCAGCGTGCTGGCTTCGAGGTCACCGTTCAGCTTCGACTTGTAAAGTGCAACAAAATCAGATGTCGCCTGCTCCATAGCGGCGAGGTCCTTGTCGATCTGTCCATCTTCCACGTCGCGGTAAAGCCTTTTCAGGTCCCAGCGTGGCAGGTTTTCTTCGTTCATGGTTACTCCTCCCTTAAGCGGCTGTGTAACGCTAGCGGCACTGCTATTTTCTGTCAACTTTCTGGTAATCCTCTGCTCGGTCGGTTCGTCAAATCAATATACTCCTAAGGGGACCGTATGCAGTTGAGCTTGAATAATACCTTGCCATGGCCAATGATTGACAGACTCTCATCTACCATTGACACTCTGGCATCCCGAGACTACTCTTTGCCGATGAATCGGTCCCTGGAAGATCATCTACTGCAACGCGCCCGCGAAGGTGACGAATCCAGCTTTGAACAACTGGTGACAAGCCACGCCCCGCGTCTACTCGCTTTAGCACGTCGCCTGGTCGGCACACCGGATCAGGCCGAGGATATCGTCCAGGAAGCCTTTCTACGTCTGCATCGTAACCTCGCCACCTTCCGCGGAGAAAGCTCGATCGGGACCTGGCTGTATCGTACGGTGACCCATGTCGCCATCGACCACCTCCGACGCGAAAAGATACGTCAGCGACTGTTCTTCTTTCGCAGCAACAATGATTCTCCCGATCCGCTTGACTTATCCTATGATAGTCGCCCTGACCCCGACCAAATGCTAGTGGCCCATGAACTTTCTACCGTCATGAACCGGGCACTTAAGAATCTTTCAGCGCGTCAACGTACGATTTTTGTCTTACGTCATCATGAAGGACTGGCTATTAAAGAGATCGCCGCTACCCTGAAGCTCGAAGAGGGAACGGTTAAGGCTCACCTGCACCGGGCCATGACCGCTCTTCGCCAAACGTTGCGTGAATACCGGGAGAATTTGGGATGAACACCTCGCGATACTCTGACTATTTCCGCTCTGCGCTTTCATCCTATCTCTTTGCAGATCTCTGCAAGGATGAGATGAAACAAGTCGCCGAACATTTGTCCCAGTGTCCCGCCTGCCGTGACCACCTTGC
>PKUI01000101.1 GCA_002869605.1 Desulfuromonas sp. | reverse complement strand
CATGTAATGTGGGTGGTTAGTGATTTTGGAAGTTTATGGAGAGTCCGTGTCGATGAGTCTCGACTTGCTGCAACAAATACTCCCTTGGTTCAATCGCGGCCTGTGGCTCGTGGGTGGCCTGCTGTGTGGGGTCATCGCGGCGCACTGGCTGGCGCTTGGTCTCGACGATGTGCAAGGCCCGCCGCCGGTGGCCAGTGTCCAGGGAAAAGCAGATGTGCGCAAAAGTGAGCAATTGTCGGATTTCAGTGTCATTCTGGAGCGGAACCTGTTCGGGGTGGCTCCCGGGGTACTGACCGACGGTGGCCGCGAGCCTCCACCCGGCGCTGATGTCGCGGTCTCCACGCAGGCGCCTGCTGACCTGACCCTGCTCGGTACGGTGGCGGGGGGCGAGCATCCACTGGCCCTGCTGCGGGTTGGCAGTGAGCTGTTGCTGGTGCGGCAGGGGGATGAAATTTCAGCCGGGCGTACCCTTGAAGAGGTGCGGCGCAGTGAAGTGACGGTGCGGCAACGGGACGGCAGCGTGGCAGTGATCCCGCTTCAGGAGGGGAGTACCCTTGCAAGCCGGGCGATGCCGTCGACACCGCCGCCAAAGGCGGGGGCGACAAGGCACCCTCAAATAGAGAAGGTCGGCGAGAACCGCTGGCGTATTCCCCGCGAGGAGGCCGAGAAGGCGCGCACCAACCTGAACTCGCTGCTCAAGACCGCACGCATGACACCCAATATCGTCGATGGTCGCACTGAGGGGTTTCAGGTGGTGATGATCCAGCCGCGCTCGTTGCTTTCACAGATGGGGTTGCGCCCGCGCGATGTGCTGAAGGAGATCAACGGCGTAGAGCTTGACAGCCCGGAAAAAGCTTTGCAGGTTTTCTACCAGTTACGCGAGGCACGCAGCCTCTCCTTGTCGTTAGTGCGTAACGACGAACCGTTAACCTTTGACTATGTCGTGGAATAGCGGCGCGCCACTGCTGGCCGCTGCAAGGAGGTTCGGGTCATGGCCCGCATCGTAAAACAGATAATCATCGCGCTGGTGATCGTGGGAGTCTATGGAGCTACGGCGCTGGCCCAGACAGCGCAGGCTCCGGTTCAGCCCGCACAGGAAGCTACCGACGGTATTTCGCTTGATTTCAAGGATGTCGAGTTGGTGGAGCTGGTCCGTGTTGTCAGCGAGATGACCGGCAGAAACTTTCTCTTTGACGAGACCCTCAAGGGGAAGATCACCATCATCTCCCCGCGCCCGATGAGCGAGGACGAAGCCTACCGGGTGTTTCTCTCCGTCCTTAACGTCAAGGGCTACACCATTGTCCCCTCGGGGAGCGTCAACAAGGTGGTGTTGGTGCGCGATGCCAAGGAGAACAACCTCCCCACCGGTACAAGTCGGGGGATCTCCGGGGAGCAATACGTTACCCGCCTGATTCCGTTGCAGCATATTGACGCCGCTACCGTGGCGAGCAAGGTCCTCGTACCGCTGGTTCCCAAGACCAGCCAGGTGGTCGCCTATGCGCCGAGCAACACGCTGATCATTACCGACAGCGCTGCCAACATCTAGCGTCTTTACCGCATCATCCGCGAACTCGACGTGTCGACCTCGTCCCTGACGGTGGAAGTCATTCCCCTGAACTACGCCTCGGCCACCGAGGTGGCCAAGATCTGTACGGCGTTTCTTTCGCAGGGCGGAGGGGCGGCATCACGGCGTGCCCGCAGCAATGTGCAGGCCACCGATACCGCGCAGAGTCAGATCATGGCCTACGTGCGTACCAACGCGTTGGTGGTGATGGCGACCTCCGAGGACCTGGTCACGGTACGGATGTTGGTTGAACAGCTTGACCAGCAGCCGGAAAAAGACCAGTCGACCATGCACGTCTACTACCTCGAGAATGCCGACGCCGAAGAGCTGGCCAAAACCCTCAACGAGATCGTTACCGGGGTCAAGCGGGTGCCGGCCAGTGCCTCACCGGGGGCGCAGCAGGCGAAGGAGAGCCTCGGCGCAGTGACCATTACCGCCGACAAGCCGACCAACTCCCTGGTGCTGAGCTCTACCCCGGAAGAATACGAAGTGCTGCGCAGGGTCATTGAGCAGCTTGATGTGCGTCGCAAACAGGTATTTGTCGAGGCGCTGATTCTCGAGCTGTCGATGGATGTAACCAGCGCCCTCGGGACGTCGCTGCAGGGCGCCGGTTCACTCGAAGGTGACGGCGTGCTGTTTGGAACCAGCAACCTCAACGGAGGTTCCTCCAGCCTCACCTCGCTGCTGCCTGCTGAGGGCAGCAGCGTGCCGAGCCTGCTCGGTCAGTCGATCGATGGCATCCTGCTCGGCGGTCTGTACAATCTGATCACCGTTGATGGACCCGACGGCAACCCGATAACGATCCCGGCACTGTCGGGGTTGATCGACGCAAGCAAGGGTGACTCGGACGTCAACATTCTCTCCGCGCCGCGCTTGTTGACTTCTGACAATCAGGAGGCAGAGATCGTGGTCGGTTCCAACGTTCCGATCATCACCAATCGCCTCACCGACGCCGGGGCTAGTGCCGGCCTTGCCCAGAGCGTCACGGTCGAACGTCAGGACGTGGCCCTCACCCTGCGCTTTACCCCGCAGGTGACCGAGGGGAACCTGGTGCGACTGAATGTTTACCAGGAGTTAACCGACCTCGCCCAGACCCAGCTTGGCAATGTCAACGAAGTGGGACCGACCCTGACCAAGCGTTTGCTGCGCAACAGTGTGCTGGCTGAGAACGGGCGCACCGTGGTACTCGGTGGGTTGATCGGTTCCAATGTCGAGGAGCGGGTCAGCAAGGTACCGCTGCTCGGCGACATCCCCCTGTTTGGTTGGCTGTTCAAGCATAAGTACACCGAAGAGACCAAGACCAACCTGCTGGTCTTCATCACCCCGCACATTGTCCGCGATGCAGGAGACCTTGAGCGCCTGACCCGCCGCAGCCGCAAGATGATGAGCCGCTTCAGCAAGGAGGAGATGGGCAAGGATGAGGAACTCAGCCCGATCCAGCAGGAGCTGCTTGATGGCAGCTCGGCTCCCGAGCAGGAGCCGCTGGCGGAGGGAGAGGAGTAACCGATGACGGGGCGGCTCGGCGAAATTCTCTGTGAGCAGGCCGGTCTGAGTGCTGAACAGGTCGAGCTGGCTGCGACCGAGAGCCGCGAGCAGTCGCAGCGGCTCGGCGCCTACCTGCTCAGTAAACAGCTGATCAACGAGGAGCAGCTCGCCGAGGCGTTGGCGGCCCAGTTCGGGCTCGAATATTGCCGCGAACTGCCGGTCCCCGAACAGCAGGAACTACTCGAACAGATCCCTATCGGCTACGCCCGCAGCAACCTGGTGCTGCCGCTCGCTCGTGAGGAAGAGGTGGTGAAGCTAGCGGTTGCCGATCCGCTTGCTCTGGAGCTGTTCAACGACCTGGTCGTGAAGCTAGGCGCGCAAATGGCCTGTGTGGTCGCGGCTCCCGGCACCATCCAGGCGACCATCAACCGGGCCTACGAGAAGCAGTTGCCGCAAGCCGGCGAGTCGATCGCCGAACTTGGTAGCGATGAGACCGAGGGGCTCGGGGTGCGGCTTGAAACCGCCGACCTGCTCGACAGTGGCGACGAGGCGCCGATCATCCGCTTTGTCAACAGCATGCTCACCCAGGCCAGCCAGCGCCGGGCCAGTGATATCCACCTTGAGCCGTTTGAAAAAGAGATGATGGTGCGTTTCCGCATCGACGGGGTGCTCTACGATATTCTCCACCCCCCGCGCAAGGCCCACGCCGGTATCGTTTCGCGCATCAAGGTCATGGCGGATCTCGATATCGCCGAAAAGCGACTCCCCCAGGACGGACGTTTCCGGGTACGCATCGCCGGGCGGGATGTCGATGTTCGTACCTCGACCCTGCCGACGGTCTTTGGTGAACGGGTGGTGCTGCGTCTGCTTGAGACCACCGCGGGGGTGTTGACCCTGGAACAGGTCGGACTCGACGCCGAGCTGCTGCCGCGGGTCAAGGCGCTCACTGACCGGCCGCACGGTATCTTCCTGGTCACCGGCCCGACAGGTTCGGGTAAGACCACTACCCTCTATTCAGCGCTCTCGCGTCTTAATACGCAGGAAAAGAATATCATCACCGTCGAGGACCCGGTCGAGTACCAGCTCGATGGCGTCGGCCAGATCCAGGTCAACCCGAAGATCGATTTGACCTTTGCCAACGGGCTGCGTTCCATTTTGCGACAGGACCCCGATATCATCATGGTCGGCGAGATTCGTGATGCCGAGACCGCGGAAATCGCGGTACAGGCAGCACTGACCGGGCACATGGTCTTCTCAACCCTGCATACCAACGACTCCGCCGGAGCCCTGACACGCCTGGTGGAGATGGGGGTGGCACCGTTTCTGGCCGCCTCGGCGATTATCGGAATCCTTGCCCAGCGCCTGGTACGCAGGCTCTGCCCGGAATGCCGCGAGGCGTTTACCGTCGAAGCGGGGCTGCTCGAGGAGCTTGGCTTGGCGGGACAGGTCGAGGCCGGGACCACCTTCTATCGTCCTTGCGGATGCGATGCCTGCCAGCAACTCGGCTACCGTGGCCGTACCGGGCTATTCGAACTGCTGGTCCCGGACGAGACCCTGCGCGCCATGGTTCTCGATAACAAGGACGCCGCGAGCATTGCGGCCCTGGCCGTTCAGCGAGGGATGCGTACCCTGCTCGCTTCCGGCCTGGCCAAGGCGTTGGCGGGTGAAACCTCGCTGGAGGAAGTGGTGCGGGTAACGCAAGAGGAGACCTAGCGCGTGCCGTTGTTCGAATACGTCGCCATTAATACCGCGGGTCGCCGCATGACCGGGACCATCGAGGCTAACGGCCGGCGCGCGGCCTTTGATCAGCTGCGCCGCGAGGGGATCTTTCCCTCGGAGGTGCGTTCAGCCAAGGAGCGTCCCAAGCTGCAGCTCGATCTGCGTCGTTACTGGCAGCAGCGTGTCTCCGCGGAGGACCTGGCTGCGGTAACCCGACAGCTCGCTACGCTGCTGGAGGCCGGGCTGCCGCTGGCCGAAGCACTGGCCGCGGTCTCCGAGCAGCAGGAGCACCAGCACCTGGAGAGGGTGCTCAAGGAGGTGCGTTCCAGCGTTGTCGAAGGGGCCTCGTTGGCCGAGGCGCTGCGGGGCTACCCGGAGATCTTTGGTCGCCTGTTGTGTGATACGGTCGAGATCGGTGAACGGAGCGGGCGTCTTGCCTGGGTCCTGGAGCAGCTCGCCGAGTTCCAGGAGAAGCAGGCACGCCTCAACTCGCAGCTACGCGCCGCCCTCGCCTATCCGTTGCTGATGGTCGTGGTCGGCAGCGGGGTGCTGGCGTTTCTGATGGTCAGCGTAGTCCCCAAGGTTACCCGTATGCTGCTCGAGCTTGGCCAGCAACTGCCGCTGCCGAGCCTGATCCTGATCAACACCAGCAGCTTCCTGCGCAACTGGTGGCCGCTGCTGCTGGTTGTGCTGGTGGTGGCGGTGATTTTATGGCGCCGCCATCTGGCCACCGAAAAGGGTCGACAGTGGTGGGACCGTACCCTGCTCCGTTTGCCACTGCTCGGCCGCTTGCTGCGCCAGGTCGAGGCGGCGCGCTGGGCGCGCACCCTGGCGACCCTGCTCAACGGCGGCATGCCGCTCCTCGCTGCCCTTGAAGTGGTGCGCGATCTGACCACCAATCGGGTGTTTGCTGCGATTCTCGTGGAGGCGGTGAAAAACGTACGCGAGGGTGAGGGGCTGGCCCCGAGCCTGGGGCGTGAGAACATCTTCCCGCCGCTGGTGCGGCGCATGGTCGAAGTCGGAGAACGGACCGGAGAACTCCCCGCCATGCTGTTACGGGTTGCGACAACCCTCGAGCACCAGCTCGAAACCGCGCTTACGGCGATGCTGTCGTTGGTCGAGCCGCTGCTGATCCTGGTGATGGGCGGTCTGATCGGCTTCGTGGTGTTGGCGGTGCTGTTACCGATATTTCAGGCCAGTCAAGGGCTGGGCTAAGCTAAGCAGAGTACATATGTGCAAGGAGAACGATTTATGCGCTTGAGCGTTCAGCCGCTCCGTGGGGAGCGGGGTTTTACCCTGGTGGAGATCATGGTGGTCGTAGTTATCCTCGGCATTCTGGCCGCGATCGTGATGCCGAAGTTGTTGGGGCGTCCCGAAGAGGCGCGTATCACCCAGGTCAAGACCCAGATACGGGGGATCGAACAGGCCCTTGGCATGTTCAAGCTCGACAACGGCTTCTACCCTACTACCGAGCAGGGGCTCGAGGCGTTGGTGCGCAAGCCGACCAGTGGGCGCATGCCGCTACGCTATGCCGAGAACGCCTACCTGCCCAAGGTTCCCACGGATCCATGGGAGAGCGAATATCTTTACATCGCGCCCGGTGTGCACGGGGAGTACGACCTCTACTCCTATGGCCCCGATAAGCAGCCGGGGGGTGAGGGGCAGGATGCGGATATCGGCAACTGGGACCTGGAGTAGGTCGCACGGCTTCACCCTGGTCGAACTGGCGGTGGTGCTGGTGATCCTCTCGATCGCCGTGACCCTGGTTCTTCCCCGTTTTGCCACCCTCGGGCAGAGTAACCTCAACAGTAGCGCCAGGCACCTGGCGACCACGGTTAAGGCACTGTATAACGAGGCGGCCCTCAGGGGCGAAACCCACCTGCTGGTGCTGCAGCTTGACAACGGCAAGTATGCCGTGCATCGCCTGGTGAACAAGGGTGAACTGTTCGAGGAACAGCCGGTCGGTGAGGAACGTGAACTGGGAGACGGCATCCGCTTTCGCGACGTCTGGATCAATGGGCGGGGGACGGTGCACAGCGGCGAAGTCAAACTCCACGCCTACCCGGTCGGCTGGATGGACGAGAGCACCATCCACCTGCAGGGGGACAACGAGCGGGTGGTGACCGTGCATATCCCGTCACTGGCCGGGATGGCGGAAGTCTATGAAGAAGACCGCGATTTCTGAGCACGGCTTTACCCTCCTGGAAGTGATGGTCGCCCTGGCGGTGGTCGCCATCGCTCTGGTGTCGCTGTTGGCGTTGCAGAATCGCTCCCTGCTCATGCATGGGCGGGTGAAGCATCTGACCGAGGCCACGCTGCTCGGCAGGGAAATCATGAACGAGCGCATCGCCCGCGGGGATGTGCCGTCGCAGCCGCAGCAGGAGCAGTTTGCCGAGCCGTTTGAACGCTATAGCTGGCGCCTGGAACGCGAGACAACCCCGTTGCCGGGGGTGTTTAAGGTGTCGGTAACGGTGATCTGGGGCGATGAGCAGAACAACGAGGCGGTTACTCTCGCCTCGTTCATGCTCGAGCAGGGAGACGTGCCATGAAGGTTGCTTTGCAGCAGGGTCTGACCCTGGTCGAGCTACTGGTGGCGCTGGCGGTCGGGGCGGTGGTGCTGGTGATTGTGCAGGGGGTGTTTCTCAACGCCGGGACCAT
>PKUI01000030.1 GCA_002869605.1 Desulfuromonas sp. | reverse complement strand
TCCGGGGCCCTGGCCAAGCAGATTGCCCAGGGGGCCCCGGCCGACCTGTTTATTTCTGCCAATCCGAAGTGGATGAACTACCTGGTCGAGGAACAGCTGGTATCGGCTGCCGAGGTTACGCCTTTTGTCGGCAATGCTCTGGTGCTGGTCGGACAAAAAGGCCAACCTGTGACGACGCTGGAAGAGGCATTGAAGTTGTCGCGGATCGCTATTGCCAGTCCCCGCAGCGCTCCGGCCGGGAAGTATGTCGAACAGGCCCTTCACTCCGCCGGGTTGACGGAGCGCTTCGCCGCCAAGCTGGTGATGAGCAAGGATGTGCGCCAGGCCCTGATGTATGCCGACACCGGTGAGGTGGAGGGCGCCTTTATCTACAGGACCGATGCGCTGCTTGCCAGCAACGCGGTGATCCTGTTCGAGGTTCCACAGACGTTGTATCCGCTGGTGAGCTATCCTTTGGCCCTGACCCGTCAGGGGGAGACGAATCCCGAGGCGCTCGCCTTTGCCGATTTTCTTAAGGGGGCGAAGGCCGCAACAATCCTGCGCCGCTACGGTTTTAGCCTGCCATAGGCGTTTTGTGCACAGTTAGAGGATGAACGTGATGTTCGAGTTTTCACCGACAGACTGGCAGGCCATGGTGCTCTCGGCACGGGTGGCCCTGACCGCAACCCTGCTCTCCCTGCCGGCCGGCTTTGTCGCCGCCTACCTGCTGGTGTTCACGCGCTGGCGGGGGAAGGTGCTGTTCGACGGGATCATCAACCTGCCGTTGGTGTTGCCTCCGGTGGTGGTTGGTTACCTGCTGCTGCTGTTGCTTGGCCGGCATGGCTGGCTCGGCGCACGGTTGGCCGAACTCGGCATCGAGGTGGTTTTCACCTGGAAGGCGGCGGTGATCGCCTCGATGGTGGTCGGCTTCCCGTTGCTGGTGCGTTCGGTGCGCCTCGCCATGGAGCAGATCGATCCCAACCTGTTGCAGGCGGCGAGAACCCTTGGAGCACCCTGGTACGATATGCTCTTCTCGGTGGTTTTGCCGCTCTCCGGACGAGGGATGATGGCCGGGGCATCGCTGATGTTTGCGCGAAGCCTCGGGGAGTTCGGGGCGACCATTCTGGTGGCGGGCAATATCCCGGGGGTGACGCAGACCATTCCCCTTGCGATCTATGACTATACCAGCACCCCCGGGGGGGATCAGATGGCGCTCGGGCTCTGCCTGGTGTCGATCCTGCTGGCGTTGGCGGTACTGATGATCAACGAGCGGCTGGTGCAGCGTTTCGCACGCAGGGGGAACGGATGAAGCTCGACTTTGCCCTGGAAAAGCAGCAGGGGGAGTTCACGCTTGCGGCCGAGGCTTCACTGTCGGGAGATCGCATCGGTGTCTTCGGACCCTCCGGGAGCGGCAAGTCGACCCTGATGCACCTGCTCGCCGGTCTGCAGCATCCCGATTCCGGCTACCTGCGGCTCGATGACGAGACGCTATACGACAGCTTCAGTGGTATCGATATCCCGGCCATGAAGCGGCGCATCGGGGTGGTGTTTCAGCATGCACATCTATTCCCGCACCTGGGGGTACGACGTAACCTGCTTTTCGGCTACCGGCGGCTACCCAAGCACGAGCGGCGTATTGACCCCGAGGATTTGATCGAGGTGTTGGGACTGGGGCCGCTGCTGGAGCGACACGTCGCCAGTCTCTCGGGTGGCGAGCGGCAGCGGGTCGCCCTGGGACGGACGGTGCTCTCCTGTCCGCGGTTGATCCTCATGGACGAACCGCTCACCGGGCTCGATGCGCAGCTCAAGTATCAGATCATTCCCTACCTGAACATGGTGGCGGCCGAGTTCGCTATCCCGCTGTTGTTTATCAGCCATTCTCTCAACGAGATGCGCCTGATGACCGAGCAGGTGCTGGCCATGGAAGGGGGGCGCATGGTGAAGCAGACCTCGGCGCACCAGCTGGCCCTGGAGCGGATGGGCAACCAACCGGGCGGGTACACCAACCTGCTCGAGCTGTCGGGCTCACGCGATGTCGACGGCCTGTATGCCTACCCCTGGGGCGACCAGCAGATTGTTGTTACCGATGGTAACGGCGGGGAGGGGATGTTCCAGCTGCTGGCCAAGGACATCACCCTGTTCAAGCGGCACCCGGAAGCGACCAGTGCTCGCAACCTGCTGCATTGCCGGGTACGCAGTCTGTTCGAGGCGGGTGCGCGGGTCGGCGTCGAACTCGACTGTGGCGGGAGTCAGCTGGTCTCGGAGGTGGTTGCGGAGGCGGCCCGTGAACTGGAACTGGCGCCGGAGCGTGAGGTTGTCGCCGTGATCAAGGCGTCGGCTTTCCGGCGGCTGTACTGATGCTGCATTGAGACTGTTTTTCTGTGGGTCGAGGTGTTGTGGTGCCCATTGAGCCCAGCTGTGTTATGCTGTCCTCCGCAGATAACGTTGCTGAAGGAGGGGACGATGAATATTGACTGGGCCTACCTGCGCAAGGGCTGAACGTCGTGTAAAAATGCCCAGGAGTTTCTTGGGAAAACGACAGTAACCATAGAGCAAGAGGTCGATGCCCGCAAAGAGAAGATCGATGAGCAGGCGGCATGGGCCATGCTCAAGGACGCCGAAAAAATATCGGTGGCCAAGGGCAAGAAGATTCAAACCTTTGACAACGTTGCGGCGCAAAAAGACGAGGTGCTGAAAAACGCCATGGGGCCGAGCGGCAACCTGCGTGCCCCGACTTACCGTGTCGGCAACAGCTTCGTGATCGGCTTCAATCCCGATCTTTATCAGGAGTGGGTCAAGTAATGCCAGTCTGAATGACGACGGCGGGGTACCTGAAAGGGTGCCCCGCCGTTCCTTTTGAACGGTTGAAAGGGGACAAGGATGTCCAAGGCAATCGAAGTCAAGGTTGTTATCGATGCATCGCTGGTTGAATATTTCGAGCAGGGCCGCAGGGAAGACCACCTCGAAGCGAACGTCGGCGAGTTACTGACCGAATTTCTCGCCTCTCTTCTCGGAGACACGAATTATCCGATGACGGCGCGACGGGAAGGTGAGAGGGAAATTCATCTCAATTATCGCGCCAAGGCTTTTGCCGATCCAATATTCTAGGGAATGAATCCCCATTTTCTTCCGGTTGACAGCCTTTGAGGCATTCATTAGGATGAAAAAACAACGCGTTTTCGCGATAAGAGCAAAGCTGGAGCAATCCGGTGACGCAAAGCCACGGATCCCCTTGGGACCGCCGGGCTGCAGAAGGAACCGCCGATACTTCGTATGTGTGGCCCCCCTTTGGTCCAAAGGGGGGCTTTTTAAGTGGGAAGGAAAGACAATGGGGTTTTTGACTTCGCCAAACAGGCTATGGTTGGGTTTGTTGCTGTCGTTCATCTTGGCGGCAGCCGCTGTTGCGAGTGTGCCACCGGTCATAACCATTGAGACCGGGCATGGTGACGTTACCTTTGCGCATCGTGATCACCAGGTCCGTGCCAAGGGACAGTGTGTACAGTGTCATCATGAGGGGGCCGGCGTCCACAGCTGTCGCAGTTGTCATGACGGGGAAAGGGCCCCCATTGCGCGTGAGGTTGTGCACCAGATGTGCAAGGGGTGCCACAATGAACAGGGAGGGACCGCCTCTCCCATGCAGTGTGAAGGCTGCCACGGGGGCTAGTTTGTTCGGCGTCCCCATGGGAAGGAGCAATCATTCTGGTTTGTTGTGTCAATAAATGACAACCCTGTCCCCATGTTTTGGTCAACGATAGCAAGCTTTTAACGGACGCCCCCCTGCCCAGAAAGAATGGGCAGGGGGGCGCTTTATTTGGTGATCGCCCTTCAGCGCTGCGTAGACGGATCAGGGCTATCGCTCGCAGGTATCACCCCAGGGCCTGTCAAGATTGTCTCGGGAAAGTTGACAGGGCGTATGCAGGCCTGTCGCTTTGAATGGTAACAGGTTACACTTTGGTCGCTGCGTCTGTCAGCGGCAGGGTAAACGTCACCGAGGTCCCCACTCCGGGCAAACTGTCGATCCAGATTTTACCACCGTGTGCCTCTATAATCCCCTTGGAGATGGCCATGCCGAGGCCCAGACCCGGTATCGCGCTGTCTGAGCTGTCTGCACGATAGAATCGATCGAAGGCACGGGCCACCTGTTCCTTGTTCATGCCGTAGCCGTCGTCGCAGACCGCGAGGCTGAGTTCCCCTTCAATGGTGCCGATGCGCAGCGTAATCGGAGATGCTTCGGGGGAAAATTTCACGGCATTGCAGATCAGGTTGTCGAGAACCTGGACGATCTTGTTGGGATCGAGTTCAACATTTGCGGGCGTCCCCTCCCGCCAGTGGTATTCAAAGGTTCTTTCGCTGTATTCCTGACGGTACATATTAAGGGTCGAACGGATCAACTCCTCAAGGTTGCAGCGTTTTTTTTCGAGTTGAACGACCCGCCCGGTTTCGATCCGGCCGAGATCGAGCAGGTCGTCGATAATTTTTTGCAGTCCTTCGGACTTGTCGAAAATAATCTGCAGGTATTCCCGGCGCTCTTTTTCTCCGAAACCCTGGTTGTCGAGCAATAATTCGCTGAAGCCCTTGACTGAAGAGAGGGGGGTGCGGAGCTCGTGGGCCGCGGTGGCGATAAATTCGCTTTTCATACGATCAAGCTCGCGCTCCTGGGTAACATCGTTCAGCGCGACGATGGCCCGCTTGCCGATGGAGGCATAGTGGGCGACCATGTCACACGCATTGCCGTCTTTACGGGTCAGGCGCGCTTCCTGGGGCATAAAGGCCTCGGCGTCATCGATACTCTTTCTGACCGCGTTCTCCCACCGCAGACGGACTTCCTGACGATATTCAGAATCCGGGATGACAGTCTGCCACCAATGATCTACCGTGCCGAGATCGTCAAGGGTGTAGCCTAGTACGTCGCTGAAGCAGCGGTTGACGTAGGAAATGGTTTTCCAGTTTTCGATGACCATCAGGGGAACCGGGGTGATGTCGATCAGTCGGCTCAGCTGTTCTTCCTTGGCAACCAGAATCGCTTCGGCTTGGCGCAACTCGGTGACGTCGTGTCCGATACTTTGTACACCAATGGGATTCCCCTCTTCGTCGAAGAGGGGGGTGTTGCGCCAGAAAATCCGGACTCGCCGCCCGTCGCGGCAGATGTTTTCATTTTCGTTTTCGTTGTAACTGGAGGGGTTTTGTAAGGCGTCATCGACCAAGCTCTGCAACTCTGCACCGTCCGTATCCTGTTTGGGGACGATCGTGTCGAGAAGGTGCTTGCCGAGAATTTCATGTTTCTGAAAGCCGAAGAAGTCCAGTGCGTAGTCGTTGAAAAACGTGATCCGTCCGGACGTATCGACGCGCAGCAGGATGACCTGGGAGTGCTGGACCAGTTCACGGTATTTTTTTTCACTCCGGTCGAGCGATCTGCGCTGATGCGCATAAATTTCCTGAGAAGAAAGTAGCTTGGCCAACAGCACCGTGGCGAGCGGGAAGATGATCAGGATCGGCAGGGTGATTTTTTGCAGGATCGGGATCGCCAGGTGGTTCGGCATGGTGAACATCAGCAAAAGCAGGACAATGTGCAGGGAAAGTCCGAGCAGGTAAAATTCGAAATTCTTGATCTGGTATGCCGGCTGTTTGCGCAGGCGCATCCACGCCAATCCCCACAGCCCCGAGGTAACCACCCACAGGGTCCCGGTCAACCCACCGGCTCCGCCGATATGGATACGGTAGATGCCGGCCATGAGGGTTGCTATGAGCGCGGGGATCGTACCGAAGAACATCCCTCCGACGCTGAGCAGGATGGTGCGGGTGTCAAAAATCATTCCAGGGGCGAGTTGCCAGGGGTTGGCCATGACCCCCATCGTCATGATGCCGAGGAGAATGCCGCGCACCAGGCCCCATTGCCATGCCTGGGAGCGTTTATGCAGGGTGCCGAAAATAACCCCGAAAGCCAGTAACATGGCGGTGTTGTTTAGAAAACCTATGAAGGGGATCTCGGACACGGACACGGTTCCTTCGAAAGAAAGAGCGAGGCGGAAAGCTTAGCTTAATTTAACTCATTAAGGGATGGTGTCAACCGGGTCGCGAGCTGTTGCAATGGGTATAACGGCATAGGAAGTGCCTTCTTTTTGTGCGAAGAGGAGAGGCAGCCTCCCCGGTTCGGTCCCCCTTTGACCGAGACATGGGTCAGCAAACCTGGCCGTGCACATAAAAAAACGTCCCGGACACATAAGGTGGTCGGGACGTTTTTATGGGGTGTGACACAAGAGCTGTTTCAGGGAGCTGAAAGGTTCTGCAATGTGTAGGGCCACCTGTCGGGACATTCTACGTGCGCAGTTCGTTAATCTGACGGCTCTTCCTCTGTCGCGAGTTCCTTCAGGTGGGCGATCTCGTCGGGAACGAACTCTTTGACGAACTTTCCGCCGAGGTTGACCGCCCAGTGAAGAGCCGGGGGGGAGAGGTCGGCAGCGGCCAGGCCGGTGAGGATGGCGAAGTGGGTCGGCTGTTTGGCCCATTCGTTGAGCCGTTCCTCGCTGTCGAACAGCAGCAGGTACGGTTTCTCTTCGTTCTGCACGATCAGAGGCAGAACCTCGTCCCGCTCTTTCATCGGGGTTTCGGAGTCGTCTTCCTGCAGGGGGATGTAGAAGTCACTGTTCAAGATCAGGCGATAGTAGTCTTCCTGCTTGGTGGGGTCCTGCAGGCAGGCCTCGAGGGCCTGGTCGAGTTGGCTCATGGTTCGTCCTTTCGCAGAGACGGGGTTAAGCTCCGGTGACGCACGGGCAGTGTTTGGGGTCGCGTTCGCCGACCGAGTCGAGGGACAGGCCGACCCAGTTGTGGACCTCCTCCACGTCGAAGCCGGCCAAGCGTTGCTCGCCGACCTGCATCAATGGTCGCACGATCAGTAGCGGTTCGGCAACCATCATGGTCAGGGCTTCCTGCGAAGTTGTTTTTTCAGGTAGCAGTTCACCCGATTTGACCCGCGGGTTGCTCGGGTTGAACCATTCCTTGACCGGGCGGTCGCCAAAGAACAGCTTCAGCTGATCTGTGTCCCAGGGTTCGCTGAGCAGGTCGCGTACCTCGAGCTGATGTCCAGAGGCAATCAGGATCTCCTTTTGCCTGCGGTTGCCGGAGCATCCCGGTTTTTCCCAGAAAAT
>PKUI01000208.1 GCA_002869605.1 Desulfuromonas sp. | reverse complement strand
GCAGAGAGAAAGCCCATCAAGGGCATTACCAAGGATAGAACCGAAAAGCTGATCGCCGAGACCCTGGCGGAGATGCCGGAGAAGGCCGCTAAGAAGCGCGCTCCCCATCTCGGTGCCAACGAGCCGACCTCGGCCAAGTGTGCGGTCAAGTCGAACAAGAAAGTCGTTCCCGGCATCATGAGCCAGCGTGGCTGCGCCTACGCCGGCGCCAAGGGTGTTGTCTGGGGCCCGATCCGCGACATGGTCCACGTCTCCCACGGCCCGATCGGCTGCGGCGTTTACAGCTGGGGTACCCGGCGTAACCTGATGCAGGGCGTTCCCGGCGTCACCTCCTTCCCGATGGACTTTACCTCCGATTTCCAGGAGCGCGACATCGTTTACGGCGGCGACACCAAGCTCGAGAAACTGCTCGATGAAGCCAAAGAGCTGTTCCCGCTCGCCAAGGGTTTTTCGGTACTTTCCGAGTGCCCGGTCGGCCTGATCGGTGACGACATCAACGCCGTCACCAAGAAGAAGGAAGCCGAGTTCGACAAGCTGGTCGTTCCCTGTAACTGCGAGGGTTTCCGCGGTGTTTCCCAGTCGCTCGGTCACCACATCTCCAACGACTCGATCCGCGACCACATCATCGGCAAGTTCGAGTTCAAGGATGAAGCCGGTCCTTACGATGTCGCCCTGATCGGTGACTACAACATCGGCGGTGACGTCTGGGCCGCCAAACCGATCCTCGAAGAGATCGGGCTCAACGTCAAGTCGGTCTGGACCGGTGACGGCGAGGTCGAGAAGATCGCGGCCACGCACAGCGTCAAGCTCAACCTGATCCACTGCTACCGCTCGATGAACTACATGTGTAAGGTCATGGAAGAGAAGTGGAACATTCCCTGGCTCGAGTACAACTTCTTCGGCCCGACCAAGATCGAAGAGTCGCTGCGCGCCATCGGTGAGCTGTTCGACGACAAGATCAAGAAGAACGTCGAGAAGGTCATCAAGAAATACCGTGCCGAGATGGAAGCTGTGATCAACGAGTACAAGCCGCGTCTCGACGGCAAGACCGCGATGCTGTTTGTCGGTGGTCTGCGCCCCCGCCACACCGTTGGTGCCTACGAGGACCTCGGCATCCAGGTGACCGGCGCCGGTTACGAGTTCGCCCACCAGGATGACTACGACCGTACCAGCCCGGAGATGGCCAAGGGCACGATCATCTACGATGACGTCTCCGAGTTCGAGCTCGAGAAATTCGTCGAGGAGTTCAAGCCTGACCTGATCGGTTCCGGTATCAAAGAGAAGTACGTGTTCCAGAAGTCCGGGATCCCCTTCCGCCAGATGCACAGCTGGGACTACTCCGGTCCGTACCACGGCTACGAGGGCTTCAAGGTTTTCGCCCGCGACATCGACATGGCGATCAACAGCCCGACCTGGAAGCTGGTTAAATCACCTTTCTAGGCTTAAGTGTCGGAACGATACGTTTTACCGGGCCTGGCCCGATATGAGGAGATAAGACAATGAGTACAGCAAAAGCCGCTGTCAAACTGGTTACCGAGACGCCGCAGAAAGAGATCGATCGCGTCAAGGAATGGATCAATACCGAAGACTACAAAGAGAAGAACTTCGCGCGTACCGCGCTGGTCATCAACCCGGCCCACGCCTGCCAGCCTCTCGGCGCGCAGATGGTCGCCACCTCGTTTGAGGGATCGCTGCCGTTCGTACACGGTTCGCAGGGTTGTGCCTCTTACTTCCGCAGCACCTTCAGCCGTCACTACCGTGAGCCGGCTGCGGCAACCTGCGACGCAATGACCGAGGACGGCGCGGTGTTCGGCGGGCAGAACAACCTGCACGAGGGTCTTGAGAACGCCTACACCCTCTACAAGCCGAAGATGATGCCGGTCTACACCACCTGTATGCCGGAAGTTATCGGTGACGACCTGACCGCGTTCATCAAGAACGCCAAGCAGAACGGTTGCATCCCCGAGGACCTGCCGACCCCCTACGCCAACACCCCGAGTTTCAACGGCACCCATATCCATGGCTACGATGCGATGCTCAGAAGCATCCTGCAGAACCTCACCGAGGGGCAGAGTGTCGAGGGCAAGTGCACAGGCAAGCTCAACCTGATCCCGGGTTTCGATGGTAACGTCGGCAACATCCGTGAGTACAAGCGGATCTGCGACCTGATGGACATCCCCTACACCGTGCTCGCCGATGCCTCCGACATCTTCGATTCCGGCTGCGATGGTGAGTACAAGCTCTACGCCGGCGGCACCAAGCTCGAGGACGCCGCTGAGTCGATCAACGGCAAGGCGACCATCGCCCTGCAGACCCACTCGACCAAAAACACCATGAAGTGGCTCGAGGCCGAGTATACCGGCGCGAATGCTACCCTGCCGATGCCTTTCGGCATCCAGAAGACTGACGAGCTGATCCTCAAGCTCTCCGAGCTGTTCGACAAGCCGGTCCCCGAGGAGCTCAAGAAGGAGCGTGCCCTGGCGGTTGACGCCATGACCGACGGTCATCAGTACCTGCACGGCAAGAAGTTCGCCGTGTTCGGAGACCCCGACTACGTCATCGGCATCATCTCCTTCCTGCTCGAAATGGGTGCGGTTCCTCACCACGTACTTATTTCTCGCGCCACCAAGAAGATCAAGAAGGAGATCGAGGCACTGCTCGAGACCTCGATGTACGGTGAAGGCTGCACGGTCCACGTCAACAAGGACCTCTGGCACATGCGCAGCCTGCTGGTCACCGATCCGGTCGACGGCATGATCGGCGACACCCACGGCAAGTGGGCCGCTCGCGACGCCGGGATCCCGCTGTTCCGCATCGGCTTCCCGATCATCGACCGTGTCAACCTGCACCGCAGCCCGGTGGTCGGTTACCAGGGAGCGATCAACATGCTCACCATGATCGCCAACAAGTTCCTCGATATCAAAGATGAAACCTGTGAGGACCAGTGGTTTGAAATGATGCGCTAGCATTTCGGGCCGGGAGCGGCTCTTTGACGCCATGCCGGTGTCACCCGTCGAGATCGATCGTCGGCGTACAATGTACGCCTCCTCAAGATCTCTAGGGTTCCTTGGCCTGACGCCAAACTGCTCGTTCCCAATCCCGAAATGAGATCAAAGTCAGACCCGAAAGGGTGAATGTAAAACCAACCGAGGCGGGGTCTTCGGACCCCGCCACAAGCAAAACGTACTTATAAGGAGGCTGAGCAAAAATGATTAGATGCTAGGCGCCCGCAGCCTGAGGAGTGAGTCATAGCGATAGCTATGTCGCAGCACCGAAGGCAAGGGGAACGAAGCAGATAATCGTTTTTCATCAGCCTTGGGCGGGGACTTTGGCCCCCGCGGATAACGTTATGATACGAACCCGGCGCTTCGAAATCGTCAGCAGCACCGAAAAGAAAGGCTTGAGTATGAAAGTCGCATTTGCCAGTACGGACAAGGTACACATAGACGAGCACTTTGGTCAGGCCAAAGCGTTCTACGTCTGGGAAATCGGTCCCGAGGAGGCTGCTTTCAGCGGCGTGATCCAGGTGCAGTCCGAAGACGAGATGCCGGGTCACAGCGATGACAAGATCGAGGCGCGCGGTGCGGCACTGGCCGATTGTGCTCTGGTCTATGTCGGCGAAATCGGCGGACCGGCTGCGGCACGTCTGGTGGCAAAAAAAATCCACCCGATCAAGAGCAAGGAGAAGGAGCCGATTACTGTCGTGGTCGAAAAGCTCCAGGAAGTTCTGAAGGGGAACCCGCCACCCTGGCTGCGCAAGGCGATGCTCAAGGGAGAAAGACCTGCGGTCGGGTAACCCGTTTGCAGCATAGCAGTACATACCACTACGAAGGAGAAGGACCATGGCAGTGTTAACCGGAAAAACTTTTGGCGGGGACGATTGGACCCCGACATTCGTCACCGAGATTGATCCTGAAAAATGTATCGGTTGCGGACGTTGCTTCAAGTCGTGTGCCCGCAAGGTGCTCGGTCCCGAGGATCACGAAGATGAAGAGTCCGAGTCGATCCGCATGATCATGACCATCGTCAACCAGGACAACTGTATCGGTTGTGCCGGTTGCGGGGTGGCTTGCCCCAAGAAATGCTTCAGCTTCAGCACTAAAGAAATGTAAGTAGCAGGGCAGAGAGCGTCGCTCTCTGCCCATTTTTTTCGCCAAGTCTGTCGTGCAAGCGACATCTCAATAGATACGACCCCGCCAGACAGAGAACCCGTTCTCCCTTCACTCCCACCCGGGTTTCCCGCCGACGGGAAAGACAACCACGTTACCAGTTGATAAAGGAGAGCCACCATGCTTATCGCCGTTGCGTCCAAATCGGGCACCGAAATCGATCAACACTTCGGCCATGCCGAAACGTTTCGTATTTTCAAGTATCGCAAGGGCAACCCGGTGCAGGTCGGCGAGGTCGAAGTCGAGAAGTACTGCTCCCTGGACCCCGAGCACCCGTTCCGCCATAGACAGTTTGACGCTATCGCCGAGGCCCTCAAGGAGTGCAAGGCGGTGGTCACGGCGATGATCGGCGAAATGCCGAAGCAGGAACTCGAGAAGCTCGGCTTCAAGGTGATCAGTGCCGAGGGGCCGCTCGAACCGGCGCTTAAACTCGCCCATGACAGCGTTTGCCAGTGCGCTTGCGGGGGGAGCCAGGCGGAAGCCGGGAAGTGCGAGTTCAGTAACGGTTAGTATTTATTCCGGAAAGGTTACAGGTGAACACCCCCTTGCTCCCCTGATGCTAAATTGACCTTTCCGCGCTGCAATTGCCGAAGGCTTGGGCATGGATGCTTGTAGAAAGCACCTTGCCCTTTTTTTTGCCCGAAGAGATTTCGTAACCACCTGAAATAACAAGTAAAAAAATATATTCACAAGTTGTGTGGAGTTGGCATGTCTGATGCTAATAGATATATCGATACGTAACGGTACAAGGTGGTACTGTTCTTTTCGGCAATGATGCCCCGCGAGCTATCGGCTCTGCGGGGCTTTTACGTTTTAGCAACTTTGAGCAGCGGCGCTCTTCCGGAAACGGAACCGCGCCGCTGTGCGTTTTACGCGAAAGGAGATTCCCCATGGCCACAGGATGCCCGATGATGCAAAACCAGAAGATGAGTGATCACCCCTGCTTCGGTGGAGATCATGACAAGGCCGGTCGTCTGCACCTGCCGGTTGCCCCGGGCTGTAATATCAAATGCGGTTTCTGCGAGCGCAAGTTCGACTGCGCCAACGAGAGCCGTCCCGGTGTTACCAGCAAGGTGCTCACCCCGCAGCAGGCGGTGGAGCGTACCCGCCTGGTCAAACTTCACATGGAGCGCGAGGCCGAGAAGAGCGGTGGTGGTCCGCTGCTCAAGGTGATCGGTATCGCCGGTCCCGGCGACCCGCTTGCCAACCCCAGGACCTTCGAAACCTTTGAGCTGGTCAAGGAGGCGTTCCCCGATATGCACCTGTGCATGTCGACCAACGGTCTGTTGCTTACCGAGCATCTCGATCGCCTGGTCCGTCTCAATATCCACAGCCTGACTGTCACCATCAACGCTCTTACGCCGCAGACCGGAGCCAAGGTCTACGAGTGGATCAGCCATAACGGCGTGCGACTCGATGGCGAAGAGGGGGCGGCGATCCTGCTGCAGCGCCAGCTCGACGGGGTACGTTACGCCGCCGCGACCGGCATGCTGGTCAAGGTCAACCACGTTTACATCCCCGGAGTCAATGATCACGAGACCCTCGATCTGGCGGTCAAGGTGCGCGAACTCGGAGCGTCGATGATGAACATCATTCCGGTCATCCCGGTCGGTATGTTCAAGGATGTTGAGCCGCCTTCGGAGACCACCATCGACATGGTACGCAATCAGGCCGAGTTGATTCTTTCTCAGGCCCGCCACTGCAAGCAGTGTCGCGCTGATGCGGCCGGAGTGGTCGGTAAGGACATCGATCTGGAGCAGCTCGAGAGGCGTCTGGTCAGTTAAGTTCTGTTTCTTCACCCCGGAGGCGTTTGCCTCCGGGGGAGAAGTGTCGATTTTTTTTGCCAAGCGTTATTCAAAAAACGAACAACGGTGCTTGTTGTGACACGAGAATCAAATCATCCCCTGCTCATTCCTTCCGAGCTGCTTGGTTTCGACCAGCGCAGCAGCCGTGGCATTGCCCTGCTCGAGGCGATCAACGACTGCGGGTCGATCAATCGTGCCGCAGCACAGCTCGGCATGAGCTACAAGTCGGCTTGGGAACAGGTGGAGCTGCTCAATAACCTGGCCAGCGAACCGCTGCTCGCCCGGGCCGTAGGTGGGCGTGGCGGTGGCGGAACGCAGCTGACCGAGACCGGGGCGCTGCTGGTCCGTCAATACCGGCGCATGGAACAGGAGTATCGGCGGTTTCTCGAGTTCTCCCGGCAGGACATGGGCAATGCCGCGGCGCTGTCACAATTGATCAGGAGGATGCAGATGAAAATCAGTGCCCGCAATGTCTGGAGCGGTCAGGTCAAGGAGTTGGCCGTCGGCGAAGTCAACGCCGTGGTCACGGTGGCCCTGCGTGGTGGTGATCAGGTGGTGGCGGTGGTGACCCACGAGAGCGTCGATAACCTCGGCCTGGCCGAAGGGGCCGAGGTGCTGGCGCTGGTCAAATCGTCCGCTGTCATGCTTGCCTGTGAGGTTACGTCGCAGCAGGTCAGTGCCCGCAACCTGCTGTGCGGGACGGTCTCCCAGGTCAATGAAGGGGTGGTGAACAGCGAGGTGATCCTTGAGCTTTCGGGCGGCAATACCGTTCACGCCACGGTTACCAACGAAAGTGCCAGCGGGCTGGGGTTGCAACCGGGACATTCGGCCTGTGCCCTGATCAAGGCCTCGAGTGTCATGCTCGCCGTGGCTTAACCCGCTTGCATAACGGAGAAAACCTGATGAAGCGCATAGTGATATTGGTGATGATGTTTTCGAACCTGGGGGTGACGGTCACCGCAGCCGATGTCCGCCTGTCTGTAGCCGCCAGCCTGACCGAAGCGACCCGGGAGTTGATCGATGTCTACGGACAACAGCACCCCGGGACAAAGGTGCTGCCGAATTTCGCGGCGTCCGGGGCCCTGGCCAAGCAGATTGCCCAGGGGGCCCCGGCCGACCTGTTTATTTCTGCCAATCCGAAGTGGATGAACTACCTGGTCGAGGAACAGCTG
>PKUI01000118.1 GCA_002869605.1 Desulfuromonas sp. | reverse complement strand
TCGCTCTAACAGGCGATATTTCTCCATCTTGTAGCGCAACGTGGTGCGCTTGATGCCGAGCGCCTCGGCGGCCTGGGTCTGGGAACCGTTCATGCGCCGCAGGGTCTGCACGATCAGCTGGCGTTCGAGGTCCTCGAGGATATCGGTTAGGCTGCCGCCCCGCTACGGAAGTTGCAGGCAGATCTCGTCGTCATCCTGCAGCCCACGCGGCAGGTCACGCGGGGTGAGGGTCCCCCCCTTGGCGAGCACCACCGCCCGCTCAATGACGTTCTGCAGCTCGCGCACGTTACCCGGCCACTCGTAGGCGAGCAGCGCGCCTAAGGCACGCGGCGCGATCTCGTCGACCTTCTTGCCGGTCTCGGCGGAGTACTTGGCGAGGAAATGGCGCGCCAGCTCCTCGATGTCCTCGCGCCGCTCGCGCAGCGCCGGCATCTGAATGTTGACCACGTTGAGGCGGTAGAATAGGTCCTCGCGGAAGCGCCCTTCCCTGACCTCGACCTCGAGGTCCTTGTTGGTCGCCGCGACCAGCCGCACATCGACCTTGATGGTGCGGGTACCGCCGACCCGTTCGAACTCGTGCTCCTGCAACACGCGCAGCAGCTTGACCTGGGCCGAGAGCGCCATCTCGCCGACCTCGTCGATGAACAGTGTCCCTTCGTCGGCCATCTCGAAACGCCCTTTTCTGGTCGCGGTGGCGTTGGTGAAGGCGCCCTTCTCGTGGCCGAACAGCTCACTCTCGAGCACCCCTTCCGAGAGTGCCGCGCAGTTGAGTACCACGAACGGTTTGTCACGACGTGCCGAGTTGTAGTGGATGGAGCGGGCGATCAGCTCCTTGCCGGTTCCGCTCTCGCCAGTGATCAGCACGTTGGCGTTGCTCGCCGCCACCGAGCCGGTGATATCGAAAATCTGCTGCATCGCCGGAGACTGGCCGATGATGCCAGCGTAACGGTTTCCCAATTCCTCGTGCAGCTGACGGTTCTCGGCCAGCAACCGCTCGCGCTCCAGCGCCTTGGCCACGGTGAGTTTGAGCTCGTCGTTCTCGAACGGCTTGGTCAGGTAATGGTAGGCACCGGAACGGAGCGCCTCGACGGCGTTCTCCACGGTGCCGTAAGCGGTAATCACGATCACCGGCAGCTCGGGATCGAACTCACGGATGCGATGCAGCAGCGTCACCCCGTCCATCTCCGGCATCTGGATGTCGGTCACCACCAGCTCAAAGGAATCGGCGGACAACACCGAGAGTGCCTCGGCACCCGAGGCGACCGCCAGCGGCTCGTAACCGGCACGGGTCAGCACGCGCACCAGCAGACGGCGCATCCCTTCATCGTCATCGACAAGTAGTATTCGTTCACCAGCCATATCTCTATTTTCACCTTAAGTTCAGAACAAAAACAAGGCTCAACATCGCCGGGGGCGCCCGGCAGCGCCCACCTTTTCTTTGATGGCAAAGAAAAGGTGGCAAAAGAAAGCCACCCCGAACTCCGTCACCCGACGATCGGGTACCCTCGCTGGCGCGAAGTTTCAATCCAGCCGGCTCGCGTGCTCGCCAGGCGGCAAGATTAAAATTCCCGCGCTCGGTGACTGCGCACGGGGCCCCATAAGAGCCATGAGACAATCAAGGACTTTCAAATCTATAAGTTTTTGATCTTCTTTCCCCCTTGTGCAGCGCCGTGGGAGGATGGATTAAAATCGAAAAAGCCGGGCAACCTGTCTGAGCGACAGCGAGTTTTGCCCGGCCGATTTTAATCTTTGCTCCCATGGGGACCGGCTTCAGCCGGCGCGAAACATGGGGCGCATTTCTTTGCTTCCTTTCTTTGGGCGCGCAAAGAAAGGAAGGCGTCGTGCGGGGCCGCAACCCCGCGGTTCAACAGTCGCGCACAACGTAATGAACTACTTGACGTAATAAACCTTGTTCTTCCCCAACTTTTTCGCCCCATAGAGCAGATCGTCGGCGATCTTGAGCAGGAACTCCATCTTCCGGCCGTCCTTGGGGTACGAAGAAAGGCCGATGCTCACAGTAATACTGAGCTTGACCTCAACAGAGAGCCCCTTGGTCGCTTCCTCCTCGATCACTCTACGCAGACGCTCGGCGACCACGGCCGCCTCGTCCGGATCGGTATCGGGGAGAATAATCGCAAACTCCTCCCCGCCGTAGCGGCAGGGCAAATCAGCGCTACGCAGATGTTCATTGATTATCTCGGCCACCGAGACCAGCGCCTGGTCACCGATAGCGTGCCCATACTCGTCGTTGAACTTCTTGAAATCGTCGATGTCGAGCATCGCCAGGCTTAACGGGCGGGCCATGCGCGTAGCACGGTTCATCTCGCGGTCGAAGAACTCTTTGAACTGGCGGTGATTATAGAGGCCGGTGAGGCCATCGGTGCAGGCGAGCTTGCGGGTGCGGAAATGCAGGCGCGCGTTGTCGATGCACATCGCGGCAAAGGAGCTTAAAACCCGCAGCATGCTCAGTCGGTGCTCCGGGTAGGTCCGTGGTTTGAAATCGTCAACGTAAAGGATGCCGACGATCTTGACGCCGATCTTCAGCGGCACGGCGATCAGCGAGCGGATCCCCTCTTCCGTAGCGAGCGGGTTGTTGAAGAAGGGCGCGTCGTAGGTGTCCTCGACGATGAACAGATGCCCCTCCTCGAGGATCTTGTGGGTCAGGCCGCCCTGCTTGACGCGCCAGCGATCCTTGGCCACCAGCTTGGCGCTGAGCCCCGCGTGGGCCGCCAGGGTGACGCGACGATCGGCCTCATCGTAGAGCGCGATGCTGCCGGCCGGGACCTCCATGACATCCATACAGCTCTTAAGGATGGTCTGCAAAACAACTTCGAGTTCAAGAGTTGAGACGGCGGCCTTGGCCACCTCGACGATCTTGCGCAGGCCCTCAAGCTCCTCGCGCATCTCCTCGGGGGTCAGTTCTTTATCCGGGGTCATTCCCCTCTCCCTTTCATTACACAACAAGACGCATTGTTCATTTACCGTGCCTGGGCGAATCGCATTAGGAAATTAAAGAGTAATTAGACACGATTCGGGGTGAAGTGTAAAGAGTTTAGGGGGGGTTAAAACTCCGGCAGAAAATTGTCTACGGAATGCCTTGACAGGCACGACATCCTGTGGTTTAACTCTACCCTATCGCAACATCTTGCGAACACCCCTACTAAAACCACTAGATTCATTAAAGCTGTAATGTTGTGCTGTGCCCTCACTTAGCGGACCCTGCGAAATCATTACCATTTTCATCACATATATTGACATCTCATCAATGAAGAGGAAGAAGCGATGCCACCCAAAACCAAGAAACTGACCGCCCTCACCCCCAACGCCATCACCGTCCTCGAACGTCGCTACCTCAAGCGCGACGAAAAAGGCAAACCGACCGAGACCCCGGTCGACATGTTCCGCCGTGTCGCCGAAACCATCGCCTCGGCCGAAACAAAGCTGGAAACCGGTAACGACGCCAAGGCGCTCGCTGACGACTTTTACCGCATGATGACTGAGCTCGAGTTCCTCCCCAACTCGCCGACCCTGATGAACGCCGGTCGCGAACTGGGACAGCTCTCGGCCTGCTTCGTGCTGCCGGTCGGTGACTCACTCTCGGATATCTTCGAATCGATCAAGAACACCGCGCTGATCCACAAGAGCGGCGGCGGTACCGGCTTTTCGTTTTCGCGTATCCGCCCGGCCAACGACGTGGTCAAATCGACCAGCGGGGTTTCCTCCGGGCCGCTTTCGTTCATGAGCGTATTCGACGCCGCCACCGAGACCATCAAGCAGGGCGGCACCCGGCGCGGCGCCAACATGGGAATTTTGCGCATCGACCATCCCGATATCATGGACTTCATCATGTGCAAGCGGGACCAGACCGTACTCACCAACTTCAATATCTCGGTCGGCATCACCGAGAAGTTCATGGAAGCGGTCGAGGCCGATGGCGAGTACGACCTGCTCAACCCGCGCGACGGCAAGAAGCAGGGCACCCTGGCTGCACGCAAGGTCTACGAGCATATCGTCGACATGGCCTGGAACAACGGCGAGCCGGGGATCATCTTCCTCGACCGCCTGAACCGCGACAACCCGACGCCGCATATCGGCGAGATTGAGTCGACCAACCCGTGCGGTGAGCAACCGCTGCTCCCCTACGAGAGCTGCAACCTCGGCTCGATCAACCTCGGCAAGTTCGTCGAGGAGGGCGAGGTCAACTGGGATCGCCTCAAGCAGACCATCCGTCTCTCCTCGCGTTTCCTCGACAACGTCATCGAGGTCAACAACTACCCGCTGCCGGAGATCGACGAGATGACCCGCGCCAACCGCAAGATCGGTCTCGGTGTGATGGGCTGGGCCGACATGCTGATTTTGCTCGGCATCCCCTACTCCAGCGTCGAGGCGGCCGAGCTCGGCGCCAAGATCATGAAGTTCATCACCGACGAGTCACGCCAGATGTCGGTGGAGCTCGCCGCCGAGCGCGGCACCTTCCCCAACTTCAAGGGGAGCAGTTTCGACAGCAAGGGCGGCCTCAAGGTACGTAACGCCACCAGCACCACCATCGCCCCGACCGGCACCATCTCGATCATCGCTAACTCCTCCAGCGGTGTCGAGCCGCTGTTTGCAGTCAGCTATATCCGCCAGGTGCTCGATAACGACAAGCTGGTCGAGGTCAACCCGCTGTTCGAAAAGATCGCCAGGGAGCGCGGCTTCTACTCCAAGGAGCTGATGGAGAAAATCGCCGAGCACGGCACCCTGCACGGCATCGAGGAGGTCCCTGAGGATATCCGCAACGTGTTCCTCACCGCCCACGACATCACCCCCGAGGACCACATCCGCATGCAGGCCGCCTTCCAGAAGTACACCGACAACGCGGTCTCCAAGACGGTCAACTTCCCCAACACCGCTACCCGCCACGACGTCGAAGATGTCTACCGCCGCGCCTGGAAGGAAGGCTGCAAAGGAGTCACCATCTACCGCGACGGCAGCCGCGACATGCAGGTATTGTCGGTGGCCAAGAAAGAGGAAGCCGCGGCCAAGGGTGAGGACTGCGTACCGTACGAGTCGGCAAAAGGCTCCGCGTCGCGCAAGCGCAATCGTCCCCGCGCCCTCAAAGGCTCTACCTACCAGATGGAGACCGGCTGTGGCCCGCTGTATGTCACGGTCAACGAAGACGACAAGGGCGTGTTCGAGCTGTTCACCACCATGGGTAAGGCCGGCGGTTGCGCCGCCAGCCAGTGTGAAGCGATCGGTCGCCTGGTATCGCTGGCATGGCGCAGCGGTGTGCAGGCCCGCCAGGCGGTGAAACAGATGATCGGTATCACCTGCCACAAGCCGGCCGGTTTCGGTGCCAACCGCATCACCTCCTGCTCCGACGCCGTCGCCAAGGCGATCCAGATGCACATGGAAGACGCGGGTGAAGAGATTGAGCATGTCACCAACGGCGGCGCCTGCCCCGAGTGTGGCGGCCCGGTCGAGCACGAAGGTGGCTGCTGCGTCTGCCACGCCTGCGGCTACAGCGAATGCGCTTAATACGCTAAACAAAAAAAGCCGCCCTGCTCCAAGAGCATGGGCGGCTTTTTCTTGGCCGAGAGGATTAGAATATGCCAAACTGAGGTGATTTTTAGATTTATGGCCTCTACATCCAGAAGCTAGATATTCATATTCATAAACTTATCGCTGCTCCTAGGGACAGTCTCAAGATGTAGATATGCATCTAATCCCTGTTATGTATCAGAGTTGCCCACCAGCCAGAAGATGCCCTTCGTGAAAATCAGAACTCACTCTATACTTCTGATACTTTCTTTAATTTTAGGCAGTATTGTCACCAGCACTTTGGTTACAGTCAATAGCGACACGTTATCAGCAGCAGGGTATCCAACAGACTTTCTATTCTTCGTATCAATACATGTCGGTTGGATAATTCCTTTATTGTTATTTAAATTTATATTTCGTGCTACATGCCCAAAATGCAATAGCCATGGTAGGTACATGTGGCGTCGAGAACGCCGAATCCATGAATTTGTATGCGACAAATGCACTTATACTGAAAGAGCGATATGGACTTTCCCGTCAAATGTTTCTTGAAATCTTGACTAAAACAACGCCTTTGACTGAAACAAAGACCCATAAGAATACACTCTGTTCTAAGCACGAGGGATTGAATGATGGACCCTGAAAAGATGAATGCTATTATCAAAGTATTACTTTCACTTATTCCATTTGTGCTGATAGGGGGCTGGCTATTTTACAAGGATACAAAATCCAAAAACTCACTTTTCAAAACAATCAACAGCCCCCGTAAGAAAATACGGGTTGGTGACAAAATCTACGTGGTTAAAACAAAAACCCGAATTCTGGCCATGGAAAAGAAAACCGGGAAAGAGGCCATTGTCACTACGTGCGGGCTTGAAGACGGACAAGAGACGTTGGACAGTGAGTTAACAAGCCTGCCAGAAGGGATAAAAGTTCGCTACAGACTAAAAAATGGCGTTTTCACTGCCGAGGAATCCGACTGGTTGGCGGGTGAAGATTTTAGATTTTTAGAGATAACCCAAGTTGAAGAATATGAACAGGAATAATGCCTTGGGAAAACGGGGACGCTTCTCTAATTCCTAAATTCAAATAAGATGCGACGGCTTAATTCGAGAGAAAATATGGGATCACATTTCAAGAGTTACGAAGAAAATCATCCAAATACCATCTTCTTGCAGATCGATGAAAGTACCTCCTCTTTCTGCTTCAAAAACAGCGACACCGTCACAATCACGCTGCCGGTCGGCTACGCTGCCATCAGCGAGCGCTACTTCAAGCACACCCCGCCGACCTATGACGAGGTCGAGTACGCCATCAACTACATCGAGGATGAAATCGAGAAGGTCGCCCCCGAGATCGCGAGAAAAGGCTATCACCTGGTGACCGACACCCCCTTCATCCGCAACATCGCCCAGTTGTGCGGCGTTGAAACCTCGAAGGAAATGGCCTTGTCGCGAGAGGCCCACGAATTGGTGTTCGGCCAGTATGCCGAGATCGCCATGGGGCGGCCTCCCCGCCCCCACGAATCGGACATTTCACCCCGTTTCTATGCGCAGATGCTTATTCTGCGCGAGTATCTGCATCACCTGTTGTTTGAACAGGTGACGGTGATTGAGCAGGTAAAGTGAACATCGCCCCTTCAACCAATCGGGCTCGATAAACAAGGAGTTCCACGCGCCCCAGAAAGCATTCCATGACTG
>PKUI01000061.1 GCA_002869605.1 Desulfuromonas sp. | reverse complement strand
GCTTTGGCCCAGGCTGAGAGCGGCCTGGGCAGAGGTCGGCGTGGCGAGCCTGTTTGCCAACGCCGGACAGCTGTTGCTGCCGATCTTCGCCATGCTGGTCTACGATAAGATCGCCCTTAACGGCCTGTTTGAAACACTCTGGGCACTGGTCTTCGGCATGGGCCTCTACCTGGCGACTGATGCCGGTATGCGTCTGGTGCGAAGCTGGACCACGGAGCGCATCAGCATCGAACAAACCCGCTTGAGTGATGAGAGCCTTTGGCGACGGATGGTGGCCCAGGCCGACATGCCGCCAGGGGGGTTCCCGCGGTTTATTTCCAATTATCGAGACCTGGCCCAATCGCGCGATTTTGTCTCGTCGAGCTACCTCCTGCAGGTCGCCGATATTCCCTTTTTTCTTCTATACCTTGCGGTGATCGGCGTCGTCGCCTGGCAGATGATGGTGGTGGTTCTGCTCTTGGCCGTGCTTTACGCGGTTATCGGTATGGCACTGCAACTGCGGCAGACCCGGCTCTCCAAGGAGGCCGAACAGCTAAACACCCAGAAGCTGGCTTTCATGGGCGAAGCGCTTAATAGCCTCGATGTGGTGCGTACAGTGCCTGGAGCCAAGGCCTTTCTGCGCAGTTGGAGAGGGCTGTCTCAATCCGCAACTGAGAGCGATACCCGAAAACGACTCGCGACCCATCAGACAACGATGCTGGCGACGATTATGCAGACCCTGACCACGGTCATTATCCTCACCGCGGGGGTTTACCTGATCTATGGACAGGTGATGACCATCGGAAAGCTGATCGCCTGTAATATTCTGGCGGGGCGGGCGATGGCCCAGGTTGCGTCGCTGTTTTCCGTGATGAGCAAATGGCAGGACTTTACAAGAGCCGCCGGGAGGATGGAGGAAAGCCTCGAGCATGTCGTGGTGCACGATAATACGCCGAGGCCGGATATTGAGGGCCATATTTCCATCCTGGGGCTAGGTAAATATTTTGAAGGGCGCCCAGCTGCACTCGAGAAGGTTTCGTTCACGGTGTCGCCCGGCGAAAGGATTGCGTTGTTGGGCCGGCCCGGCGCGGGGAAGTCAACTCTGTTGCGTTGTCTTGCCGGGCTGTCACGCCCCGATGCCGGAAAGATTCAGATAGACGGTCTTGAGCTCGATGATATCTCGCGGCTCGATCGCGTAAGATGGCTGTCCTACAAGGGGCAAGATCCTGTCGTGTTCACCGGAACCTTGGAGGAAAACCTGAGGATTTCCGGTTGTGTGGAGCAGGAACAACTTGCCAGGGCCATCTGGGCTTCTGGTCTGGATATCGAATTGAACAGCGGGCGGATGTCGCTGGGGATGGAACTCGCCGAGCGGGGCAGCAACCTCTCCGGGGGGCAGCGGCAGAAGGTTGCACTGGCCCGGGCGTTGGCGCAGTCGAGCCGGATTTTACTCCTGGACGAACCAACACTGGGGCTCGACCCCGATAGCGAACGTCTGTTGGCACAACGCCTGCCTCAACTGATGGACGAGAAAGGGATACTGGTTGTTACCACCCACAGTCCGGTTATGCTAGCTACGGTTCAGCGAATCATCGCCCTCGATGCCGGGAAGATTGTTGCCGACGGGCCGAGGGAGAAGCTGGTCAAGGTTTCTTGAGGTAAACAGCAGGGAAGGTGGCATCGAGGGGCACTTTGGTTTCTCGCTTGTCATGGAGATGACGAATAAAGATTTCCCCCCCGTGGATCAATGAAGCGGATGAAGAGTTAATCACTTAGCGTGTCGGGTCAAACTCAATCGTTAGACAACCAAAGACTTACAGTTTTCAAGGCTGTAAGTCTTTGGTTTTTCGTAATGTAAGCGGATTTAATCATTAGGGGCCAGGTATAAAGCTCTCGATCAACAGGTGCAATGTGATGCCTCTATGGAGGTACGCAATTGAATTTGTCCTTGCGGAATGGTGAAAAACGCTGATATGTTAACGAGTTTCACTGGTGTTGCGAGGGTGATCGGCAGGTTTTTGTAGCGATGTCGGGTAGTTTTGTGCCTTTTAGTGCATATGCCTATTCTGCAGGGGCGCTGGCGCGTAAATTGCTTAATCTGCCGGGGGTGTGGGGAACGCCATGTCGATGGCAGCTTTGTCTGGGCTTAGATCTTTTGTGGGAGAAAAACGTTGAACTCAACACCACTGCATGCTCGACTCGAGATCGGTCGTTTCCCGGTCGGGTCGAAAGGGGCGCAAGCGGTTGCCGAGGAGAACCTAGCGGCGCTGAGGCGTGTTGCCCAACCGCTCTATCTGGTAGCCGAGGGCGAGGTGCTCCGCCTGGTGGCAAGCCCGGACGAGCTTGCGGGACAGGCCGAGGCCGGATTTCACGGCATGGTGCTCCCCTGTCCTCTGGAAGCCCTGGGAGATGCGGGTTTTTGCCGCGACCATGGCCTCTCCTACCCTTATGTCGGCGGTTCGATGGCCAAGGGGATCAGCTCGGTGGAGATGGTGGTGGCCCTGGTCGAAGCCGGAATGCTTGGCTTCTTCGGCGCCGCAGGGCTGTTGCCGGAGGAAGTCGCGGCGGCTCTCGGGGAGCTGCAGCAACGTCTCGCCGGCAAGCCGTTCGGGGTCAACCTGATTCACAGTCCCAACGAGCCGGAGCTGGAAAACCGACTCGTCGATTTGTACCTGGAGCAGGGTGTCACGCTGGTGGAGGCTTCGGCCTTCCTCGACCTGACCCCCGCCCTGGTCCGTTATCGTACCCACGGCATCTCCCGCAACGCTGCAGGGGAGGTCGTGACCCCGAACCGGATCGTGGCCAAGGTCTCGCGCGAGGAGGTGGCGGCCAAGTTCTTCGCCCCGCCTCCGGAAAAGATGCTGCAGGCACTGGTGGCGAGCGGGCAACTGAGCGCCGACCAGGCTGCGATGGCGGCCGAGATCCCGATGGCTCAGGATGTCACCGCCGAGGCCGACTCGGGTGGGCATACCGACAACCGTCCCGCCCTGGCGCTGTTTCCGACTATCCAGGCACAAAAAAATAGTTTTCAGACGCGTTATAATTACCGTCAGACCCTGCGCGTAGGCCTCGGTGGCGGGATCGCCACGCCGTCCTCGGCGGCGGCCGCCTTTACCCTGGGTGCAGACTACCTGGTGACCGGGACCGTCAACCAGGCCTGTGTCGAGTCGGGAACCTGTGACGAGGTTCGGCAGATGCTCGCCGAGACCCGCCAGGCCGATGTGACCATGGCCCCCTCGGGCGACATGTTCGAGATGGGGGTCAACGTCCAGGTGATCAAGCGCGGCACCATGTTCTCGATGCGCGCAGCGAAGCTTTACGAGCTCTACCGGGCCTACGACAGCATCGAGGCGCTGCCGGTTGCTGAGCGGCAGAAGCTCGAGAAGACCGTGTTCCGCAAGGATCTCGACCAGGTCTGGGCCGATACCCGCAACTACTTTCAGCAGCGCGACCCGCGTCAACTGGCCAAGGCCGAGAGCGACCCGAAGTACAAGATGGCGTTGGTGTTCCGCTGGTACCTTGGCCAGTCGCCGGTCTGGGCCAACCGTGGCGATGCGGAGCGGCGCCTCGACTACCAGGTCTGGTGCGGTCCGGCTATGGGGGCGTTCAACGAGTGGGTCAAGGGAACGTTTCTGGAACCGCCTGCGCAGCGCAGGGTGGCCTGCGTGGCATGGAATATCTTGTTTGGTGCGGCGGTGTTGCTGCGCGCCCACCAGTTTAAACTTCAGGGGGGGCTCCTCGAGGACGAGGCCGCGTTGATCACCCCGCTTGAAATCGATCAGATCAAGGAGTTTCTCCGTTGAAGAAAAACAGCCGAGAACTGAAACAGACGGGCAGCCGAGAACTGGAGCAGCCGGGTACGGCAATGACGCCGTTGGCGATTGTCGGGATCGGGAGCCTTTTCCCTCAGGCATCCGACAGCGGCACCTACTGGACCAATATCAAGCAGGGTGTCGATGCCATCACCGAAGTCCCGGAAAGCCACTGGCGCTCCGATGACTATTTCGATGCGGATCCCAAGGCGGCTGACAAGGTCTACGCCAAGTGTGGTGGCTTTTTGTCGCCGATCGATTTCAATCCGATGGAATACGGGGTGTTGCCGAATGCCCTCGAGGCGATCGACACCTCGCAGCTGCTCGGTCTGGTCGTGGTCGATCAGGCACTGCAGAACGCGGGCTATACCAGCGACAAGGAGTTCGATCGCGACAAGGTGAGCGTAATTCTCGGCGTCACCGGGACGCTCGAGCTGGTGGTGCCGCTCGGTGCGCGGCTCGGACATCCACGCTGGCGCGAGGCGCTGCAGGAGGCGGGGATAGCCGATGCTATCGCCGAGGATGTGATGCAGCGCATCAGCGACTCCTACGTGCCGTGGCAGGAGAACTCGTTTCCCGGTCTGCTCGGCAACGTGGTCGCCGGGCGCATCAGCAAGCACTTCGACTTCGGTGGCACCAACTGCGTCGTCGATGCCGCCTGCGGCAGCTCCCTGGGTGCTCTCAATCTGGCGGCCCTGGAACTCGCCGCCGGCAAGAGCGATATGGTCGTGACCGGTGGCATCGACACCTTCAACGACATCTTCATGTACACCTGTTTCAGCAAGACCCCCGCCCTCTCCCCCTCCGGGCACGCGCGGCCCTTCGACGCCGACGGCGATGGTACCACCCTCGGCGAAGGCCTGGGGATTATGGTCCTCAAGCGGTTAGAGGATGCCGAGCGGGACGGCGACAGGATCTACGCGGTGATCAAGGGGCTCGGCGCCTCGAGCGACGGGCGTGGCTCGGCGATTTACGAGCCGAGTGCTGCCGGTCAGCAGAAGGCGCTGCGTCGCGCCTATGCTCAGGCCGGGATTGAGCCGCACACCATCGAGCTGATCGAAGCCCACGGTACCGGCACAAAGGTCGGCGACGCCGTCGAGGTATCGGCACTTAAGGAGGTCTTCGGTACTACCGAGGAGCCGTATTGTGCCATCGGCTCGATCAAGTCGCAGATCGGCCACACCAAGGCGGCCGCCGGTTCCGCCGGACTGATCAAGGCGGCGTTGGCGCTGTATAACAAGAGTCTGCCGCCGACCATCAAGGTCAAGCGGCCGTCCGAAGCGGTGAGTGCCGACGGTTCTCCCTTCTACGTCAATACCGAGCTGCGCCCCTGGGTTCCGCACGGCGACTACCCACGGCGTGCCGGTGTCAGTGCCCTCGGTTTTGGCGGCAGCAATTTCCACTGCCTGCTTGAGGAGTATCAGGAGCGTAAGGCTGTTGCCGACTGGCAGGGGGATGTACAGCTGGTCGCCTTCAGCGCCGCCGACGAGCAGAGTCTGGAGACGGCCCTGAACAATTTCCCTGCCGACGCTGAGTGGCCGGAGGTACGTCTGGCCGCTGCACAGTGCCGCGAGTCCTTCGATCCGCAGCAGCCGTGTCGCCTGGTCATGGTGGTCGAGCAGGGCGCGAAGTCCGCGGCCAAGGTGCAGACTGCGCTGACCATGCTGCAGAGCAAGCGCGACAGCGAGAGCTGGAGCACTCCCGACGGGATGTTCTTTGCGCGGGGGGAGGTTGCCGGAAAACTGGCGGTACTGTTCCCGGGACAGGGCGCCCAGTACCCAGGCATGCTGCGCGAGCTGGCGACCCAGTTCCCGGAGTTTCTCGAGAGCTTCGTCACTGCCGACCGTGCCTTTGCCGCCCACAGCGGTACTGCTTCGGGCCACTTGTGCGACCTGGTTTATCCGCGCCCGGCTTTCGATGCGGCGCAACGCGAACGTAACGAACACGAGCTGCGCGCTACGCAGGTCGCCCAGCCGGCGATCGGCTCCGTCAGCCTGGGAGCCTACGCCGTTCTCAAGGGCTTCGGGGTTTCCGCCGCGGCTTACGCCGGGCACAGCTACGGTGAACTGACCGCCCTGTGTGCCGGTGGCTACTTCGATGTTGACGCGCTGCATGAGCTGTCGCGCCTGCGCGGCGAGCTGATGGCCGCTGGCGAGGGGGACCGCGGCTCGATGCTGGCGGTTTCCGCACCGCTCGAGCAGGTCGAGGCGTTCCTCGCTGAGTCGGGTCTGCAGCTGGTGCTGGCCAACCGCAATGCCCCCGAGCAGGGGGTGCTCTCGGGAGCCAGCGGCGAGATCGAGAAAGCGGCCCAGCTTCTCGACGAGCAGGGGTTGCGTTACAAGCAGCTGGCCGTGGCCGCTGCCTTCCACAGCGAGCTGGTCGCCGAGGCGAGCGGGCCTTTCGGAGAACGTCTGCAACAGGTTACTTTCAAGAAGCCGACGGCCGAGGTTTTCGCCAATACCACCGGGGCGGCCTATCCTGCAGGAGCAAACAAAGCGCGGGAACTGCTCGCGGCGCAGCTCGCTTGTCCGGTCGACTTTGTCGCCGAGGTCGAGGCGATGTATGCCGCAGGCACCCGCACCTTCCTCGAGGTTGGTCCCGGCGCGCGCATGACCGGCATGGTCAAGGCGATCCTCGGTGAGCGCAACCACCAGTCGCTGGCTATTGATGCCTCAAACGGCAAACGCTCCGCCATCCACGATTTGGCACGTGCCCTGGCGCAGCTGGCGGTCCTCGGCTATCCGCTTGAGTTGAGCCGCTGGGACGAGGGCTACGCCGCGATGCGTAACGCGGCGCGTCCCAAAAAGCCGGGCATGGTCGTGCAGCTGAGTGGCGCCAATTACTTCAAACCACGCCCCAAGCGGCCGCCGCTCAAGCCGGCGGCTGTAGCTGCGGCGGGTGCTGTTCAGCCGGCAACGGCGACCCCGGCACCTACGCAATAGCAGTCAACGACTGTTAGTGCCTCCGCGGCCACGTCTCAACCCGTAGCGCTGCAGGACGCTCTCCAGGTCACGCGCCAGAGCATGCAGGCGCTGCAGAGCCTGCAGGAGCAGACGGCCCGTCTGCACCAGCAGTTTCTTGCCAATCAGGAGTCGGCGACGCGTTCTTTTCTGAATCTGGTGGAGCAGCAGAACCGTTTGCTGCAGGGACAGCCGCTCTCCTCTACGCCGCAGACCCCGCAACAGCCCGTACCTACCCGGCCTGCAGCACCGGCGCCCCCGGTTGCGCAGCCTGTCACGGCACCCGCTGTCTCTCCTCCCGCTCCTGTCGTTGTCGCAGCAGCGCCGCAAACCGCGGCAATCGACAACGGCGCGGTGTCGCGCACTCTGCTGGCGGTGATCGCAGAGAAGACCGGCTACCCGGAGGAGATGCTGGAGCTGGAGATGTCCCTCGATTCCGACCTCGGTATCGACTCGATCAAACGGGTCGAGATCCTCTCGGCGTTGCAGGAGAAGCTCCCCGAGGCACCGGCGGTCAAGCCGGAAGACCTCGGTACGCTGCAGACCCT
>PKUI01000092.1 GCA_002869605.1 Desulfuromonas sp. | reverse complement strand
ATCTGCAGGCCCGCAAGCTGAGCGAGGCCCAGGTTGAACGTCTCTACCTCGAGGGGGTGGCTTTTTATACCCGGGGAGAATACCAACTGGCGATGGCAAACTGGCAGAAGGTGCTCGAGATCGACAAAGGGCATGAGAAGTCGAGTCGTAACCTCGACAAGGCGCAGCGTAAACTGCAACAGCTCAAGGAGAAGGCGCAATGAACCGACGAATCGCGATCTATCATACGCTCTGGTTCCGTGTTGTCCTGTGGCTGGTACTGTTTGCGGCTGCCCTGATGGCCGGAATCATGCTGCTGGTTGAGCGCAATATGCGCGAAGTGCTGATTCTCGAGGGGATCGACAAGGGGGTCGGTATCGCCCGTGGTCTGGCTTTGAATGTCGAGGACCCGCTGCTGACCGGTGACGATATCTATCTTTTTTCGGCCGTACGCAGCGCCGAGCAGTCTCCCGGTATCAGTTATGCGTATATTGTCGACGCCAAGAACAAGGTACGCGCCGCGAGCGACCTGCAGCAGGTCGGCAAGCCGTTGATGCTCGAGCGTACCCCTTACGGGGCCGATACCGGGGCGACCTATCGTGTCACCCGCGCGGGCTGGGAGGGGGATGAGGTCTTTGACCTCGAAGTGCCGATCGTCACGCTGGGCGAACAGCGTCTGACCCTGGGGGCGATCCATCTCGGCCTGGGGCAGGAGTCGATCCGCGCGGCGGTATCCCAGATGCGCATCAAGCTGTTCGGGCTGGCCCTGGCGGCCCTGATCGTCGGGGGCGTGGTAGCGGCCCTGATGTCCCGCTTTTTCGTGCGTCCGGTCAACCTGCTGGTCGACGGTGTGCACGCCATCGGTGCCGGCAACTTCGAGCAGCGGATTCAACTGGCACGCAAGGATGAAATCGGGCAGCTGACCGTGGCCTTTAACGAGATGGCCCAGTCGCTGCGCGAAAAGGAGTTTATCAAGAACACCCTCGAGCGTTATGTCAGCAAGGAGCTGGCCGAGCAGATCCTGCAACAGCAGACCATCAAGCTCGGTGGCGAGGAGCGGGTGGTGACGATCCTGTTTTGCGATATCCGTCGTTTTACCTCCCTGGCCGAGGAGTACCCGGCGACCGAGGTGGTCGAGTTCCTCAACGAGTTTTTCTCCCGCATGATCCGCGTCATCAACGAACATGGTGGCATGGTCGACAAGTTGCTCGGCGATGCCGTGATGGCCCTGTTCGGGGCCCCTGTCGCTCTCGGCGATGACGCCCTGCGCGCGGTGCGCTGCGCGGTCGAGATGCAGCAGGAGGCGGAACGGCTCAACCGCGACAGTGAGGAGCTGGAGATGCCTCCGCTTGAAATGGGGATCGGCATCAACACCGGACCGGTCGTCGCCGGAAACATCGGCTCCGAAACCCGCATGGAGTACACGGTCATCGGTGACAACGTCAATGTCGCGGCACGTCTGCAGGGGGTCGCCAAGCTGGGTGAAGTCATGATCTCGGAAGGGACACTGAACGAGATCGCCGACAGCGTCGAGGTGACCAAGCTTGACCCCATGACGCTCAAGGGGAAGCAGAAGCCGGTCGGGGTGTTCCGGGTCGATCGCCTGCTCGACCCGTCGACCTGATTAATGCTTGCATTCATCGCCCACCAGCGCTAAAACCATCCACTCGAAATAGTCGAAATTGTCCAATTGGCGGCCCATCGGGTCGTGCAGGAAGGAACGTTGCCAGTGAGTATCAGTGGGATCAAGGGGATGAACGACATCCTGCCGGGCGAGGTGGAGCTCTGGCAGGAGCTAGAAAAAACCGCGCGCGAGGTCTTCTCCCGTTACGGTTACGCGGAAATCCGTGTGCCGGTGGTGGAAAAGACCGAGCTGTTCAGCCGCTCCATCGGTGAAGCGACAGATATCGTCGAGAAGGAGATGTACACCTTCGAGGATCGCAGCGGCAACTCGCTGACCCTGCGTCCCGAGGGGACCGCCTCGGTGATGCGCTCCTTTATCCAGAACAAGCTCTACAACCTCGACCCGGTCAACAAGCTCTACTACCTCGGGCCGATGTTTCGTTATGAACGCCCGCAGAAGGGGCGCTATCGCCAGTTTCACCAGATCGGCGCCGAGGTGATCGGCGTCGAGGATGCACTGATCGACGTTCAGGTGCTGGCGATGCTTTGCCACTTCTTCGAAGCTGCGGCGATTCCGGGGGTCTCGCTGCAGATCAACTCGCTCGGTTGTCCCGCGTGCCGCCCTGCCTATCGCGAGGCGTTGGTTGCCTACCTGCAGGAGCGGACCGACAAGCTGTGCAGTGACTGCGTGCGACGTGCCGAGAGCAATCCGCTGCGGGTGCTCGACTGCAAGGTTCCGGGGTGCAAGGAGGCGACGGTCGATGCGCCGTCGGTGCTTGGGCACCTGTGTGAAGAATGCGATACGCATTTCGCCAAGGTCAAGGGTGGCCTTGAGCAGCTCGAGCTCGACTTCAGCGTTAACCCGCGCATGGTACGCGGGCTTGACTACTACACCCGCACTACCTTCGAGATGGTCACCGATCGTCTCGGTTCACAGAACGCGGTGGCCGCCGGCGGCCGTTATGACGGTCTGGTCAAGGAACTCGGTGGTCCGGCCCTGCCGGGCATCGGATTTGCCATGGGGCTTGAGCGACTGGTACTGCTCAAGGCCGAGGAGCAGCGCGAAGTTGCGGTGCCCGCGGTGTTTTTTGCCGCGCTGGGCGAGGAGGCGGCCGGCTTCGCCTTTAACTTGATGTCGCGCCTGCAGCGCCAGGGGGTGTGGGCCGAAATGGATTACTTCGGCAAGAGTCTCAAGGCCCAGATGCGTCGCGCCGACAAGCTCGCGGCGCGCAAGGTGGTGATCCTCGGTGGGGACGAGTTGGCGCGCGGCGTGGCGATGCTGCGCGATATGAGCGACGGCTCCCAGCGCGAGGTCGCACTCACCGAACTTCCCGGAGAGCTTGCCTAGCCCAGCTGTGGGCGTGCTTGACCCGTTTGCGGTGCGCGGTTATAATCGCGCGCCCGCCCGGCGTGGCCGCAGGTTCTCTGCCGGCCTGATGGGCTAACGATAAACAACTAACGATAGAAAGAATAATGGGGGTTGCGTTGAACGACATCCTGGGAGATTGGAAGAGATCACATTACTGTACCGACCTGAACGCCAGTCATATTGGCCAGGAGGTTTGCCTGATGGGCTGGGTTCAGCGTCGCCGCGACCATGGTGGGCTGATTTTCATCGACCTGCGTGACCGTACCGGCCTGGTGCAGTTGGCCCTTGACCCGGATCGTGATCCCGAGGCCCACACCAAGGCGGAGAAGGTGCGTAACGAGTTCGTGCTCGCCGCCAAGGGGGTGGTTTCGCCCCGTCCCGAGGGGACGGTGAACCCCAAGATGAAGACCGGCGAAGTGGAGATCGAAATCCGCGAGCTGCGTATCCTCAATCAGGCTCAAACTCCGCCGTTCATGCTCGACGAGTATACCGATGTGGCCGAGAACCTGCGCCTGAAGTACCGCTACCTCGACCTGCGCCGTGATACGGTGCAGCAGAACCTGATCGCCCGCCACAAGGTGGCGAAGACGGTGCGCAACTACCTCGACGAGCACGGTTTTCTCGAGATTGAAACCCCGGTACTGACCAAGAGTACTCCGGAGGGGGCGCGTGATTACCTGGTGCCGAGCCGCGTCAATCCCGGCAACTTCTACGCCCTGCCGCAGTCGCCGCAGCTCTTCAAACAGCTGTTGATGGTCTCCGGTTTCGATCGCTACTTCCAGATCGTCAAGTGTTTCCGCGACGAGGACCTGCGCGCCGACCGTCAGCCCGAGTTTACCCAGATCGACTGCGAGATGAGCTTCGTCGACCGCGAGGACGTCATCAAGGTGATGGAGGGGATGATCGCCAAGCTCTTCAAGGAGATCCTGGATGTCGAGCTGACTCTGCCGATGCCGCGTATGAGCTATGCCGAGGCGCTCGACCGCTATGGCGTCGACAATCCCGACCTGCGTTTCGACCTGGAGCTCAAGGAGATCACCGAGATCGTCAAGGGCTGCGGATTCAAGGTGTTCGCCGATGTCGCCGGCAAGGGCAATATGGTCAAGGCGCTCAATGCCAAGGGATGCGCCACCCTGTCGCGCAAGGATATCGATGACCTGACCGCCTTCTCCGCGATCTACGGTGCCAAGGGGCTGGCCTGGGTCAAAATCCAGGAAGACGGCAGCTGGCAGTCGCCGATCGCCAAGTTCTTCTCGGCGGATGAACTCAAGGCGATCGACGAGGCTGTTGGCAGCGAGCCGGGCGACCTGGTCCTGTTTGTCGCCGACACCGCTCAGATCGCCAACGAAGCGCTCGGTCGTCTGCGTGGTCACCTCGGGCACAAACTCGGTCTGGCCAAGAAGGACGATTTCCGTTTCGTCTGGATTACCGAGTTCCCGCTGCTCGAGTGGGACGGCGAGAGCCGTCGTCATGTCGCCGTACACCATCCGTTCACCGCACCGCTCGACGAGGACGTCCCGCTGCTCGACTCCGAGCCCGGCAAGGCGCGTGCCCAGGCCTACGATCTGGTGCTCAACGGCTCCGAGATCGGTGGTGGCTCGATCCGTATCCATGACCAGGCGGTACAGAGCCGCATGTTCAAGCTGCTCGGTATCGATGACGAGGAGGCTCAGGAGAAGTTCGGCTTTCTCCTCGACGCCCTGCAGTACGGCGCGCCGCCGCATGGTGGCATCGCCTTTGGCCTCGACCGTATTATGATGATTCTTACCGGTGCCGAGTCGATCCGCGACGTCATCGCCTTTCCGAAAACCCAGAAGGCGACCTGCCTGCTCTCGGATGCTCCTGGTGAGGTCGATGAAAAGCAGCTTCTCGAGTTGGCGATCCGCAGTACCGCCAAGCGTCAGGAGAAGGAGTAGTCTCTATGCCGCTGCGATATTTCGCAGTTGCTCTGGCGTTGCTGGTGTTGGCCGGTTGTGCCACCCCGCCGCGCGAAGAGCTCTATTCGGCGCGACGCACTGTCTCGCTGGCCCAGGCGATGGGCGGAGAGTCCGTTTCTCCCGAATACTACACGCTTGCGCGGGAACGCCTGCTGGAAGCCGAAGGCTTGATGGAGAGTGGCGACTACGATCAAGCCATGCAGATCTTGCAGCTTGCCGAGTATTACGCCGGCCAGGTTATCATCCTGGTTTATGAGCGGGACGATGACCACGAGATTTTCACTGAACCGGAACCCGGAGAGAATGTCCCCGATGATGACAGCCCGCAGGTGACGGTTGTTGTCGAGCGGGAGAGGGTGGTCCGTATGCCGAAGGTCTCCCATGTGGTGCGTCCCGGAGAGTCGCTCTGGACCATTGCCGCACAACGCCTGGTCTATGGTGATGCTCTGCAGTGGCCGCTGATCTACAAGGCCAATCGCGACCAGATCAAGGACCCGCGCCAGATCTACCCCAAGCAGGAGTTGACCATCCCGCGCGAGGTGACCTCCGAAGAGATCGAGGCGGCCCGCGAGATGGCACGCAGTTCAGAGGTTTTCCCGATCCCTGCGCAGGTGCGCCGCCCGGTCTCCCGGTAAATTTGTCAGACCCCTTAACCGCATAGTTTAAGGGGTTTTTTTGTGCCTGTTTCAGGGTATATATTTCTGCTTGACAGCGTATTTTCCTTTGTATACTGTATACACGATTTGCCCCATGCCTTGGCATGGGGTGAACTATCTTTTGTCTCCGGGGTTTTCAGGCTTCGGTTAGACGTCCCGCAAACCATCACTTATCTGCCATTGGCGATATGACATTGAAAGAGAAGGAGAGAGACATGACTGCAAAGATTATCTGGTCTGAAATCGACGAAGCACCGGCGTTGGCTACCTTCGCCTTCCTGCCGATCGTGCAGGCTTTCACCAAGGGTACCGGCGTTGAAGTCGAGACCAAGGACATTTCCTTGGCAGGCCGTATCCTGGCAAACTTCCCCGAGAACCTGAAGCCTGAGCAGAAGGTTGAGGACTGGTTGTCCTGGCTGGGCGATCTGGTTCAGAAGCCGGAAGCCAACGTTATCAAGCTGCCGAACATCAGTGCTTCGATCCCCCAGCTGCAGGATGCCATCAAGGAACTGCAGGAGAAGGGCTACGACGTTCCGACCTACCCGGAAGAAGCGACCACCGACGCAGAAAAAGAGCTGCAGGCTCGTTACGCCAAGTGCCTCGGTTCCGCCGTTAACCCGGTGCTGCGTGAAGGTAACTCCGACCGCCGCGCTGCCGCTTCGGTCAAGGCTTTCGCCCAGAAGAACCCGCACCGCATGATGAAAGACTGGCCGGCTCCGGGTACCTCCCAGTGCCGCGTTGCCCACATGGACAGCGGCGACTTCTACGAGACCGAAAAGTCCGTGACCATGGACGCTGCCGATACCGTCAAGATCCAGTTTGTCGACGAAGCCGGCAACGTTGACGTGAAAAAAGAAGTTGCCCTGCTCGAAGGCGAAGTTTTCGACAGCTCGGTGATGAAGGTCGCCGAACTGCAGAAGTTCTACGCTGCTACCGAGCAAGAGGCCAGAGAGAAGGGCGTACTGCTCTCCCTGCACCTCAAGGCAACCATGATGAAGATCTCCGACCCGATCATGTTCGGTCACGCTGTCAAGGTGTACTTCAAGGCTGCCCTTGATAAGCATGCCGCTACCCTGAAAGAGATCGGTGCCAACCCGAACCTCGGTCTCGGTGATATCCTCAACAAGCTCGACAAGCTGCCGGCCGACAAGAAGGCTGAAATCGAAGCTGACATCAACGCCTGCTACGAAGGTCAGGCTGCCCTGGCCATGGTCGATTCCCGCAAGAACATCACCAACCTGCACGTGCCGAACGATGTCATCGTCGACGCTTCCATGCCGAACGTCGTGCGTGACGGTGGTTGCATGTGGAACAAGGCTGACGAGCTGCAGACCACCATCGCCATGGTTCCGGACCGCTGCTACGCCACCATGTACCGCGAAATCTGCGAAGACGCTAACAAGAACGGCCAGTTCAACCCGGCCACCATGGGTAGCGTCGCCAACGTCGGCCTGATGGCTCAGAAGGCTGAAGAGTACGGTTCCCACGACAAGACCTTCGAAGCTCCGAGCAACGGTAAGTTCCAGGTTGTTGCTTCCAACGGTACTGTGCTGATGGAGCAGCCGGTTTCCACCGGTGACATCTACCGTTCCAGCCAGGCCAAAGACATTCCGATTCAGGACTGGGTCAAGCTGGCTGTCAACCGTGCCAAGGCTTCCGGTGAGCCCTGTGTCTTCTGGCTCGACGAGAAGCGTGGTCACGATGCCCAGATGATCAAGAAGGTCCAGAAGTACCTGCCGGAT
>PKUI01000093.1 GCA_002869605.1 Desulfuromonas sp. | reverse complement strand
CTCACTTCTCTAACCGCGCCCACCCATAGAAAAGGGAGACTCCATACGGAATCTCCCTTACTTACAATTCTTCGCTTCAGGTCCGGGCCGAACGTTTTACGGTCAAAACGTCGTGACTCGAACAAAGAGGCGCCAACACCTTTATGATTTTTTGGGCATAACCTGACCGATATCCAGCACCAGCTCCTCATATCCGCCACCGGGGAAGTTGATGGTCAAAGCAGCCTTCCATTTCCCGGCATCGCCAAAAAACACGACCCCGTTGTAGATCCCGCCTTCTTCACTTTGTACGAGCTTGGGGTTATTGGCACCGGTTGCCACGTTGGGTATGTACAGCGAACAATAGACCAGCGCCGAGTTAATCGGCTGGTCATCCTTGTCGATCAGCTTCAGGTTGGCCTTGACCGGGCTAAGAACCTGTAGCTGGCTAGCTTCAAAAGTCAGCACGGCCCTGGCACCATTTTTACAGGTCCCCTCAACCATCAACCCAGACGCCAGGGAAAGCTCTGCAAAACAAAGAGACGCCACCAGTAGCCATAATACGCCTTGCCATAATTTCATTATCAGACCCCCCTTTTACAATTGAAATGATGCGCTATTCCAGACCAAAAGCCACCAAAGCACTATTCTACCAAACAAAAAAAAATTCGCTCCGATTTTAACGACGTCCTCTATTCGCCATGGTCTCTTGCCAGCCAGGTATAAAAAAAGAGCGTTCCGGACAGGAACGCTCTTTTGACTCATCTTAGCGTGGTTTTTCAAAACCTCACAGCATGTCGATCTTATCCAGGAACTTCACCGCGCCAAAGTACGATACAGCCAGCAAAACCAACCAAGCGATTATCAACATATTGTTTCTCCTAGTAGCTCTTGTCGTCAGCGGCCAGTTCTTCGACCGTCAGCTGTTTACTGTCCATCTGCCGCCAGATCCAGGCTATGTACGCCAGCACAAACGGGACCGCGATCGCCACGTACGACATCATGGTCAGGGTATAGTGACTGCTCGAGGCGTTGTAGATCGTCAGGCTACTGCCGAGATCGACCTTGGACGGATAGAAGGCGGTCTGGTTGTATCCGGCCACGGAAAAAACAGCCAGGCAGGTCAGCACGGTACCGAACCCCGCCGGCCAGATGCCGCGCACCGAAGGGGTGAAACGGTTCAACACCACCCCGGCGACCACCAGGACCAGGCCAACCAGCAACAACACCAGCACCAGCGGCATATCCAGCAGATTCTGCAGGTACTTGCCGCTTTCGAGACTGACCGCGCCGCTGGCCGGGTCGACAGCATAGCCGTCCATGGTGACCAGGCCGATCAGGACATAGAGCAGAAACGGCAGGGCACACAGCAGATTGTTCAGCGACGATTTCTTAAGCTTCGTCACCAGGGAATCGTGCTGAAGGTTATTGGCCAGGTACAGCGTCCCCAGGATACGGGCCAGAAAGACCAGGAACAGCCCGAAGCTGACGTTAAACAGGTTGAAGGCGGCCTCGAGCCCGCGCAGCGGATGCGTCCAACTCACGAAATTGTAATCGTTGAGGGTAAAGTTGGAGCCGGTGAAAAATGTCCCGATGGCGGCGCCGATCAACAGAACACCCACACTGCCGTTGACGAACATGAAGACTTCGTAGGTCCGCTTGCCGAGCAGATTGTTCGGCTTGCTGCGGTATTCATAGCTGACCGCCTGAACGATAAATGTGAACAGGATCGCCACCCAGACCCAGTAAGCACCACCGAAGCTCGAGGCATAAAACAGTGGGAAGGAGGCGTAAAAAGCACCGCCAAAGAGGACCAGGGTGGTGAAGGTCAGCTCCCATTTGCGGCCGATCGAATTGACCATGAGGGTCTTCTCGTTCTCGTCCTTGGTGAGGGTCAGGATCAGGGTCTGCCCCCCCTGGACAAAGGTCAGAAACACGAACAGTGAGCCGACCACCGATACAATCAACCACCAGAGCTGTTGCAGCGTCGACCAGTCAAGGTTGCCTATCATGAGTTTTCTCCTTCCGGGCCGATGGAAATTTGCTTGGTCATGATCCTGATCTCGGCAACCAGCAGCACCGTGAACAGCACCAGGAACATGAAGAAGGTAAAGGCCACCGTGGTCGAATCGAGGTTGGAACGGGCCACCGATACCGGCAGCATATCCTGAATGGCCCAGGGCTGACGTCCAACTTCCGATACCACCCACCCGGCCTGGGAGGCTATGTAACCGAGAAAGACCGAAAGTACCCCCAGCCTCAACAGTAACGGCTTATCTTCGAGACTGTTTCTGGCGCTCAGGTAGAGGTAGACCAGGAACAGCAGCACAAAGAAGGTGCCGAGGACGACCATCACGCGGAAGGCATAAAAGGTCAGGCCGACCGGGGGGACCGCCTGCTCGACCGACTCGAGATGGCCATAGCCGAAGTAGGCCTCGTGCTGCCGGAAGGTCGCCAGCTCGCTTTCTGCAGTGGCCTCATCTCCGGCCTTGCGGGCCTGTTTGTAGGCGCCGAGGCTGCTGACGGCGATTTTCCCCCGCCGCATCTTTTCCTCGACCCCCACAACACCGATCTCCGCGTTACCGTAGGCGAGGTCGTTGATCCCCGGCACATAACCTTCCAGGCTCCGCTTGGCCAGCAGGGTCAGCATGCCGGGGATTTCAACCTTGAACAGAAACGGGTCGTTATTGTCACCGAGCCGCTTGTTCGGGTTGACGACCCCCATGGCGATTAGCCCGGTCGGCTCCTGGCCATCCCAGAGGGACTCCATGGCCGCCAACTTCATCGGCTGGGTACGCGCCGTCAGAAACGCATGCTCGTCACCGGTGAAGGCGACAAACAGGGCACTGAGCAGGCCGAACACGCAGGCCACGGCGATTGAGCGCTTGGCAAACTGCAGGTGCCGTTTTTTCAACAGGAACCAGCTCGAAACCGAGACCACGAACAGCGAGGCGAGGAGAAAGCCGGAGCTGGTGGCGTGGGTGAAATGGCTCAACGCCACCGGCGACGAAATGACCGCCCACAAATCCTGCATTTCAAAGCGCGCCATATCTGGGTTGAACTTCATGCCGATGGGGCTCTGCATCCAGCCATTGGCCACCAGGATCCAGAGCGCGGAGAGGTTGGAACCGACCGCCACCATCCAGGTGGAGAAAAGATGGACCTTCTTAGAAACCCGCTCCCAGCCGAAGAACATCACCGCAAAGAAGGTCGCCTCGATGAAAAAGGCAAAGATCCCCTCGATTGCCAGCGGGGCTCCGAAAATGTCCCCGACCATCCAGGAGTAGTTTGACCAGTTGGTACCAAACTCGAACTCGAGGATGATCCCGGTCGCCACCCCGATCGCAAAGTTGACCCCGAACAGCGTCATCCAGAACTTGGTTAACCGTTTCCATTCCTCGTTCCCGGTGCGCACGTAAATCGACTCGAAAAAGGCACACAGGAAGGAGAGCCCCAAGGTCAGTGGAACAAAGATCCAGTGATACATGGCCGTTAAGGCAAAGGTCGCCCGGGCCCAGTTCACCTGCCCCGGATCTATCGTTTCAATCACGTCAATCCTCCATTCATGGTTGTGCGTCAGTTCGGTGTGCCGACGCGTGTAGAAACGTATTTTTCAGCCGTAGATCCCACTTGGGTCAATCGCTCGAGGACATGCTCCGAACGCTCCTGGTCAGTCTGGTAGTTGACGTGCAGGACATCGGGGAAAAACAGTGCCTTGACTACCGCGAACATGATCAACAGCTTGACGAACACGATTTTCCACAACGTGCGCCCCAGCCGCATGCGGCGAAAGCCGTCCAGGTAGAATCTGTAGATGGATGAAAACACGAGCCCCTCCAATTATTACCAATTTGGTAATTAATACTCTTCGAACCTCGAGTTGTCAAGCGCCATTACAAACAGCCCATCTTTTCCAAACTATTTTCGACATGGCCTTGAGTCGTTCAAATGAGACAAATAAGCGCTTAAACGCCCTCAGCTTTGGGCTAGTGGCGTATTGACCTGGCGCTGAATTTCTCCGCCAACTCCTGCTTGCGACACCTGTCCGCCTCTTCCAGTGCCAGACGTATTGCCGGACAGTAGCAATACACCTCGCGGAAATCCTCACTGCGCAGCTCATACAACATGGCCGGGGCTACCGTGCGACAGGTTGCGGTGCGCGGTTCACCATGTAACAGGGCCATTTCACCGAAGAAGTCACCCGCCAGCAGGGTCGCAAGATCCTCATCACGCCCATCAACACTTCTGGAAATTCTAACCACCCCCCGGCTGATCAGAAACAGCGAATCGTCCGTCGCCCCCTGCCGGATAATCTCCCGGCCAGCCGGCGCGGTATAGGGATGCAGCTTATCAACCAGCTTCAGAAAATCATCGGATGGTAGCCCCTTAAAAAAGGGGACCTTGCGCAGCAATTCCGCGGCATCAACCTGCAGATGCTTCAAATCGCTACCGCGCAGAGTGCGTATTTCACTCTGCAACTCCTGAAGGATCTTTTCAGCGACTTCCGCTGGAATGACCCCGGCATGTATTTTGGTCATGATACTTTCTCGCTGGGTATGCAGCAGCAGTCGCCCGGCAAGATTTTCCTGCATGGCACTGACAAACTCCGGAAACTGCCCGGCCACACTGTCAAGATACGCGGTAGCCGAATGGTTCCACTGTTCGTAGCATGACTTGACCTCCCCAAGGACCTCCACCTGCACGGTCTCTTCTGCAGCCTTACGATCAAGTTCATCCAGGACATGCCCGCTCCCCTGGACCCTCCCCCAGGCCTCTTCATATTCGCGGGCAATCTGAACCATGCGCATCTTTTCCGGCAGCCCGCTCAGCTGCAGCAACCATTCGAGAAAATTGTAGGATTTCTCACGCAGCCTTTTGCTGCCCGGGGCATGCAGGGTAAAGGCAGGCAACCCGCTGCCGTTCTGAATCGCCTCCTCCTGCAGGTCGATGGAGTAGCAAAGGTCTCTATACGCCTTCTCGGCGAGATGCCCTCGGCTGTAGAGCCGATAATAGTCATTACGTTCTTCGGCAAAGCAGCGCCGATAAAGCAAAATCCGCTCCTGCTCAAAATCCAGCTCCTGCATCTTAAGTTGATCCATCGAACGTTTAACCTGCTCGATTTCCGATACGTATTTCTGCTGCAGGAGACCTGCAATATGGGCTGAAAAGATACCGGAATGCTGCAGTGTGGGAATGTTCTCCAATGCGCGGCGCTTGGACAACAACCACCCCTCCGAGCGGGCCAGGCGATCGGCAAGCGGGGGTTGATCGAGACCGAGCAGGCGAACCAGCTTCTCAATCGTGGTCCCCTGGATAAGCAGGGTGAAGAGTACCGCTCCGGTCACGACAGCGACAAAGGTGTCGGCATAGGCAAAATCATCCAGCGACAGGACAATCGCCAGGGCAATCGCGCCGCGCAGTCCCCCCCAGAACATCACCGCTCGGTACGGGCTGTCGATCGGCGCGTTCCCCGGCAGACGACCGACCAGCGGCACCAGCAGGTAAATGACCAGGGCACGGGAAATCAGCATCGCCAGCACCACCCAGATCAGCGTGTCGAAAGAGGCACCCAACGCTGACAGGTCGACCCGCAGCCCGACCAAAAGAAAAATCAGGGCGTTAGCGACATAGGCCATGTACTCCCAAAAATGCTCCAGATAACCGAGCACCGGGGGCGAAATCTTGGTGCGCCCCCAGTTACCCATGGTCATTCCGGCCGCCACCGTGGCCATGACGCCGCTAACGTGAAAAATCTCTTCAGCAACCAGGAAGGAGAGATAGGCGAGGATAGTGGTCAGTGAAATTTCAATGAAGGTGTCGCTCTCCACCAGGCCCAACAGCAGCCCAAACAACCAGGCAGCCGCCAGACCGACCACGATACCGCCGAAAAACACCAGCACGAACGACATTGTCCCCTGCCAGATCATCTGCGGAGCGAAATAACCTGCGGCGATAATACCGATTAAAATTCTGGAGAGCACGATCGCGGTGGCGTCGTTGAACAGACTCTCCCCCTCGACCAGGACGGTGAGCCGTTTCGGTGCGCCAAGCTGCTTGAACAAGCTGATGACTGCGACCGGGTCGGTGGCACTCAAAATCGAACCAAGCAGCAGCGCGGCAGGTAGTTCGATCGGCGTTGCGGCATAGACGATCAGGCCGATGATCAGGGTTGAAAAGAGCAGACCAGGCACCGCCAACGTCAACACTGGCCACAGGTTGTGTCGCAACTGCCGGGCATTGAGATGAAAGGACGATTCGTAAATCAGGGTCGGCAGGAACACGAAGAGGATGATCTCCGGTGCTACCTCATAGCGGGTCACCACACCGAGCCATTGCGGAACGATCCCGGCCAACTGGGCCAACACGACACCGACAACCACAAGCGCCACGGTGAACGGGAATTTTATCCGCCGGCTCAAAGCCAAAGTTGCTGCAGCAACCAACAGCAGGCCGACAACGAATAAAACCAGCTCGGCAGTATGCGCTTCATGTCCCATAGAACATCATCCCTCAACGCTTGAGTGGTGGCGCGACACTATTAACTGTATCTCATTGCACAGAAAATTCGACAAAACGCCTGGTCACAACACAGGAGACAAAGGAGTCCTGAAAAGGAAGATATTCCCGATGACATCCGTGCCTGTTCACCCAACGATAGGCATCTCTGTGCAGGGTCATTCGACGAGCATGCTCCAAAAAAACCTTCCCCATGGCGTAAACCTGTAATTCACAGCCACCAACATCCATATTGAACAATATTTATCAAATGTGGTATACAGCATGTCTCTGGCATCGCTTCCCGCAGACCAACGCGTGTCGCCAACCATAACCCGACGACCTTTGCCAGGCACCTGACCACGACGAAGCGCTGATCGATTTTTTTTGTACCGACAAGATGTTGTTAACTAAGACGTAAACAGGAGGACGCAAGACAATGGCACAAGCAACCAATCTCTCGCTCAACGACACTACAGCCAATCCGGCTCCGCTGGGTCTGCTCGGATTCGGCCTGACCACCGTGCTGCTCAACCTGCACAACGCCGGCCTTTTCCCGCTCGACGCCATGATCCTGGCGATGGGCATCTTCTACGGCGGCATCGGCCAGGTTATCGTCGGCATCATGGAATGGAAGAAGAACAACACCTTCGGTGCCACTGCGTTCACCTCGTACGGCCTCTTCTGGCTGACCTTGGTCGCCCTGATCATCCTTCCCCAGACCGGCTACGCGGCCAAGCCGAATGCCACCTCGATGACCGCCTTCCTGGTTATGTGGGGAATTTTCAGCACCGCGCTCTTCATCGGCACCTTCAAGCTGAACCGTAAACTGCAGGTCGTGTTCGGTTCGCTGGTCATTCTGTTCTTCCTGCTGGCCATTGGCGATGCTACCGGCAACCATGACATCAAGACCTTCGCCGG
>PKUI01000217.1 GCA_002869605.1 Desulfuromonas sp. | reverse complement strand
TGCCGAGAGGCAATAAGCCTTGCTCTTGAAAAGATGCGCCTGCAGCAGGTTGAAACTTCGTGGATGGATGCCGGTGAAGTCGCCCCCGCTGAGTGGAGCACCGGTGAGGACCCGTCATGGGCTGGAGGGACTGTTTTCAAAGATGAACGAAGTATGCTGGTTAAGGGTACCGCGGAGCGGTTGTGGCCGGCCGTTATTGGGATCGGAGGGAAAACCGGCTGGTACTCTGCCGATTGGTTATGGCACCTGCGCGGAGCCTTTGATCGATTGATAGGTGGCCCCGGCCTGAGCCGGGGAAGGCGCAATCCATACTTGGTGGAATCTGGAGATGCCCTGGACTTCTGGCGAGTTCTGACCGTAGAAAAAAATCACCGCCTGAAATTGGTTGCAGAGATGAAGGTTCCCGGTGAAGCTGTTCTGGAAATCATTTTGACGGAAAGTGCAGAAGGCACAACAGAGGTACGTCAATGTGCACGCTTCAAACCCCATGGCCTCTCGGGACTGCTTTATTGGTATGCTGTTATGCCTTTACACCATTTCGTTTTTACCGGAATGATGAAAGGCATCGCCAAGGCATGTGGTGCCGAAATTATTGAAAGTGACATTCCGTAAAAGTTATTTCCAGATCCATTTGCCCGGAAGCCCTCAATGAAATACTTCCAAAAACGAAGGTTGGTATGAAAATCGTATCCCTTGATCGTTTAATCTGGCTCGTGATGCTTGGAACGGTCGCTCTTTTGGGCGGCTGCTTTCCTGCCGCGACGATCCCGGTTCCGGTACTCGAATATTCACAAACCAGGGGCGCACAAGAAAGTAATTTACTGGTCTTGATTCGTGGGCTCGGTGCCAGCAATAAGGTTTTTGAGGAGAACGGGTTGATTGAGGAAGTTCGTCGGCGCAATTTGCCCTTCGATATCGTTGCTCCCGACCTGCACTTTGGCTATTACAAGGAGGAAACCGTCCAAGAACGATTGCATGAGGATGTCATTCTCCCGGCCCGCCGTGCGGGTTATCAGAAGATCTGGCTGGCAGGATTTTCGATGGGCGGTCTCGGCAGTCTCTTCTATTTACGTGATTACCCCGATCAGGTCGACGGGGTGATGCTTATCTGCCCGTTCATCGGCTGGGGCGGGATCGTTTCCGAGGTGAAAGACGCGGGCGGGGTATCGAACTGGAATGCAACCACAGAGGATGAGAACGACTGGCAGCGGCTGATCTGGTCGTGGATCAAAGAATACGACCTCCAGCAAGCCAGCTATCCACCAATATACCTGGGCTTTGGTGAAAACGACTTTCTCAGTGGTGACGGCCCGGAATTATTTGCCCGGGTCCTCCCTGCAGAAAGATCCTTTTCCGTTCCAGGAGGGCACCGTTACTCAACGTTTCGCACCATCTTTCTGACCCACCTGGAGCGTCTAGATCACCAGTTACGGAGCGGCAACGACTATTGAATCAACTCTCTGGCATTCTCCAGAAAATGAACCCGCCAGGGGTAAGGATCACGATAATTTTCTAATTTCTGGTTCGCTACCCAGCTCAGGTCCTGCACAGATTTATCCTCCTGACCGGTAACCACGTAATAATATTTTCCACGCGCCCAACGCGGTAACAGCCAATTACCGCTACGGGCAACCGCTTTCTGCATATATTCATCCCCTAGTTCTTTTGAACCGCCTAAATGCTCCGGCAAGGCGTAGTAGCAGATTACCTTGGCAAATTGGACGCCCCCGTTACCAAAATTAGGAGCTACGTCCTCAATACGGTTGAGCACCAGCAAGGCATGCTGCAGCCAGTCAATATTTACAATCTTCCCTGCCAGTGACATCCCTTCTTTGAATTCATATTGCAGTGCGGTCACCCAGAAGAACATCGCCTCGACCTCGGCTTCTCCCAGAGCATCAACAGCCAGCCAGAGGGGATCACCTGCGGAGACTTTTGCTTTAAATGCAGCATTGGTGTACATCGCCAGTTCGGCATAGCGCATGGCCTGTTGAAAACGCTCTGATTTAGCCCACAAGCCATCGGTGTACGCAGTGCCGACAAGGATGTTAAGAGTACTGAGTTGAGTCAGGGCTGTATAATCACCTGGGTTCTCATGCAAAACGGCCAAATACTGTTCCTGGCATTGCTTGAGAGATTCCAGATTGCCGGCATATTCAAAGCAAGTGTCTGCAAGCATCAGAGCGGCTTGAGACGCGTTGGTCGGGGTATTTTTTTGAGCATTCCCTAGATCAGATTGCCATTTCATGGCACAGCCGCAGGTCAATAGGACAGTCAAAAGGGGCACTACAAACTTTATAGTTTTCATATCTTTTCTCCCCGAAGTGATTAGGGTTTAACTATTAAAGAATGATATCAGCTGCATTTGTTAATGCAAAACATGAAAACATCAACTCAGGAAGTTAGTTTAAGCTGCCGTTTTAACTACAAATAGGGACTAAACAATTCTTAAATATCAAAACTTACGAGAAAACCCTTCTACCTAGCCGTCGTTTCTTATAAATCCTCCCACAAGCGTTTTTTACATTAGCCAGGGGCTTATTGAATAGGTTGCAGCGATTAATCCCTTAAAAAATGATTATCGATCTATCTGTTTTCTGCAATAGGCTCCGAAACCCCAAACAGAAAAGCCCCCCTAACATTTTTGTTAGATTGGGGCTTTTAATTTGGCAAACGACTGTCGCCGTAGGCAACTAGTTCTATCCATCTACTAGTCGGGAAGCACCTCGGCGAGCAACTCCAGAATGTGTACGCTGCGCGCGCTGCCATCGGCATGGTTGATGCCATCCTGCAGCTGCATGATGCACCCCGGGCAGTCGGTAGCGACCAGCTCGGCACCACTGGCTGCTATATTCGTCGCCTTCTTGGCGGCGATCTTCTTGCTGGTCTCGTAGTGATAGACCGAGTAGGTGCCGCCGAGCCCGCAACAGGTGCCGGCTTCGTCCATCTCCACATACTCCACGTTCGGCAGCGCTTTGAGGATCGCGCGCGGCTCCTGGGTGATGCCGCGGGTGCGCAGGTGGCAGGGGTCGTGGTAGGTGACGCGCTTCTTTTCCCCCTGCCATTCCAGCTGCGCCAGCTTCTCCGGCAGCCCCTGCTCAACCAAATAGACGAAGATGTCACATACCTGGGCCTCCAGAGAGGCAAACTCCTCGCCCATCTCGGGGTAGATCTTGCCGAGTCCGGCGTTGCACGAGGCACAGGCAGTGACGATGGTGTCGGCCTTGAGCCGCTCGAACACCGCCAGGTTCTGCCCGGCAAGCTGTTCCACGGTACCCGCCGCGCCGGCGCTCACCGCCGGCAGCCCGCAACAGTTCTGATCCTTGGGAATCAGTACCGTAACGCCAAGGAACTTGAGCGCCTTGAGGAACGCCTCGCCGACCGCCGGATACATGTAGTTGATACCGCAACCGGTAAAGAACAACACCGTCGGTTTTTCCATATCGCCCTCGATCCGCTCCGGGACCGTGTCGCGGAAAGGGGTTGCCGCCACCGGCGGCAGGGTGCGATCCGCCGCCAGGTAGGGGGCCGGGAAACGCAACCGCAGGCCGCTGTTTTCGGGGAGCTTCTTGAACAACAGGGCGCTGAACATCCCGCCCGCCTTGGCCAAGGTATCCATCAGCTTGGGGCGGCCAAGGATCGCTGCGACCCCCTTGCCGAAGGTCGACAAACCCCTCTCCTCGGCTATGCGCCGCCGCGCCGCGGCCACGATCTCTTCAGTCGGCACCTTGTTCGGGCACTGCGCGCAGCAGCTGCCGCACAACAGGCACTGGCTGAGGTCCTCGAGTACCTTGGCCTCGAGGTCGACCTCGCCTTCGAGAACGGCGTGAGAGAGCGCCACCTTGCCGCGCGCTACCCGTCCTTCCTGGCGCTCGGCGCCGAACACCGGGCAGTGGGCACGGCAGGCGCCGCACTTGACGCACTGCTCGATCTCTTCGCGATACTCTTCCAGGTCTTTCATTTTGGCCATATGCTTATGCTCTCAACTTCAAAAGCGTCCTCACGCCGAGGCGCAAAGACGCAAAGAAAAACAACTCCAGAACTACAATATTTCTTTTGAAGTCCTTGGCGTCTTTGCGTCTTAAGTGAGCAACGCGAACGGGCGTAAGACAGTTTTTCGTTTGTATCCCTACTCGTCGAGAAAAATCTTCCCCGGGTTCAGAATATTGTTCGGGTCGAGTGCTTTCTTCACGGTCTTCATGTAGTCGGCCGCCTTCTCGCTGATTTCGAGCGGGATGTAGGGTGCCTTGGCGATCCCCACGCCGTGCTCACCGCTCATGGTGCCGCCAAGCGCCAGCGCCGCCTTGAACACCTCTTCGATGGCGGCTTCGGCCTTCTCCAGTTCGCCCGTGACCTTCTTGTCGATCATGATGTTGACGTGGATGTTACCGTCGCCGGCGTGACCGAAGTTGACGATCGACACCCCGTGACGGTCGGAGATCGCGTCGATGGTGCGGATCATCTCCGGGACCTTGCTGCGCGGCACGCAGATGTCCTCGTTGAACTTGTCGGGGTTAACCTTGCGCAACGAAGCCGACACCGAGCGGCGGATCTGCCACAGCGCCTCACTCTCCTCGGGGGTGGTGGCGGTGCGGGTCTCGACCACGCCGAGCGGCGCGATGATCTCTTCAATGCGCGCCACCTGCTTGTCGAGGAACTCCTGGTCGCCGTCGACCTCGATGATCAGCACCGCGTTGGCAGACTCCGGCACCTGCAGGTCGGTCGCCTGGCGCACACAGTCGAGGGTGCGCCCGTCCATGAACTCGAGGGTGGTAGGGATGATCTTGTTGCGGATGATCGCCGAGACCGACTGCGCCGCGCCGTCGATCGAATCGTACAGCACCAGCATGGTCTTCTTCGCCTCCGGCAACGGCAGCAGCTTGATCACGATCTTGGTGATGATGCCGAGGGTCCCCTCGCTGCCGCACAGCAGCTTGGTCAGGTCGTAACCGACCACCCCCTTCATGGTCGGGCCGCCGGTGGTGATGATATCGCCGAGTGGCGTCACCACCTCGAGGCCGAGGATGAAATCCTTGGTCACCCCGTACTTGACGCAGCGCGGCCCACCGGCACACTCGGCAACATTGCCACCGAGGGTCGAGAACTTCAGCGACGCCGGATCGGGGGGATAGAACAGCCCGACCTTCTCCACCGCCTTCTGGAACAGTTCGGTCACCACCCCCGGCTCAACGGTCGCTACCAGGTTCTCCTCGTCGATCTCGAGGATCTCGGTCATGCGCTCGGTGGTCAGCACGATGCCGCCCTTGGTCGGCAGGCTGCCGCCAGAGAAGCCGCTTCCGGCCCCGCGGGGAAAGACCGGTATCTTTTCGGCGTTGGCCATCTTCATGATCAGGCTGATCTGTTCGGCATTTTCCGGATGAACCACGACGTCGGGCAGAAAACGCTGCTGGGTGGCGTCGTAGGAATAACAGATCAGGTCGGCCTTGGCCGTCGAGACCTGCTCCTTGCCGACGATGCTTTCAAGAATACGAACGATACGCGGTTCGAACATCGAAAAATTCCTTTGCTGGGTAAGTCAGGTAGGTCTGTTGACCACCGGCAGTACACTACCACCGTCCGGGACCACCACCGTGCGCGGAGACGACGGCAATCCGGTATAGGCCATCTGCAGGGCAAGGTCAAGGTTTTCGGCCTTTTCCATGCCAAGATGGCGCGTCTGCGCCTCGTTAAACTCGCTAACCAGGATCACCCGCCAGGTCTCGGTCTTGATCCGCGTGGCATAGGCGGTCTGGCCATTGATCTCGTAGCCTGCACGCAACGCCGCCTCGAAGCTCACCAGGTCGGGGTGCTCGAACCAGTCGGCAAAAGTCGCGTTACCGTGGCCATCGGGGCAGGCGGCGAGCAACACCAGGGTGCCACCGGGGCGCAGGGCGCCGACCCCGTAGTCGAGTGCCTTGTGTGCCTGGATGAAGTTGATGTCCTTGGGATGCCCGCCGCACGAGACCACCGCCAGGTCGGCCGGCTGTTCCAGCTTGAGCCGATAGAGCTCGTCGACCTTCGCACAGGCGGCGCGGTGGGCCTGCTCCAGCTCGCCGGCATAGGCCGCGACGATCTGCTTATCGGGAGAGAGCACGGTGTTGAACAGAAAGTCGCAGCGAACGCTACGCGCCGCCTCGAGCAGCGCCGCGTGCACCGGGTTGCCATCGAGGACACCGGTGACCGCCTGCGGGTGCTTGCCGCCATCCTCGGGCGGGTTGAAAACCGCGAAGTGGGTGGCCATGCAAGTCTGGCGGGAAGCGACGCCGGGCACCAGCCCCTTGCGGCCGCCGCCAAAACCAGCGAAGTAGTGAAACCCAGCGGTGCCGGTGACAACCACCCGTTCGAATTCGAGCAACCTGCGGTTGAGCGCCAACGGCAGGCCGCTGGCGGTGGTGCCGAGATCAGCCAGTTCACGCACATCATCGCAGTCGTGGTCAATGACCCGGATCCGCCCATACAAGGGCCCAAGAATCTTGCGGTGCTCTTCGACGGTCTGCTTGCGGTGAATACCGAGGGCGACCAGGATCTCGATGTCGGCGTCAGGGATGCCGCTGGTGTTGAGGCGCTCGACGATCAACGGCAGGTAGACTTCTCTGCCGGTGGCACGGGTAATGTCGGAAGTGACGATCAACACCCGCTCGCCCGGCTTGACGATCTGTTCCAGCGCCGGCGTACCGAGCGGTGCGTTGAGGGCCTGCACCACCAGTTCCTGCGGCGCTGCCGCGGTGGACGCGACACGGGCCTGCAGCAGTTCGGCTCCCGGCAGATTGCAGGTCATACTCTGCGAACCATATTTGAGGGTAAAAGAGGACAATTGACAACTCCCTGAGTAATCAATACATGTTACTTGAAAGCCGGGTTCGCGGGCAAGGGGAAGAGATCGTCTTTTACTGAGTCATCCAGAAAAGCGTAAGCATGAACCCAAGGGTTGCGCCCGCTGAGGATCCGCGAGTCCCCTACGCAACAACGGTTTCCGCCGGGCCTTCGCCATTCGCTGCGCTCAACTCTTCGGCCTGTTTCGGCGTGAGCCGTCGCTGCTCCGGCTGCGTCACACGGGAAAGGGAATATCCTTTGACTGTTCCATGGCCTTTACGGGGCCCCGTGCGTAGTCACCGAGTGCCGGGATTTTAATCTTGCCGTCTGGCGAGCACGCGAGCCGGCTGGATTAAAACTTCCTGATAGCGAGGGCACCCGATCATCGGGTGACGGAGTTCGGGGTGGTTTCTTTGGATTACCTTTCTTTGCCACTCAAAGAATAGGTAAGGCGCTGCCGGGCGCCCCCGGCGGTGTTAAGTAATGATTCAGTTATTGATGGCCCCTGACAGTATTGAACTGGAACCTTTTGTTGACCTCGCGAGAGCCGCTTTCTATGATGGCGGGCGCGACGCTTTTGCCGCCAGGAGTAAAGACATGCGCATAGCCGTGATCGGCGCCGGAGCCCTTGGGCTCTACTACGGGGCCATGCTTCAGCGTGGGGGGAATGAGGTTCAATTTCTGCTGCGCCGCGACTTCGAGGCCATTCGCAGCGCGGGGTTACGGGTAACCTCACCGCACGGTGACTTCCACCTCGAACAGGTCGCCGGGTTCCGCTCAACCAGCGAGATGAATGAGGTCGACCTGGTACTGGTCGGCCTCAAGACCTTTGCCAACGCCAAGCTGGTCGAGCTGTGCGCGCCACTGATGAAACACCCCGGAGCCATGGTCCTGACCCTGCAGAATGGCCTCGGCAACGAGGAGCTTCTTGCCGAGGCCTTCGGCGCACAGCGGGTGCTCGGCGGCATCGCCTTTCTCTGCTCCAACCGCGGCGAGCCAGGGAGTGTGCACCACCTCGACCAGGGGCGTATCCGC
>PKUI01000016.1 GCA_002869605.1 Desulfuromonas sp. | reverse complement strand
CGCAGGTCGAGGCCGTTGTCGGCCCCGGCGTAGTCGCCGTCGTAGCTGCGCATCAGGTGAGGGCGTGGCTCACCGTCGAGATAGCTGAGGTTGTAGTAGCGAACCCCTTTGACGGTGTAATACGGTACACCGTAGATGGTGTTGTCAGCAGCAGCCAGCAGGTAGGCTTTGCCATCGCCGTAGCCAAGCCGTGCCTGGTAACCGCTTTTGGTTAGCAGGAACCAGCTGTAGAGGTTGGCTTCGTTGGACGTTGGTTGCAGTTCCCGCGCAAATGCCCAGACCAGGCGTACGTAACCCCAGTCATTCAGGAGCAGGACCTGCTTTGCGGCGTCTAGCTGATCGAGGATGTCCTGGGGGTTGAGGCGGGCCTGGTATTCCCAGAACTCGGCAATGCGCTCCGGGTTGACGTCACCTTCCATGGCATGTCGGCTTCTGGGGTCGCACCTGAACGTCAGCGCCTGCCCCAGCCAGTTGAGGCCGATCTTCATCCGGTTGTCCTCAGGCTCGACCGGTTTGGCCTTTGCCGGCATGGCCTGGGACGGGGCCGCCTGGCTGGGTGTACCCTTGGCTGGTGCGGCCTTCACCGGAGAAGTTTTGGCCTGGGCCCCTTTCGACGGTGCCACCGTGTCGGGCGAGGACTGGGATGAGCCTCCCTTGGCGGTAGACGTTTTCGATGGGACCCCTTTTGCGGGACTCGCCTGGGGAGAGCTACCCTTGGCAGAAGAAATCTTCGATGGGATCCCCTTTCCTGGGGCTGCCTGGGATGGGGCTGCGGGTGGTTTCGGAAGTACGACGACGGGAGTCGTGTCCGGCTCCGGTTTGGATGTGGCAGGCTCAGGGGCCTTGGGCAGAACCTTGGGTTTCGGTTTCAGCGGCGAGGGAACGCCGTCAAACTCTTCGAGGTCTTTCCATGCGTCGTTCAAAAATTCCAGGAAGTCGCGGTCCGCTTCGGCGAGGAAGTCCTCGACCTCTTTGTTTTGCTCTGCCTCAAAGGCACTTACCTCCGCGGACATCTCGGCGGCAAAATCGGCGAATTCGTCATCATCCTGCCAGTCCGCCAGGGCTGTGCCGCCGATGATGAGGGCGGAAATCAACCAAGCGGCAAGTAGCACCATGACCCTCGTGGGGGTGGTAAAGCTCATGGTAGGACCTCCTCTGGGGCGTCTATGCGCCCGGAACAGTTGGAAACTCTCCAGAGCGGGTCTGTTTAAAGACTACAGAGTCGCTCTGGAGAGGTTTCAACCAAAGACAACGGGGCTCCCGCGGGAGCCCCGTTACCGTAGGACTATTCGACCAGATTTTCTTCCTGCATTTTTTTCCAGAATTCACTAGCCTTTTCAGCCTGAGCCTTGGCGGTTGCGTCGGCCGCTTCCTTGGCCTTTTTTTCGGCATCCCGAGCCTGCTGCTTAGCCAGTTTCTTGAATTCGTCGCCCAGTGCGTTGGCCGGGACCTTCGCCTCCACAAAGTACTGGTAACCGATGCCGGTGGGAGTCTGCCATTTTTCGGCATACCAGTTCTTGGGTTTGACCTGGCCGTCGAGGTTGGTGGCGAGCTGCTTTTCAAATTGGCGTGCACTGCTGGTCGGATCGATGACACTGCTGTCGAGGCCATAACTGACCGAGGCTTTTTCGAACTTGTCCTTGACCAGCGTGCCCATGTACTTGACGACGGCGCTGGTGACGTTGCGACGCGCGTCTTCGCGTGCGCCCTGTTCCGTGGCGTGACGAAGCGAGGTGCCGACAAAGGTGAGCAGTCCGTCTTCCACCCCTTCCGGCTCCATCATCGTCCAGCCCGGGCGTTGTGCTTCAGAGCTCCAGATCAGAGCTTCTTGTCCGGGGGTCGGTGCGTTGACCCCTGAGCTGGCACATCCGGCCAGCAGGGCCAAACCAAGTAGAAGTGTGATTCCGTGCAGTTTGCGAGTCATGTTTTCCTCCTGTGAAATGTGATGGCGAACTGGTTTTTTGTGTTTCTTGGTTTTGTTAACGGCGAGCGACGGTGGTGATTGTCGCCCGGGCTTCTCCGTAGCTGATTCCCGGTTGCGAGGCAACGCTGCGCACGGTGCTGAGGATACTGTCCAAGCTGCCATTAAGCAGGGTCAGGCCGTTACCGACATCCTGTCCCGGAAGTCGTGGCAGGGGGCGGTCGCTGGCAAAGGCCCAGACATGTTCGACTCCGAACGGTCCCTCGATAATGAACTCGTAGTTGTCACTGCTGCGGGGGACCTCGATGTAGTTCCCGGAGCGGAATTTCTCGTTGCCGGAGTAACTGTTCGGCAGGATCTGGATCAGGTTGCCTCCGGCATCCTGGTAGATCAGGAGCAGGTAGGCGTCCTGGTTGCTGCTGACGAAGTAGGAGATCGTGTCGCCTTCCTGATAGGTTTGGCCGTCACCGAGGTGCGAGGTGACGTCGAGGCGGATATCCTGCTGCTGTTGTGGCGGTGGTGGAGGTGTGTTTTCAACCGGCGGGGTTGAGGTGACTTGGGTCGAGCTCGGGAGCAGGCGGGACGGAACGGCAAGCATTGTCTTGCGCAGCAGTTGACCGCTTTCGGCACGCAGCAGCGCCAGGGTAAGTTGGGTGTCATTGCCAAACTTGCGGTAGTTGGCCTGCAGGGCAGCACCTGCATTGTTGAGCTGTGCTTGCATGGCTCCATCGCCGACGCCTGATGCACGCGCCGAAATGCCTCGCGTCTGCATGACGTTGGTCAGTTCGGAAGCAGAGTGTTTACGGGGGGTCACGACCCGCAGGCCGTTAATGCTGGTCAGACTCTGGCCGAGCAGGTCCTTGACCAGTAGGGCAAACTCTCCCCCTTCAGGGGAATTCTCATAGGTGACGGCGCCGAGGATCAGGCTGTCGACCGGCAACGGCTCAGGGGTTGCCCCCTGGAAAAGATCCTTGACGCCCTGATCGATCAGGCGCTCAAGAGACGGTGTCTGAGACTGGATGTACACGCGGTTATTGGCGGCAAGCAGGTTGCCGACCAATTCCCGATCAATGCCGATCAGCTTCTCGTCCACCTTCACAATGTAGGAGCTGTCCATGATCCTGCTGAGCTGAAAGGTTGCCTTTCCCTGGCTGTTGGTCCGTGCCGCAAAGCGGCTGCCGTCACCTTCACCCGTGAGGACCAGGGGCAGGTTGCTCAGCGGATAGCTCTTTTGTCCCTGGCGGCTCCAGGCCCATACGGAAATCTTTTCGCAGCCAGATTGGTCCTTCAGGCAGTAGTTGTTGAAGCGCCCAACATCGAGGGTTACGGAGTTCTGTAGCTGGTAGGTGAGGTTTTTGATTTCGGTGGCTGGACGGTCAAACTTCGATGCCAGCGAGGCGATGCGACCACCTGCAGCGAGGAATTTGTAACGTGCCTTGGTCAGGTCCTGCTGGGCAAAGTCGAGTCCGGAGAGGGCACTGAGGATATCGCCATTCTGAGTCGCTCTCAGCGCCTCTTTTTGAGCAATGTTTACGCTGGCGACGGTGGCCTCGGCCTCGCTCAGCGCCTCCTGGTAGACCTGTTTTTTCTGGTCGGCAATGCGCTGTTTCTTTTGGCGTCGCTCCTCCTGGTAACTCTCGATTTCGCTGTTCGGGACGGTCACTTCCACCCACGCCGAGTAGGCAATTCCGGTTACCTGACCGCCATCCATGGCGTTGTATTTTTCGGTGTACCATTTGCGGGCCTTGGCGCGACTGGCACGGGCATTGGTCTGCAGGGTTGTACGGCTTTTCCTCGAAACCTGGGCATCCTGGATCGCCGATTCGCTTCCTTCCAGCTGGCGCAGGGTTTCATCGAATGCCGAGACCTCGACGCCGAGGAAGTCGGCGTATTTCTTGATCGCGTCGCGCAGAGCGTCGGAGCGTGCTTCCTGCTCGGTCGAGTAATAATTCGATTGCCCGATGAAGATCTGTTTGCCGGCTTCTTCGGGGACGTTGTGCGTCCACGTCGGTTTTTGTTGTGCACTCGAATCGATCATCTGGTAGCTGATGAAGCCGCTCGGGGGGGCGGGAGGAGAGGCGCAGGCGGCCAGAAGAAGAACGGTCAAAACCGTGGCGAGGCAAAGCTTGAGCGTACTACGGAAAGCTGCATTCATGGGGGTCAACTATCCCTCCGGTTGTTATGACGAGAGAACTGAGTCATTTACTCGCCATTCCAGGCATGCGCCGAATCCACTACTTTTTTCTGGGCTGTGGCTCAGTTCGGTGTATAGGGGGGCGCGAAACTTAATCTTAGTAAAACACTGTGTTCAATTATGAGTGAAGTTATCTTTTTATCAGGAAGCCGCTTGAATAACAATATGATGGATTAAATATTTGTGATTTTAACGCTATCGGAAAGTTTTCATGAATAGTGGCAAAGGGTCGATGTGTAATTCTCCGCTAAGGCTCTGTCATGTACCGGGCGTTGTACGGCAGGGCCCGGGAACAGCAGCACCGTGGTCTGGCTAGATGGGCGTTTCGGAAGGTTTACCCATGTCTCGATGGAGGGCGCGGCAAAGTTCATGACTGATTGGGCCGACTTCGCCACGGTTAATGGTGTAGCCATCGACGCTGACGACCGGCATGACTTCCAACGAGGTTGAAGTAATGAAGGCTTCGTCGGCAAAACGTAGGTCTTGCAATTTATACTCGCCGCTGATGACCCGTAGGCCGAGCTGTTCTTCACAAAGGCGCATGATGGTCGATCGGGTCACGCCTTCGAGTAATCCGGTCGAAGCATCCGGCGTGAATACCCACTGGTCTTTGGTCCAGAAGATATTTGATGCTGCGCCCTCGCAGATATGCTCGCGGTTATTGAGCATGATGACTTCAAATGCATTATTGCTCCTGGCTTCGAGTTTGCCGAGCAGACTGTTGAGGTTGCTGATCGATTTGATCTTGGGGTTGATCGCCTCAGGAGCATTGCGTCGGGTCTTGGCGACATGCAGAGCGATCCCTTCGGCATAGAACCGAGGATCAAAACTGCGAAATTCACGTGCCATGATCAGGAAGGTCAATTCATTGTGGAGCTCGCGTTGAAACCCGACTTCCCCTTGGCCGCGGGTGATGGTGATGCGGAAGTAGGCATCGCGCAGTTTATTACGTGTCCGGAGTTCCTGTAGAACCTTTTCCAGTTCCTGCCGGTCGATGATTTTCGGGTAGCAGAGTGCGGCAGCCGATTGCAGTAGCCGTTGATAGTGCTGGGGGAACTGGTAGAGGTGTTCACCCACCGAGCGGAAGCTTTCGAAGATGCCGTCGCCGTAAAGGAGTCCCTGGTCAAAGACGGAGATCACGGCCTGAGTGCTTTCAATAAAGTTACCATTCAGGTAGACGTATTCCATGGTAGTTCTTTCAGTTGCTGAGGGGGAGGGGGCCTGCCCCCTTTTCCTTTGCGCCATATCAAGGCGTATGGGGGGTAAGAGCCCCTGATCCCTTTAACTTTAGTGGGGGGCTAGGGGGAGGTCAAGAGGGGCGGGTGGATTGCTGTTTATGTTTCTATGTGGTTGTGTAGTTAGGCGGCGAGTGGCCGTAGTCCTGGCCGTTTCTGGTATGAAGGTGATGTACTGTTTTCTGTACGGTGTTTTTAGTGCTGGTGCCGCGAAATTAAAAAAGAGGGCAACGCATCCGTTGCCCCCTTTTTGGTTCTGGAAGAGTAGTGTTTACGATGGCTATTTTTTCCCGTTGTCGTGTGCTACGACGAGTGAGGTCGTACCGCTTTCACCTTTGCCGGCTTCATTTTCTGCGGTGAAGACAACCGTGTACAGGCGACCGTCCTTGTCCTTGCCGTCGCGCGAGGCAAGAATCGTCACGGTTGCGGTAAAGGTACCATCTTCTTCGTTTACTTCTAGCTTGGCGTCGGCGTCCAGTTTACCGTCGAGATCCATTTCACCGTATTCGTCAGTCAGCGTGTACCAGGCATCGTCGAGCGGACATCCTTCCTGTGGGGTGACGATCCCGGTAAATTCCACCGAGTACGGTTTGTTGTTTTTGATGTTGACGGTGGTTTGCGTGGCCGCGATACCGGTGAAGGTAGGGGGCTGACATGAGGGCGTCTCTTCTACCGTCAGATTCACGGCAAAATCTACAGGAAGAACAAATTCGTTTTTACTTGTCGGAATGGCTCTGAATTTAGTCGAAAAAAGGCCTTTTGACGCACTGCTCGGGACATTTATTTTAAATGTTTTGTTGCTAACGGAGCTGAGGGTGCTGAGAGAGATGGTGGAGGGGAGCTCAGATATCCAGCTGGAGCTAAGATTGCCAACGGTTTGTATGATGGTGAAATCGACAAAAGCGTCTGGACGTCTAGTTTCTTTAAGGACCACGTTAATAGGAACGTTGATTTCTTCACCTGGGGCGGCCGTAGCTGAAATGTTGCTGGGGGTGAAGACGATCTTCGCGGCTTCGGCGACCCCGGTTAGTGAGGTCGAGAACAGTACCAGTGCACACAGGGTCGTGAGGGCGAATTTGCCAGAGAGCGCCAGGATGCGCGAGGGTTGAGAGTTGTTTTGCAACCGTTTCATTGCGTTGCTCCTTTCTCCTTAAAAAATAAAAAAGCCGCCAGAACGCATGTTTCCATGCAGACTCTGGCGGCTCGGCGAACGTAAGAAGAGGTTGTCTTCTGTTAGTCCCGTGGCTCTGCGCCCCATGGTTTCCCATGGTTTGCTCTTGGCAGAGAGTTGTTCATTTGATTGTCGGACATGTTAGCGGAGAAGAGATATGGGAAATGTAATCTGAATCACACAATACCGTTTTCTTCAAAAAAAACTTTCTTGATGACCAGGTGGCGATTCTGGTCCGTGTCAATCTGCCCTTCACGCTTCCACTTGTCGAGTACTCGCGTTACCGTTTCCCTGGTTAATCCGGTCATGTCCGCAATCAGCTGGTGTGTCAGCCGCATATCGACCACGACATCCTCATGCTGGCGCTGTCCGCGCGTTTCCGCGAGATTGCACAGCAGGGTTCTGATGCGGCGGGTGGCATCCTTGAAGTGGAGCATGCGGTTCTGATCCCAGGCATTACGCAAGCGGGTGGTCAGGGTGAGGAGCAGTTTGTTCAACACCTTGGGGTTGTTGTGGATGATCTCCATAAAGTCGTGGCGGGCGATAATCGCGACAATGGACGTTTCCATTGCGCAAACGGTGGCCGGGTTGGCGAGCTGGTCAATCAGGGAGAGTTCGCCAAAGGTGTCGCCGGTGCAGTGGAAGGCCAGGATTGCTTCCTTGCCCTCTTCGGTGGTTTGGAAGACCTTGACCTCTCCCCTGAGCACCGCGTACATGAACTTGTTGGTGTCCTCGGCATGGAAGATAACCTCACCCTTCTGGAACTCGCGGAGCGCTACGTGTTGGGCCACGGCGGAGATTTCTTCCAGCCCCAGGTCCGAGAATAGCTCGATCTGACGGAGTAGCGTTTTGGTACGGTCGTCCAGGGGCATAGTGTCTCCAGGGATCGCCAAGTGCATTTATTGGAGTATAGCGAAATTAAAATAAGGGTCATGACTAGTTAAGCCCCCTCTGAGGCATGCTAAGCTATTGTCATGACAATGAAAAACAAGTACGCAAAAAGGGCGCGCATTTCTGAACGCAAAT
>PKUI01000212.1 GCA_002869605.1 Desulfuromonas sp. | reverse complement strand
TCCCCCGCTCCGGTTACCCGCGGCGGGGTGGTAATCATTCCTCTAGGGCTACCGTTGCCGGCAGCCTCAAGCAGCCAACCCGGGAGTCTCGGGCGGGCCACCCTCGAACACTCCCCTATTCGGCCTTGCTCCGGATGGTGTTTACCGAGCTGCCGACGTCACCGCCGGCACTGGTGAGCTCTTACCTCACCCTTTCACCCTTACCTGGCCAAGGCCAGGCGGTCTTCTCTCTGTGGCACTTTCCCTAGGGTTGCCCCCGGTCCCCGTTAAGGACCATCCTGCCCTGCGGAGCCCGGACTTTCCTCCCGCCCACCAAGGTGGGCCGGCGATCACCTGTCCTTCTCCGACCACAATACGAAGATTCTAGCCTTCAGCTACGTACAGCAGGCGATTGCAATGGGGACAGGCCTGAATCTCGTCAACCCTCAACAGGGTATTGAAGAGCTGCGGCGGCAGGTGCATATTGCAACCCTGACACGCCCCCTGAACCGCCTGGACAACCGCCAGCCCGTTGCGCCGTTCGCTCAGCAGCTGGTACTTGCGCTGCATCGGCTTGCGCAGTTTGGCAAACAGGCCCTCGCGAGCAGACTGCTGCTTTTCCAGGTTTTTCACCAGATCGGTGCTCTCGGCACGAATTTCGTCGAGACGCGTCGAAGCCTTTTCCTTAAGCTCCTCCAGCTCGGCCATCTTTTCATCCCGATCGGAAACGTAACCGCCCATCTCGGTCTGCTTGACCTCGATCTGCTCACCGATCTCCTTCTCGAACTTCTTCGCCGAGTCGATCTCCTTGAGCACCGCAACGTATTCCTTCTGGGTCTTGATCGCCGGCAGGCGCTCCTCTGCGCGCACCATATTGTCGCGTTCCTGGGTCAGCGACAGCTCCAGTTCACGGCACTCGGACTCGAGTTCGCCAACCTTGGTCTGAAGCTCTTCGACCATTCCCTCAATGCGCGACTGCTCCGTTTCGAGCACTTCCAGTTCCTGCTCTCGAGCGGCCTTCTGGGTGGTCATGGTCTGGATCTCCATGTCGAGACTCTGGAGTTCAATCAACTGTTGCATTTCTTCTTGCACCTTTTACCTCCTACTGCGTGTAGTCTATCTATACTTTATGTATCCTACGTCCCAGCAAGTGAGCGGTCTTTCAAAGTACTTCGAAAGGATCTCGCTCCCCTTCCATGGGAATAAATTCGAACTCCAGGCCACGCTGTGCCGCCTCGTTGGCAAGTGCCGCGACCATCCCGGCCACCGCCAGATGTTCTGTGCCAAAGTGACCGGCATCGACCAAGGCGATGCCCCGTTGCTCGGCCTGGCGCGCTTCATGATACTTGACATCGCCGGTGACCAGCACATCGGCCCCCCGGCGATCGGCCTCGGCCAGCAGCGAAGCACCACTACCGCCGCAGACAGCAACCTTGGTTACCTTGTGCTCCCGGTCGCCGACCGTTCTTACGGTAGATGTCCCAAGCGCCTGCTTGACCTGTAGGGCAAAACATTCGAGGGTCATCGGCTCGGCCAAACGTCCTATCCGCCCGAGCCCCGCATTTTCGAAGCGGTTGGAAAGCGGATAGAGGTCGTAGGCAACCTCTTCATAGGGATGCGCGCGGCACATCTTGTCGATCACCTTGCGGCTCAGTCGCCGCGGCAGAATCGTCTCGATGCGCACTTCCTCGACCCGTTCGTCTCGTCCCGGGCTACCGATGTACGGCTGCGTGTTCTCCCCCGGGCGGAAACTCCCCTGCCCCGCGACGCGGAAACTGCAGTGCGCGTAATTGCCGACCTCCCCGGCACCGGCTGCAAACAGTGCCTCGGCAACTTCGTCGGCATGTGTCGCGGGGACAAACACCACCAGCTTGAGCAGCTCAACCGGCGCCGTCATCAGCGGTTCCGGTTGCAGCAGGCCGAGCCTTGCGGCCAGCCAGTCATTCAGGCCGCTACGGGCGCTGTCGAGGTTGGTGTGAGCTGCGATCAGGGTGATATTGTTACGGATGGCGGCGAGAAGGGTGCGTCCGGTGTCGTCGGCGGGGGTAATGCTCTTCAGGGGGCTAAGAATCAGGGGGTGGTGACTTAACAGTGCCTGGCAGTCTCGTTGTCGAGCCTGCTCCACCGCCGCTTCTCCCGGATCAAGGGCAACCAGGACTCGCGAGACCGGGAGCGTTGCATCGCCGGCCTGCAGACCAACGTTGTCCCAGTCCTCAGCCAGGTCTGGTGGGTAGAGCCCGTTCAGCATCCCTACCAGGTCCTGTATTCTAGCTGTCCGTGACTTGGCCATCATTTCCTATCGAAACGGTACGAAAAAAAAGAGTGCAACACTCTTTTAAGGTTGCACTCCGTGGGCTGACTGGTGAGAAAACGCTACATCTAGACTGTAACTCGGTATCATTCGCGTCATCTACTTAAGCACTTCTTTGAATTGGTGGGCCCACCAGGACTCGAACCTGGGACCAACCGGTTATGAGCCGGTGGCTCTAGCCAACTGAGCTATAGGCCCGAAAACAAATGTACGAACGTGTGAGTTTATGCTCTTGGATAGGCACTGTCAAGGTGTTTAAGCCGCCACTTAAAAGAGATTTTCAGATGAGACCTAGTCGGTAAGCCCGTGGCGCTTCATCCAACGCCACAAGGTCGTACGATCCACACCAAACACTTCGGCAACCCGGGTACGATTGCCATTGAACTGCTCCAGCAACGCTTCGAGCTCCTCACGGGACGGTCGCCGCTCCTTGAACTTGCCGGTGGCATTGAGCACGGTACGGTTGGCCACAAGATTGGCCGGAAGGTGCTGGATACCGATTTCACGATCACGGCACAGCATCAGGGCCTGCTCGACGATGTTCAACAGTTCGCGCACATTCCCCGGGTAATGGTAGTGCATCAGCAACTGCAGCGCCTCCGTATTGACCCCACGTATTTTCTTGCCGTAGGTACGGTTGAAGCGCTCAAGGAAGATATCGATCAACAGCGGGATATCTTCTTTCCGCTCGCGCAGTGGCGGCAGCTCAAGCGTGACCACATTGATACGGTGCAACAGGTCGCGCCTGAACTCCCCTTTTTCGGCCAGCTCCTCAAGGTCGCGCCGTGACGAGGCCACAAAACGAACATCCGCTGTCTGCGGTTCGCGACTGCCGACCGGCTGGTATTCTCGCCCCTCGAGAACCCATTGCAGTTTTGCCTGCAGGGCCAGAGGGAGCTTTGCGATTTCATCGAGAAACAGTGTCCCCCCCCGCGCCAGGTCAAGGCGACCGACCCGCGGAGAGACCCCGCGCCCATCGTCAACCTTGACTCCGAACAGTTCAGCCTCGAGAAGATCTTCCGGCAAGGAACCACAGTTGAGGCTCTCAAAAGGAGCGCTGTTGCGACGACTCATGTCATGGAGCACCCGGGCGAACACATCCTTCCCGGTCCCACTCTCACCGCGTAATAAGACCGTCGCTTCGCTGGAGGCAATTCCTGGCAGCACGTCAAACATGCGGCGCATCGCCGGATTGCGACTGACCATATCCTTGAAGGTGAAACGATCGGTTATTTCGCGCTTGAGTGCATGAATCAGCGACTGGTCGCGAAATGTCTCGACAGCACCAATGACATTACCCTGCTCATCGTATAGCACCGACGCGCTCGCCGAGATCGGCACCAGACGGTTATCTTTGGTAAGGATATTGAAATCTCGATTGGAGACGGAACATTCGCCCTCGAGCGCCTCCTTGACCGGGCAGGCGTCGTAGCAGACGTTGGCACGGAAGATCTCGTGGCAGTAACGTCCGACCGCATCGTGATCGGAGAAGCCGGTAATCTCCTGAGCAGCCCGATTGAAGCTGGTGATGCGCATGTCACAGTCGACGATGAAGACCCCGTCGGCGACGCTGTTCAGAATGGTCTTAAGATGTGGGTTCGGGTCGGTCATCGCCGGAGACTGATCCAGAGAAAGGGAAGGGCAACAAACAAAACGGAATCGTCTGCAGCTAAATTTCGAACTCGTCGCTGAACAGACCGAAATCGTAGGCCGCCACCAGCAGCGCGACCACCACGGACGTGACGACGATCACCAGCTTGCCGATGTGCGGTACCGCGGCCAGCAGAACAAAGGCGGTTGCCAGGGATGCGACCAGCATCAAGACCAAAAAACGCAATGACTTAACGACCATGTGACGTCTCATTTCGATCCTCCCGACAGTGCGCAGGTGGCGCAAAGCGCCACCTGCTCTTACACCAACTCTACCTTAGTGGGACGCTTTTTCATGGCCTTCGCCGACAACCTGCTTGTACTCCTTGACGCCACCGTGGCAGGTCGCGCAACGAGTATTCGAAGCAAAGGCCGACGAGCCGTCGTGACAGGCACCGCAGTACTCTCCATCATAGAGGGCCGCCATGGTGAAGTTGTCGTTGGCCTGAGCCGCCTTGGCCTTCATGGCAAACAGGCCATCATGGCAATCACTGCAGCCCATTCCGTTCTCTTCAACATGGTTCGCATGACTGAAGGCGACCGACTTCAGCGGCTGGTCATAGAGCACATCACCGCCGACGGCGTGACACGAGGTGCAATCGTCGGTCGAAGCGAAGGCATCAGAGCCATTGTGGCAGGCACCGCAGTACTTACCCTCGGCGAGTGCCTCCATGGTGAAATCGCCGGCGGCAGCAGCCGCACCGACTTCCATCTCGAAAACACCATCGTGGCAGCTGTCACACTCAAAGCCCATGTCGCCAACGTGGGCAGCATGGCTGAACGCGACCCCGACCGCCGGCTGATCAAAGGTAATTTCGGGTCCGCCGAAATCGTCTTCCGCAACGGCCGGCAGCGCCAGGCCGAGCAGCAGAACCGTTACAATCAACATCTTTATTTTGGACATCGGATATTCCTCCCGCAAGAGATTCGTTTCTCGGCCTATCAGCCGCGAGTGTAGAAAACGTTCGGCTTGGTTCCGACTTCGGGGCGCAGCACCCAGACCGGTTTCTCCATCTGGTGCACAGTCTTGTAGACCATGTTCGACGGGTCGGATAGGTCACCGAAGTTGCGCGAGTCAGCCGGGCAGGCGGCCGCACAGGCGGTCTCTTTTTCACCCTTGGAGAGACGCGTATCGAAGCAGAAGTTGCACTTGTCGACGGCGTGCTTCTCTTCACTGAAATAACGCGCGTTGTAGGGACAGCCCAGCTGACAGGTGAGACAACCGATGCACTTGTTGATGTTCATCATCACGATGCCGTTATTCTCATCCTTGTAGGTCGCCTTGGTCGGGCAGACCCGGGTACACTGCGGCAGGTTGCAGTGATTGCACAGTACCGGAACAAACTCTCGCTTCTGGCCAACTGCTCCGAGCTTGTCGCGCTGAAGGATATTGGTACGGTAACCGTACTCTGGAACGTCGTTCGTCTCGGCACATGCGGCAAGACATCGCTCGCAGTCGATACAGCGGTCACCGCGGATCAACATGCCGTAGTGCGGCTTGTAAGGATACTGCTCCAGGAACTCACCGGTCGAAGCGTAGGCCGACTTGACGCTTGAGACCGCCGACAGCAGGGTACCCCCGGCAAACACGCCGGTCAGAGTCAGCCCCATCTTAAGAAAGGTGCGGCGCTCCTCAACCGAGATATTCTCCATCCCCTCGTTCTTCAGTTCATCGAGGTTCGGTAAGTTGTTCTTCATCTTCTATACTCCTCGTATCGTGTTCAGATAACGGTTAGTGATGGCTGCTGACCTTGTGCCCGGCGAAAACCTTCTCGCCAATCAGGAACAGGAATCCCGCGACGCCGAAGCCGCCCATGGTGATGATGATCTCGTAGAGTGACGGCGTGTAGTGCAGCAGGTGCTTAAACTCGTTGACCCCCAGCTCGTGATAAACCGGGACGATTTCGCCGACGATTACCAGGTCGTAGCGCATCATGAAGATGCCGATGATCATGATCAACGAGCCAAAGAACATCAGGTTGCTCTTGCCGCGGCCGAGAATGAAAATAATCAGCGGGAAGACCAGCCCGAAACCGACCTCGAAGAGCCAGAAATTGAGCGCGTAGGGGCCCTGGACCAACGCCATGACCGCCTCGTATTTGCCACCAGGTTGCCCGGCAACACCCGCAACCATCTTCCAGATGGTGAAAAACATGATCACGCAGATCAGCAGGATGCCGAGGCGACGCACCACGTCGAGAGAGGCCTCCATGGCCGGCTCGAAAGTCTCGCGGTTGATTTTGTAGCCGAGGTAATGGGTGAGATAAATGACGGCGGTACCGGTCATCATCGCCGAGGCGATGAAGTAAATAGACATGTAGGGGCCGTGCCAGAATTCGCGTCCCATCAGCAGGCCGAACACCGCGCCCAGGTTGGAGTGCGCAGCAATACCGGCAATCGAGCCACCGAAGCCACAGGCGACGGCCGGCTTGTGCTTGTCGAGGTTCAGGAACAGGTACTCGAAAAGCATCAGCACAAGATAGATACCGTAGAGGGTACCCATCCACCAGATGTTCGAGGTCAGGTTGGGGGAGATGACGTTGTAGATCGCCATGCGCCACGGCAGCTTGATCTCGAATGCGATAACAAAGAAGCCGCCGAGAATCGTGGCGATCGACAAAAACACCGAGCGCTTGGCAATCGGCATGTACGACTCGACACCGAACACGTGCCCGATGGAAGAAACCAGGCACAGCCCGGTCGAGGTTACCACGAAGAACACGTAAGCAACGATCAGGATTCCCCAGGGAATCTCGCGCGTTACGCCGTAGACATGGTCATGCCCGACGATCATGCTGTAAATTCCTGCCGCGGTGGCGGCCAGGATCATCAGAGCGGTAATAATCACCGCCACGTAATAACCGGGACTCCCCGAGAGCAGACGCTCGGTCAAGCCTCTCTCGATCTCGTTCAGAGTCAATTTCTTGCTCGTTGCCGTTACACTCATGACACCCTTCCTTCTCTGTAGTTTATGTCGATTCTGTAAACCGGGCCGGCTGCCTGCCGGCAAGCCAAAATTAATGAAAAAAAATATTAAACAACTGTTGCATTCACGTCGCAACGCTCATCTTTTAGTAATTACAGGTATTTACACATTTTTTGCAGCATCCGGTGAGATACGTGTTGCATTTGCAGCAAACAATTACCACAGGGCCCATTCTGATGCAATTATTTTTTGCCTTTTCCTGTAAATTAAAACTTCCACTTTTCATTAAAGCGCCACTTTTGGACGTTCCTAACAGTCTCTTTGGTGCGCTTACCTTCGCTTTTTTATCACTTATTTCGACACGTTAGAACTCCGAACCACCACCACCCCTTCAATTACCCATTCCCCTTACGCAACACCACACCCCGCAACAACCTCTTCATGACCCCGGGGAAGCTGCCTTTGACGTTGCACGCGCAACACGACCTTCCACTATGGTGTAAACCACGGCTGTCAAAATAGTGATTAGTTGCGACTTTTCAAGTAGTTACAAGAAAAACATCCACGTTGCATTGTAACTTTCAGTCATATTATTGTCCGTCGACTGAGCAGACTTTCCCGACCAGCATCCGGCCCAACCAGACTCCAGGAGCCGCATTGCGTTGCCCACTCAGTAACTCCGGGAACAAACCACTGCAAGGAAGGACGACGAAACATCATGAAGGCCAAACTGAT
>PKUI01000134.1 GCA_002869605.1 Desulfuromonas sp. | reverse complement strand
ATGCAGGAGGAACTCGGCATTGCCGCCGTACCTTTGACGTTTTTGTTCCGCTCGCAGATTCGTAACCAGATCGAGTCGGAGAACGTGACGACGTATTTGGCTCGCCAAGAAGGACCGTTCGACTTTTGTCGTCGAGAGATCAGCGAGGTTCGTTTCTGGTCTCACGAAGATATTGATGCTGCTCTAGGTAGCGGTCTGTTGACCCCGAATTTTGAAGAGGAGTGGGGGCGGTATCTTGAATGGAGCCGGAGCAACGTGTCGTCCGAAAAGGAGCGCGTAGGATTATGTGCCGGCGATTCGTCCCCCGATGTCCTTGCCAGGTTAAGTCGCCCCTGATTGCATGGTTATTGGGCAGATTTATGGCCAGGTGCGCAACAATTGTGCAGTCTTGTCGTGTTGATAATGTCTGGTGACACATGAATAGGGTAAGAGCGTGTCATAACTAGCTCAAATATAAGGGCTCTTGTGTTATGTGCGTGGCGCTTAAGTTTTTGGCAGAGTCTTTGCTGATTGTACTGGAATTCGTTCGTCGCCCCTCGGGGTGCTGTACGCTCACTTATCACCAACACCATGGAGGTTAGGATATGAGAAAGGTCGAAGCGGTTATCAAACCTTTCAAACTGGATGAGGTCAAGGAAGCACTCAACGAGATTGGCATCCAGGGTTTGACCGTCAGTGAAGTCAAGGGATTCGGTCGTCAGAAGGGGCACTCTGAACTCTATCGTGGCGCCGAGTACGTGGTTGACTTTATTCCCAAGATCAAGCTTGAGATTATCGTCGCCGACGATGTTGTCGCCAAGGTTGTCGAGGTCATCGAGGAAGCCGCCAAGACCGGTCGCATCGGTGATGGCAAGATCTTTGTGACCCCAGTTGATGAGGTGGTGCGCATCCGTACCGGTGAGCGCGGCGAAGAAGCTCTGTAATTAAATTAATTCGTTACGATTCCGCTTTTGAGTCGGAAGAGTATATAAGAACACATATCCCAAAGGGAGGACAGAATGACTCCGAAAGAAGTACTTAAGTTTGCTGAAGAAAATGGCTGCAAGATTGTCGATTACAAATTTCTCGACTTTGTTGGTATCTGGCAGCATTTTTCGACTCCGATTACCGAGCTGAGCGAAGACATCTTCGAGGAAGGCATCGGTTTCGACGGCTCCTCGATCCGAGGTTGGCAGCCGATTCACCAGTCGGACATGCTGATCATGCCCGATCCCGCTACCGCCCAGATCGATCCTTTCGTAAAAGTTTCGACCCTGAGCCTGATCTGCAACATCATCGATCCGCTGACCAAGGAAGGCTACAGCCGCGACCCGCGTTACATTGCGCAGAAGGCCGTTGCTTACCTCAAGTCGACCGGCATTGGCGACACCGTCTACTTCGGCCCGGAGCCGGAATTCTTCATCTTCGACAACGTTCAGTACGAGTCGACCTGTAACCAGTCGTTCTACATGGTCGATTCGAAAGAGGGCATCTGGAACACCGGCGCCGACGAAATGCCTAACCTCGGCTACAAGCCCCGCCATAAGGAAGGTTACTTCCCCTGCGCGCCGACCGACTCGATGATCGACCTGCGCAACGAGATGGTCGAAGTCCTGCAGGGCGTTGGCATGACCATCGAGGCGGTTCACAACGAAGTGGCCACCGGTGGCCAGTGCGAGATCGACATGCGCTTTGACGAGCTGCTGCCGATGGGTGACACCCTGCAGTGGTTCAAATACATCGTCAAGAACGTCGCCATCCGCAACGGCAAGACCGCGACCTTCATGCCGAAGCCGGTCTTCGGTGACAACGGTTCCGGTATGCACTGCCATCAGTCGATCTGGAAAGACGGCAAGAACCTGTTCGCCGGCGACGGCTACGGTGGTCTCTCCAAGATGGCGCTTTATTACATCGGTGGTATCATCAAGCACGCCAAGGCTCTGAATGCCTTCACCAACCCGAGCACCAACTCTTACAAGCGTCTGGTGCCCGGTTACGAAGCGCCGGTTAACCTGGCTTACTCGAACCGTAACCGTTCGGCTGCCATCCGTATCCCGAATGCCAGCAGCGAAAAGGGCCGCCGTATCGAAGCCCGCTTCCCCGACCCGAGCTGCAACGGTTACCTCGCGTTTTCGGCTCTGATGATGGCCGGTCTCGACGGTATCGAGAACAAGATCGATCCGGGTCAGCCGGTGGACAAGGACCTCTACGGTCTTTCCCCTGAGGAACTCAGCGAGATCCCGTGTGTTGCCTCTTCGCTGGATGAAGCTCTCAACTCCCTTGAGGCTGATCACGACTTCCTGCTCAAGGGCGATGTGTTCACCCAGGACGTTATCGATATGTGGCTCGAGTACAAGCGCGAGAACGAAGTGGACCCGGTCCGCATGCGTCCTTGCCCTGAGGAATTTAACCTCTACTTCGACTGCTAAGAACAACGTTCAATATGTAAAAAAGGCCCCCGAATTTCGGGGGCCTTTTTTTGTGCTTTTTTTTCAAATAGTCGTACCGGAAGTGCCTGTGGCGGATTGGTCAGATTTCGGTGAAGAGTTTTTTCAACTCATCTGAAGGGAGCTCATTGTTCTGCTTGAAGTTGAGCTTTTCGGTTTCGATTCCGCACACCTGGAGAAACTTCTGCGCTTCCTTGAGTAGCCGGCCGATGTCGGTATTCGAGGTCGGTTTCTTGATCGGTTTGTAAATCAGAAAACGCCGCTCCTGGGTCAGGTTGAAAACCATGAAGAGTTGTCGGCCTCCATTCTCGTTGGCAATGATGATGTGGGCCGAGCAATACTGGGTCGTGTAGCCTTCGAGGGTCAGTTGGGCATTACAGATCGATTGGTGTATCTCGACAACCTGGTCGAGTGAGGTGCACGGCATATATTCGAGGTCCCAGTCAACACCGAAGGTCGCGCCTGCAGGTGGTGGTTTACGTAATACATGGGGTGCATTCGGCGAAGGCTCGCTGCGTGCGGGCGATTTGGAAGATGAGACGAGCAGGCGTCCGGTATTGAGGCGGCTGCGCGGTCGAGCCGGTGCTTCGTCGTATTGAACAGCATGTGTCTGTCGATCTTCCAGGTCTTCGATTTTGCGTCGATACTTGGCGTTATCTGACTTAAGGCTGCGAATCTCCCTCTCGCTTTTATCTGCTTCGCTATGTGCCGCTTCGAGTTCGATCTCGAGTTCCTCGATGCGTTCCTTCTGCTCCTCGAAGGCGTCGAGTTCCGTCTTGGCCTTTTTGAGAGCTTTTTCCTGTGCCGAGTTCGTCGCTTCTAGTTCAGAGACTTGCTCTTCGGAATCGTTTAGACGCTCCTTGAGTTCGCCAAGCTGTTCTTCAAACTCCTGGAGCTGTTCATCAAGTTCCTTGATGCGCTGCTTGTCCTTCGGGTCGCCTATAACCTTGGCAGGTTCTTTTGGTGCGGGTGCCTCTTCACGTGGTTTGGGCTTTGGCTTTTCTTCGACAGACTTTCGGGGCTGTGACGCTGGTGCTTTCGGTGCGTCTTTCTTTGGTGCCGGTTCAACGTTTTTGGGCTCTGGAGGTTTGGTTGGTTGCTTAACCTCTGTCTCCTGGATGAAACTGCCAGGTTTGGGAGGTGTGCGGCCGTGCAACAGGGCGTCGATGTGTTCAAACAGGAATTCGCGTTGTTCGTCGTAGTGGTCTTCAACTTCCAGTTTCTGGTACGCCGCGACCGCCGTGTTGTAGCGGTTACGATCGTCTTGAGCCATTTTTGCGAGTCTGCTATCGTCGACGTCTAACAGGTTATGCTCTTCTAAATAGGCGGCCTGATTCTCCCAGGCGCTCAGTGTCGCGCTCCGCTCCATGTTCGATTTCTTGGCTTTAGCCGGCGTCGTGATGACCGTGATGTCCTGAAGGACCACTTCGAGCATCGCCGAGCCGTACTTGAGGTTGAGAGCATTGAGTTCAAAACCGAGCCCTTTGAGCAGGTCAAGCCCATGTTTAAGCTGGGTACTTGGATCGCCGACGCCTCGGGCCTGCGGGTCGACGCGATAAATCAGTGACCGCTTGATGTCTCGGGCCAGTATGGCGATGTAGGTTTCCATGCCGGTCTTGCGCTTAACAACGAAAGTGGCCGCCGTACAGGGGAGCTTGTCCGGTCCGAGGCGAACCGGAGCGTCCGAACGGTACACCCGGTTGATATCTTCCAGTTCGGTTTCTATGCATGTAACGTCTTTAAATTCGAGCACGTATCACCTCAAGCTGCAGGTACTTTTAACTACAGGAAAATACTAGTGCCTTTAAAGATACCACGTCAATCAGGGAATGCCTGAGAAGTATTGTGCTCAATAGAAAAAGCCCCGGCAAAGGCCGGGGCTTTTGAAGGCTTAAATGGGCCTTTAAACTTACAGGCCTAGCTGCTTGAAGAAGTCGTTCCCCTTGTCATCCACCAGGATGTAAGCGGGGAAGTTTTCGACTTCGATCTTCCAGACTGCCTCCATGCCGAGTTCGGGGAAGTCGATGCATTCGACCTTCTTGATGTTTTCGTCGGCGAGCAGGGCTGCAGGGCCACCGATGGAACCGAGGTAGAAACCACCGAACTGCTTGCAGGCGTCGGTGACCTGCTGGCTACGGTTTCCTTTGGCGATCATCACCATCGAACCGCCGTTCTCTTGAAGCAGGCCGACGTAGCTGTCCATGCGCCCCGCGGTGGTCGGACCGAAGGAGCCGGAAGGACGACCCGCCGGAGTCTTGGCCGGGCCGGCGTAGTAGATCGGGTGCTTCTTGAGATACTCGGGCAACGGCTTGCCGGAATCGAGGATCTCCTTGAATTTTGAATGGGCGATGTCGCGACCGACGACGATGGTGCCGTTGAGCAGCAGGGCGTCACCGCACTCGAGCTTGGTCAGTTCTGCGCAGACTTCCTCCATGGGACGATCGAGGTCGATCTTGGTTCCGTGCTCATGCTTGGCCATGCGGTACTGCTCGGGGAGCAGGCGGCCCGGATCACGGTCCATCTCCTCGACGAACAGGCCATCCTTGGTTATCTTGGCCTTGATGTTACGGTCGGCCGAGCAAGAAACCGCCATGCCGACCGGGCAGGAGGCACCGTGGCGGGGGAGACGGACAACGCGGATATCGTGGGTGAAATACTTGCCGCCGAACTGGGCACCGATGCCGAGTTCCTGGGCCGCCTTCTGCAGACGCTCTTCCATCTCGATGTCACGGAAAGCCTGGCCGTGGTCGTTCCCTTCGGTGGGCAGACCGTCGAGTTCTTTGGCGGTGGCGAGCTTGACCGTTTTCATAACCGCATCGGCCGAGGTGCCGCCGATGACGAAGGCCAGGTGGTAGGGGGGGCAGGCCGCGGTGCCGAGGGTCTTCATCTTGGCGACCAGGAAGTCGAAGAGCTTCTCGGGGGTGAGCAGCGCTTTGGTCTCCTGATAAAGCATGGTCTTGTTGGCAGAGCCGCCGCCCTTGGCCATGAACATGAACTTGTAGGCATCGCCATCAGTGGCGTAGAGGTCGATCTGTGCCGGCAGGTTGGTGCCGGTGTTCTTTTCTTTGTACATATCGAGCGCTACGGTCTGGCTGTAGCGGAGGTTCTCTTCGGTGTAGGTCTTGTAGATCCCCTTGGAGATAAACTCTTCGTCGTTAACGCCAGTCCAGACCTGCTGGCCCTTCTTGGCGACCACGGTGGCGGTGCCGGTGTCCTGGCAGGTGGGGAGTTCGAACTTGGCGGCGACCATGGCGTTGCGCAGGAATGCCATCGCCACGCCCTTATCGTTGCGGGATGCATCCGGGTCGGTGAGGATCTTGCCGACCTGCTCGTTGTGTGCAGGGCGCAGCAGGAAGGAGACGTCCTTCATGGCTGTGTTTGCCAGCACGGTGATCCCTTCAGGGTCGACCTTGAGAACCTGCTTGCCGTCAAACTCGACGGTCGAGACATACTTCTCGGAGTCTGGAATCTTGTAATAGGTGGTTGTGTCTTTACTCAACGGAAGGGGGGGCTGATAGAAGAAGTCGGGTGTCGCCATTGCTCTCTCCTTTTTCATGAAAATGGGGTGATGAAAACCCAATAGTGTCCGTATGGACGCGGCATTATAGCGATTATGTATACGCTTGTCGATACCTCTGGGGAGCATGCGGTAAAATTAATGGTAAGCTGATACCAAGATGTTTTCATGAGAATGGCTAGTTCATCCAGAGGAGGTTCTTCTATGGCCGTTGAACAGAATCGAGTCGTCATTGTCGGGGGGATGCGCACCCCGTTCGTAAAGGCGGGAGCTCAGTTCAGTGCTTTGAGTCAACTCGACCTTTCTGCCCATGCCGTAGCAGGGTTGCTTGAGCGCTTTCCGGTCACTACGACCGATATTGGTTATCTGGTGTGGGGGCGTGTGTTGCACGACCCTCGAATATCCAACCTGGCCCGGGAAATTGTGTTCCGCTTGAAACTGCCGGCGAGCATCCATGCCCTGCTGGTTTCCAATAACTGCATTACCTCACTGCACGCGTTGGTCGATGCTGCTGAGGCGATCCGTGCTGGACGAACCGAAGTCGCCATTGCCGGTGGCGTTGAATCGATGTCGACGGTGCCGATCCTGTTTGGGAAGGAAGCTTCGGATATTTTCCGACGCACCGGTTTTGCACGTTCTGGGGGGGAACGTTTCAAACAGTTGCTGCGGCTGCGCCCCAGGCACTTCAAACCCCGTACCCTCGGGTTCAAGGAACCATCGACTGGGTTGACCATGGGAGAACATGCAGAGCTGTCGGCCAAGCAATGGCAGATAGGGCGACAAGAGCAGGACGAGATTGCCCTGCGCAGTCATCAACGTGCGGCTCAAGCAACGACTGACGGCCGTCTCAAGCAGGAGATCTACCCGCTAAACGGGGTGGCCCATGACACCATCGTCCGTGGGGATACCAGTATGGAACGACTGGCGAAACTCCCTCCGGTGTTTGATCGCAGCGATTCGGGAACCATCAGCGCGGGCAATTCGAGCCCTCTGACCGATGGTGCCGCAGCACTGTTAGTGATGTCGGAACGTTACGCGCTGGAAAATGGTTTTACCCCGCTGGCGGTTGTTGGAGGATATGAGTTTTCCGCTATTGACCCCGCGGACGGGCTGCTTATGGCGCCCGCCATCGCCGTGCCGCGGCTGCTTAAAGCAAACGGACTGGCATTGTCCGATATGGATATTGTTGAGGTGCACGAAGCATTCGGGGCCCAGGTCGCCTGTAACCTGAAGGCCTGGCGAGAGGGGTGGAAGGAAAATGCTATCGGTGACGTTGAGTTTGACAGGCTGAACCCCCTGGGGAGTTCCATCTCCGTTGGGCATCCGTTCGGTGCGACCGGGGCACGTATCGTTACGACGCTGGCGAACGAAATGCAGCGTCGTCAAGCGCCTAACGGACTGGTGTCGGTCTGCGCGGCGGGGGGGATGGCTGCGGCAATGCTGCTGCATCAACCGTAAGGCTTGCATCCTGACAGCGTGGCCGATATAACAACTTAATCACTTTTGGCGGGCGACCTAGGTCGCCCGTCCCGTTTCACCAACTAATTCTGGAGCCAAGACCTTGCAAAAGCTGTTACGCCAGATTCTGACCTCCCGCGTGTATGAGGCCGCGGTTGAGACCCCTCTCGACCACGCGAGCGCCTTGTCACTTGAACTCGGGAACCAGATTTTTCTTAAACGTGAGGATCTTCAGCCGGTTTTTTCCTTCAAGTTGCGTGGAGCATACAACTGCATTGCCCATCTTAACGATGAGCAGCTTAAGGCTGGCGTCATTACCGCTTCTGCCGGAAATCACGCACAAGGAGTGGCCTTTTCTGCTCGGCATCTCGGTGTGCCGGCGACGATCGTTATGCCGGCGACGACTCCTGAGATCAAGGTTGAGGCGGTTCGTGCTCTTGGCGCCGAGGTCTTGCTTCATGGAGACAATTATTCAGAGGCCAAGGATTACTGTGACCATGTGGTCTCCGAACGGGGGATGACCTTTATCCATCCGTTCGACGACGAATTGGTCATTGCGGGGCAGGGGACCATTGGTGATGAAATTGTCCGTCAGACATCCGGTCAGCTCAGTGCGGTGTTCATTCCCGTCGGTGGAGGCGGGCTAGCCGCGGGGGTTGGAGCTTTTATCAAGGCGCTTTGTCCGGAAGTGCTCGTGTTCGGTGTCGAGCCGTACGACAGTGATGCCATGGCGCGTTCGCTAGAAGCGGGGGAGCGGGTCTGTCTCGAGTCGGTTGGGATCTTTGCCGATGGTGTGGCGGTGCGCGAGGTCGGAGAGCGGACCTTTGCGCTCTGCCGCGAGGTTCTTGACGGGGTGGTACGGGTCTCGACCGATGAGATCTGCAGTGCGATCAAGGCAATTTATCAGGCGACCCGTACCATTGTTGAGCCGGCGGGCGCTCTCGGGCTTGCGGGGATGCGGAGTTACCTGCGTGAGCATCGTCTGCAAGGGCAGAAGCTTGTGGCGATTACCTCCGGTGCCAATATGAATTTCGAGAGGTTGCGCTATGTCGGCGAGCGGACCTTGATTGGTGAGAAGCGTGAGGCCCTGTTCGCGGTAACTATCCCCGAAAAACCGGGTGCTTTACGCGTCTTGTGCGAGCAGGTGCTTGGCACCCGGAGCATCACCGAGTTCAATTACCGACTCGCCGATCGCTCGGCGGCGTATATCTTTGTCGGCATGTCGATTGACGGTGACAGCGAGCGAACCGCGCTGAGTTCGCAGATGCAGTCACTCGGTTACCAGGTGTTGGATCTTACCGATAATGAACTCGCCAAGACTCATGTGCGCTACATGGTGGGTGGTCGTTCCCAGGCCGCCTCGCGCGAGTACCTGTACCGTTTCTGGTTCCCGGAGCGTCCCGGCGCGCTGGCGAGGTTTTTGGCCGCCATGGGGGCCAGTTGGAATATCTCTCTGTTTCACTATCGGACCCAGGGGGGGGAGTTCGGACGTGTGCTGATCGGGCTGGAGATCCCTCCGGGTGAGGAGCCGCGACTGAGGGGCTTTCTCGACAGTCTCGGCTATCGCTATGTCGATGAAACCAATAACGACGCCTATCGTCTATTTTTGTAACCATTAATCGCCTAAGTTATTGAATAGACAATGTGGAAATAATTGACAGATGTAGTCAGGTATGTTATCCATATCCTCACCACAAGCGATGAGGAGGTTGCAGTGCTGAGTACGTTCAGGGAAGATTTGAAGGCGGTGTTCGAGCGGGATCCGGCGGTGCGGAGTGCCGTGGAAGTTTTTTTCTGCTACCCGGGTTTCCATGCTGTTACCCTACATCGATTCGCACATGCACTGTGGATACGTAAGTTCTATTTTTTAGGGCGTCTCGTTTCACATCTCAGTCGCTTCCTCACCGGCATCGAAATACATCCCGGGGCGCGTATCGGGCGCGGTTTTTTCATTGACCATGGCATGGGGGTCGTTATCGGCGAGACCGCAGAGATCGGTAATAACTGTACCCTCTACCATGGTGTAACCCTCGGTGGCACCTCGTGGGCCAAGGAAAAAAGACACCCGACCCTCGGGGACAACGTCATCATCGGTTCGGGAGCCAAGGTTCTTGGCCCGTTCAAGGTGGGCGATAATGCCAAGGTTGGTTCTAACTCCGTGGTCGTCAAGGAAGTTCCGGCCGATGCCACGGTTGTCGGAATCCCCGGCAAGGTTGTCATGCAGACCGACCACAAGTCTGCTGAACGTCCCACCCTCGAGCATGGGCAGCTGCCCGACCCGAGTGCAAAAGCGATCTCCTGTCTGTTTGACCAGATCCGTGCTCTCGAAGAGCAGGTCAAGGAGCTGACTGCGACCCAGTCCGAGTTGCGCAAAGAGCTGTCCGGAACGCGACTGGACAAGGTTCAGGGACACTAAGTATGAGCCTCTCGACCAAAGCACAGTATGCGGTACGAGCGCTGGTGAGCCTGCACATGAATGGCGATGGGAACCCGGTCTCCATCAAGGAGATTTCGAAATGGGAGGGTATCTCCCTGTCGTACCTCGAACAGCTGTTTGTGAAGCTACGGCGCGGCAAGATCGTGCGCAGCATCCGTGGACCTGGCGGTGGTTATGTCCTCGCGCGTCCGGCCGGCGAGATACGTGTCGACCAGATCATCGACAGTGTCGAGGAATCGCTGGTGCCGGTCAGCTGTATGGGGACCGACGGTAGCTGCAGTTGCACCAACGAGTGTGTTACGCAAAACGTTTGGCAGGAGCTTGGCAACCGTGTTCGCGGTTTCCTCTCCTCGATTACCCTGGAAGACTTAACCCGGGATGCCCGCAAGCGGGTCCCGGTTAGCGCATTGACTGATTGAAAAATAGAAGGAGGATCCATTTTGAAACCGCAGATTTATCTAGACTACAACGCCACGACCCCGGTACGTCCCGAGGTGCTCGAGGCGATGCTCCCATTCTACCGTGATCAATTTGGCAACCCCTCAAGTGTCCACTGGGCAGGGCGTGCCGTTACCGGCGCCTTGGAAAAAGCCCGCGAACAGGTGGCGTCCCTGATCAACGCTGCGCCGGCCGAGATCGTTTTCGTCTCGTGTGGCAGCGAAGCCGACAACATGTCGATCAAGGGGACGGCGGAGGTTCTCAGGGAAAAGGGGAACCACATCATTACCACCTCGGTGGAGCACCCGGCCGTACTTGAGACGTGCAAGTATCTCGAAAAGCAAGGCTTCAACGTGACCTACCTGCCGGTCGATACGGACGGTCTGCTCGACCTTGCCGAACTCGAGGCGGCGATTACCGATCAGACGATTCTGATCTCGGTGATGTGGGCGAACAACGAGACCGGCAACATCTATCCCATCGAAGAGATCGGTGCGATCGCCAAGAAACACAAGGTACGCTTTCATACCGATGCGGTGCAGGCCATTGGCAAGCTCCCGGTCGACGTGCAGGCCGCCAAGGTTGACCTGTTGGCCCTCTCCGGGCACAAGATCGGTGCGCCGAAAGGGGTCGGTGCCCTGTATATCCGCCGCGGAACGCGCCTGGCCAACCTGCTGCACGGGGGGCACCAGGAACGTGGCCGTCGTGCCGGCACGCAAAACGTGGCCGGGATCGTCGGACTGGGCCTGGCCTGCGACCTGGCCGCCCAGGAACTCGACAGTAAGCCCGCCTACATCAAGAGCTTACGTGACAAGCTCGAAAAAGGACTGTTCGACGCGATTCCGGATATCAAGCTCAATGGTCATCCGACCGTGCGCCTGCCGAACACCTTGAATGTCAGCTTCGCGTTTATCGAGGGCGAGTCGTTGCTGTTAAATCTCGACATGAAGGGGATCGCCGCTTCATCCGGCTCGGCGTGTACATCCGGTTCTCTTGAACCATCGCATGTGATGGGGGCGATGTGTGTCGAGATAACCCTGGCACATTCGAGCACCCGCTTCAGCCTCGGCCCTGAAGTGACCGAGGAGCAGATCGACTACGTCGTTGCCGAACTTCCACCCATCGTACAGCGGTTGCGAGAAATGAGCCCACTGTATAATTGTGGTAGCGAAGGCGAATGCAAGAGTTGCGCAACAATCCAGAAGATCAGCGTATAATCGTCATCAATTTATAAGGCGACGGCGTCGCCAGAAAGACTCAAGGAGAACCGTATGTATACCGATAAGGTTATGGACCATTTCACCAACCCGCGTAACGTCGGGGAGATCGAGGATGCCAACGGTGTCTGCGAGGTCGGTAATGCCTCGTGTGGCGACATCATGAAGATCTTCCTCAAGGTCGAAGACAACATCATCAAGGACGTCAAGTTCAAGACCTTTGGTTGCGGGGCGGCCATCGCCACCAGTTCGATGGTGACCGAGATGGCGATCGGCAAGACCCTCGAGGAGGCGCTGGAGCTGAGCAATGCCGCCGTGGCCGAGGCGCTAGATGGCCTGCCGGCGCAGAAGATGCACTGCTCCAACCTCGCCGCCGATGCGCTGCATGAGGCGATCAAAAACTATAAGGAAAGCAACGCCTAGGTAAGCATCTCCGAGGTTGTTTGTGATGTTCGAAAAGGGCAGCCGTGTCATGGCTGCCCTTTACCTGTCTAAGGATGATTTGTGAAAGAGTTCAAGGGGAAACGCGTGGTCGTCGCCATGAGCGGCGGCGTCGATTCATCGGTCACGGCCGCACTGCTGAAGGAAGCAGGGGCCGAAGTGATCGGAATCACCATGCAGATATGGGACTATTCCAGCTTCACGTCCCGGCATGGCGAGGCTCACGGCACCTGCTGTTCACTCGATGATGTCTACGATGCGCGCCGGGTGGCTGAACAACTTGAAGTTCCTTTTTACGTGGTGAATTTCGAGAAGGAGTTCGAGCAGGAGGTGATCGAGCGTTTTTGCGACGACTATTTCGCCGGGCGGACCCCGAACCCCTGTGTCCTGTGTAACCAGGTGCTCAAGTTCGACATACTGCTGCGTCGCGCCCGCGAACTCGAGGCCGATTACCTGGTCACAGGTCATTATGCACAGATCGAACAGGAAGATGGGCGCTACGTACTTCGTAAGGGGCTTGACGCCAACAAGGACCAGAGCTACTTCCTGTTTACCCTGACGCAGGCACAGATGGCGATGGTCCGTTTCCCGCTTGGCGGGATGACCAAGGATGAGGTGCGGGGACACGGGGCGCGCCTCGGGCTGCGCGTTGCTGAGAAGGCCGAGAGCCAGGATATCTGTTTTGTCCCGGATGGCGACTACGTACGTTTTCTTGAAGAACAGCGCGGGGCTGGGAGCATGGACGGAGAGATTGCCCATGTGTCGGGGGAGGTGCTCGGGACCCATCACGGTACCTACCGTTATACCATCGGGCAGCGACGGGGCCTGGGGCTGTCTTGGCCGCAGCCACTCTACGTCGTGGCCATTGATGCGGCCAACAAGCGCGTGGTGGTGGGCGAAAAAGAGCACCTCGCGGTGTGTGAGCTTGAAGCGTTCGAGGTCAACTGGATGATTCCACCCCCTGCAACTCCCCTGGAGGCAGCCTGCCGCATCCGTTACCGCCATCACGAGGCCCCCGCTCTTATCACGCCACTGGATCAGGAGCGGGTACGTGTCCGCTTCGAAACCCCGCAAAAGGGTGTGACACCCGGGCAGGCGGTTGTCTTTTACCGTGGCGATGCGGTACTCGGCGGAGGCTGGATTCAATGACGCGCCGTGTTGCCCTGGCGACCCTCGGCTGCAAAACCAACCAGTTTGAGTCGGCGGCGATGCAGGAGCGCCTGGTGGCTTCCGGTTACCAGGTGGTTCCGTTCGAAGAGGGTGCCGAACTGGTGATCGTCAATACCTGCACCGTCACCGCCGCAACCGATTCGCAGTCGCGTAATCTGGTACGGCGTGCTCGTCGTTTCAATCCGGACTGTCGGGTGGTGGTGACCGGTTGCTATGCACAGGTCGACCCGCAGGCGCTCGTCGGATTGCCGGGAGTCAGCCTGGTGATCGGTAATGAGGAGAAGAGCGCGTTCCTCGAGTATCTTGAAAATGATCGGCAGAAGCAGGTCGCGGTCAGCGACATTAGGGCGGTCGACGCGGCCTGTGTTATGCCGTTGGCAAGTTGGAGTGGACGCAGTCGTGCCTTCGTACAGATTCAAAATGGCTGCGATGCTTTCTGTTCCTACTGCATCATCCCTTATGCGCGTGGTCGCAGCCGCTCTGTTCTTCCCGACCAGGTGGTCGAACAGGTCGCGGCTCTGTCTGCACAGGGTGTTCCTGAGGTCGTGTTGACCGGTATTCATATCGGTGCATACGGTGCCGACCTCGAGCCTTCGATATCTTTGGCAAGCCTTGTCCGTCGGATCGCTGACGAAACCACATTGCAACGCTTACGACTCGGTTCCATCGAGCCACAGGAACTCACTGCCGAGTTGATCGATCGACTGGTCCAAACACCCATCGTTTGTCGACACCTGCATATTCCGTTGCAGTCAGGGGACGATGAGGTGCTCAAGCGGATGAACCGGCATTACACGACGGCGCAGTTCCGTTCTTTATTGGAGGGGCTCGTTCAGCGTGAGCCGGATCTGGCGATCGGTCTTGATGTGATCACCGGGTTTCCGGGTGAAAGCGCTGCCGAACATGAAAATACCTGTGCCCTGATCGCGTCTTTGCCGGTCTCGAACCTGCATGTATTTCCATTCAGTAAGCGTCCTGGAACCGCTGCCGCGACCATGGCAGGTCATTTGCCGGGCGACATTATCAAGCAGAGAGCTGCTCAGCTGCGCGAGCTGGGCGCTCAGAAGCAACGTGCCTATGCGCAGCGATTTATCGGACGAAAACTGCAGGTGGTTGTCGAGTCCGGGGTCAGGGATGGTAAGCTCAAAGGGCTCAGCCGGGAGTATCTCGAAGTCCGTTTCTCTGGTAATGAGGAGGATCGAGGAAAGGAAGTGACGGTCTCCATTGAAGGGGTGAGGGGTGATTCGCTGTATGGTGTTGTAAGCCGTTAAGGTGTACGGCGCATCTCCAGTCGAAAAGGCCCCTTGGGCACAATCAAGGTAAATGTTTATAAATTAATGCGTTCTGGATTGAAATCCTAGCACTCACGTGTCATAGTAAAACACTGTTTCCGTAGTGAGGGCGTATGACGAGAACCATCTCTTTGGACCCCGTAACGCGTATCGAAGGTCACCTAGCTGTCGAGTGTGACTTTGACGGTGACTCGGTTACGGATGCACGTGTCGCTGGGCGAATGTTCAGGGGCTTCGAAGACTTCTTGATCGGCCGCCATCCGGTGGATGCGGCGCGGATCACCCAACGCATCTGCGGCATTTGCCACGAAGTTCATGGTATCGCGGCCAGCATGGCCCTCGAAGATCTTTATGGGCATCGTCCCCCTCCCAACGGGCTTGTTCTCCGGGAACTTATTCTCGGCCTCCACCTGATCACCGATCATATCTTCCATTTTTATCATCTGACACTGCCGGATTATCTCGATTTTTCACGTCTCAAGAGATATCGGGGGGCCGACCCACGCGTGGCTCAGCTCGAACGGATGTTTCTCGATTCGTCCGGGACCTTCACGAACCCGGGTCTGGCTGACCCGCTCAAGGATACCGAACTAACCGTTGAACTGGCCCTCGCTTACGCAGAAGCTATCGCCATTCGTAAAGAGGCTGGGAGTGGTCTTGCGAGCCTGGGAGGGAAGGTTCCATTTTGCCATGCCATCCTTCCTGGTGGCGTTACTACCGATGTCACCAGTGATCGCCTGATGAAGTATGCAGACGCCCTCGACAAAACCGCCGACTTTATCAAACGTTATTACCTTCCACATGCTCAGCTTCTCGCGAGTCATTTCAGCCGATATTTTTCGATCGGTGGCACGCACGGAAATTTCTACTGCAATGGCGGCTTCGATCGGCATGACCAGCCCCTCTATAAATCCGGGGTCGTCTTTGCCGATGGTCGCCGTGAGCGGTTTGACGCACAGCGGGTTGGTGAGTCCGTCGAGCGGTCGTTTTTTGCTGATGACGGGCAGTTGGCGGCGAAAAAGGCGGGAGCCTATTCCTGGGTCAAAGCACTTCATTACGGCGGACAGGCGATGGAAGTCGGTCCTCTGGCCCGCTTGGCGGTGAACCCTGACCAGGGCTTTACCCGGTTTATCAACAGTTTCAAGCAGCAGCGTATCTCCTCTTCGGTGATGGGGCGTATCCTTGCCAGAGCCTATGAGGCCGAACGTATCAGTGTTTACCTGCTTGGGCTGTTGCCGAGTTATCGGCTCGAGGAACCGACAATTTCGCAAATCGATATGACCTCCGCTCCCTCCGGATCAGGCAGGGCGGGTTCGCTGGCAGCGCGCGGTGCGCTCAACCACGAACTGAAGGTGGAAGCGGGGAGGGTGGTTTCTTACCAACTGCAGGTCCCCTCGACCTGGAACTTCGGGCCGTCCGCCCACAAGGTTCGGGGCACAGTTGAACAGGCGCTGGTCGGTACCCGCATTGATCTTGCTCGGACTCCGCATGAACGCAAACACGAAGCGATTGAAATCGGCCGCATCGTCAGAAGTTTTGACCCTTGTCTTGCGTGTGCCATTCATTGAGGAGCCTATGCTGAACCGGCGTGAATTTCTGAAAAGGTGTCGAGATATCTCGATTTTCATGTGTGGCAGCACCCTGTTGACACGTTCGCTAGCTCATGGATTTCTTCATCTTGTCAACAATCCACCGGCCCTTGCTTTTATCCATGCGCAGAACTGCATGGGCTGCACCACGTCGATGATGTATGGAAATGATTTCGACTTTGTTGATTTTCTGTCCCATGTCGGTCGTCTTGAGGCGCATCCTTCCCTGTCGTTTCGTCAGGGAGGAGGGTACCTAGAGCACTTGCAAAAGACCGTGAGCAAGGGGGACGCAGTCCTGGTGGTTGAAGGGAGTATCCCGTCTACCCCTCCCGAGGCCTGTTATCTCGGTGACAAGCCCCTGTTTACGGTTCTCAAGGACTACCTCAAACAGGCACACATGGTGATCAGCTCCGGTTCCTGCGCCAGTCATGGGGGGATTCCAGCTTCGGGGGCAAGCCGCACCGGTGCGATGTCGGTCACTGAATACATGGAGAAATTTCAGATTGACGTACCGCATGTGCGTATTCCGGGATGCCCGGCACATCCGGACCACCTGATGGGAACGATTGCCTATATCGCCGCGACCGGTAAGGTTCCCCCGTTTCGTAAATTCACTGATTATCCTCGCGAGTATTTCGGCGAATTAATTCACAACCGCTGTAGCCGTCACCAGAATTTTTCCCAGGATCTGTTTGTCAACGATTTTTCCAAGGACAAGCATGCCTGCCTGCTTAAGAAGGGGTGCCGTGGTCCGATTACGGCGAGTGACTGTTCGACACGTCACTGGAATCAGCGAACCAATGTCTGCATCGAGAGCAATACGCCGTGCATCGGTTGTATGAACCCAGACTGGCCCTTTGAGAGTGCCCTGTATCTGGATACCTCGGAAGTAGAAGACCTCCCGTGGTCAGAGATGAAACGTAAAGTCAAACAACGGCGATAATTCTGACAATGTTTTTCAAGAATCCACGGACAAATAAATATTTCTCCACGATCGTGGTTGTCGTCTGTTTTCTGTTGGTGACGTTTGTCCTGATCGATGTGGTGAAATCACAACGGGTCAAGGCGTCGTTGAACTCCTATATGGACAATTTACGGGACATGATTTTCATGTCGACTTACGATTCCCTCAAGAAGGGAAACATGAAGGTATTCAAGGGGCATCTCGAAGAGATTGGCTCCTTCGACTATGTCCAGGAGTTCTCGTTGATCGATACGCAAGGGGTGGTGCGGTATTCTTCCACCCCGGCATTGGTCAAGCAGCGCGATGCCCAGGTTAAAGGTTTACAGACGCCTTATAATGTGTCTCATGGTGATTTTACGACCTACTATTTTCCCGTCGAAACAATCAGTTACTGCTCGCGTTGTCACACCGACTGGAAGTTGGGTGAGGTCAATTCCTATTACAAGCTGGCCCTCAGCCGCGAAGCTCTCGACGCTGTCGAAACCGGTACGCTCTATTATCATGCCTTCACCGTGATAGGAGGGGGCACCTTTCTAGCCTTTATCTACATGCTGTTTACCTTTTTGGAACGTAAAAAGTTCGAGGATCAGATGCAATTGTCGATCAGCGTGTTTGAACACGCGGTCGAGGCGATTGCTATTACCACGGCAAAAGGGGAAATAGAGCGGGTCAACGCGGCCTTTTTGAAAATCTCCGGGTTCTCCGAGGAGGAAGTCGTTGGCCGTGGCATCAAGTTATTAAGCGCCGGGGATATCAATCGCAATGTCTATCGGCAGATGCGATCTCATCTGAAATCACACGGAACCTGGACGGGTGAAATGTGGAATCGGCGCAAGGACGGGAACAGTTTCCCGGTTCGCCTGTCGGTGACCGCTGTGTATGACGCCAAGAACCGCATCTCGCACTTTGTGTCGATTTTTTATGACATCAGCGCCAAAAAGGCGGCAGAACGGGCTCTGCTGGAAATGGACCAGATGAAGAGCGAATTCATCTCGACGGCCGCTCACGAACTGCGAACGCCCTTGAGCGCAATTTTGGGGTTTACCGAGCTTGCAAGATCCCCCGAAAAATTCGGAGGGTTCAATGCCGAGCAGATCAATGAATTTCTCGACGAGGTCTATGACCGTGGTGAATCCCTTAATCAGATCATTGATGATCTTCTTGATGTCGGAAGAATCGAGAGCGGTAAACCGATTGATCTGAAGCTTGAACAGTCCTGCCTGGTTGAATTGCTGCAAAAAACCATCGATTTTTACACGGTTAACGATTCTCGCCATCTGTTTACGCCCGACTTGCCCAAGCCCTCCTCCCAGACGCAATGTCTGATTGATCGTCACCGAATCAAGCAGGTGCTTGAAAATCTGTTGAATAATGCCTCCAAGTATTCTGCGCCAGGGACCGAGATTGTCCTGCGTTGTTCTCGCAGGAACGACTGTTGGCAGATCAGTGTTGTTGATTCAGGTATCGGCATGACCCCCGAACAGGTCGACAAGGTGTTCGATAAATTTTATCGGGTCGATTCATCGGATACCGCCGTCACCGGTTTTGGCCTCGGGATGAGCATTGCCAAGCAGATCGTCGAACTCCATGGTGGAAACATCTGGGTCGAAAGTGAAAAGGATAGAGGGACAACTGCTTCCTTCGAGCTGCCGCGCGACTGCAGTTAATGGAATGGTTGATAGGGGTTCTTTTCAAGCTAAGGGTTGGCGCTATCTGAGTAACACCCCATAGTACGATGTGTCACGTCACAGCAAGCGATGGGTGACGTTGTCTGCCGTTGTATTTATTTAGCCTTTGCCGCTGGTATACGCCGGGAGCGGATCGAAAATCATTCGCATCATCTGGGAGGAGCACAACGACGTTAGAGAATCACCATCAGGAAGGTCAACGTGATCAGGCTTGCCAGGGTTGATACCAGGACCACGGACATGACAAAGCTCGGGATGATGTCGTTTTCCTTGGCGATGATAGCGACAAGCACCGCCGTTGGCATGCTGGACTGAAGGATGCCGGAGACCGCTTCGACGTGCCCGAGATGAAAGGGGATCGACAGCCCCCAGGCCAGGGCCGGGGCCAACAGGAGACGAATTCCACTGGCCAGCCATACGTCGGTTGAAAGCATAACCTGTTTCTGTTCCAGCAGTTGTAGCCCGAGAGAAAACAGCATGACGGGAATCATTGCGTCAGCAAGCAGGCCGATCATGCGAGACAACATCAGAGGTACCTCGATCCCCCCCTGAGATACGGCAAGAGCCGGGACCACGGCCCATAAGGCCGGGGTTTTCAATAGTCCCCAGAAGGCTCCACGGCGGCCACCGCGAGCCCAGCCCGCAGCACCGACACAGATGATGAAGGCGCTGATTGTTACGGCGACAAAGTAGATGGTGGAGGGGGCAATCGCTGCTTCACCAAGGTGGAAATGGATCATCGCGAGACCGTAGTTGCCAACATTTCCGAACGAGGCGATCATGACGAACGCCGCAATCATCACTTTCGGGCGGTCAAGCGCGCGTCCGATCCCTGCGGCGGCCAGCACCGTCAACAGATGTACAAGCACGATGAAGGTGAGCATCTTGATCGTGCTCGACAGCGGCAGCTCGGCGCCGCCGATCGCTTTGAAGATAAATGCCGGTACGAATACGTAGTAGGCGACGCGGGTCAGGGTGCGTGCCTGAAGTTGGAGGCGAGCCCCGAGAAGATACCCCAGGGCGACAATACCGAAGACCGGCAGGGTGACGTTGATGAAAACATGCAGCAGTTGACTCATGGGGCACTTCCCTGCTGCGCCCGTCGTGCCCCTGCGTCGACGTCTACCCGTGCGAGTAGCAGCAGCCCTAGTATGAAAAAGCTCGCAAGAGAGAGGATCGCGAGGCGGCTTGAGCCGCTCAGGTGAATCAGTACGGCAACCAGCAGAGGACCGAAAATCGAGGCAAATTTGCTGCTGATGGCGAAACAGGCGAAGAACTCGGAGGAGCTGTTTTCGGGGACCATGCGTACAAACAGTGAGCGGCTAAGCGCCTGGCTGCCGCCGAGAACGCACGCCACGGCGATGCCGAGCCCCCAGAACTCGGCGGCTGTACTCATTTGACTGGCGTAGGCGGTGATGCCGGTAAACACCATGAGGCTGAGGATGACGCAGCGTTTGGCGCCGAACTTCTCAGCGAGGCGTCCGAAGAACAGCGCACCCGGGGTGGCGAGGAATTGAATCAATAGAAAACAGCCGAGGATGGTCGTCTGCGACAACTGTAACTCGTCCCGGGCAAAGACCGCGGATATGGCGATGATGGTCTGTATACCGTCGTTGTAAAGCAGAAATGCGATGAGAAACAGACGCAGCTCCCGGTGCTGCATGACTTTTGCGAGGGTTGTGCGATATCTTTTGAAGACGCCGCGGATATGCACATCGGGTGCTGGTGTGTTTTTGTCACCTAGGGTGACAAGCGCAGGGATGGCAAACAACAGCCACCAGGTGCCGGTGAGCAGGAAGCTCGCGCGCGTTGCCTGTCCCATGTCCGAAAAACCGAACCAGGAAAATTTCTGGATTATCAGAAAAACGATCAGCAGCAGCAATCCCCCTCCAAGATAACCAAAGGCATACCCCCTCGACGAAAGACGATCGGCCTCTGTGCCGTGGGCTAAATTCTTCAGGTAGGCGTTGTAGAAGATGTTGCCGGCGGCAAAGCCGATGTTGCCGATGACGAACAGCAGTGCGGTGAGCATGTACCCACCCGCATTGGTCAATGAGAGGGCTGCTGTCGAACAGGCTCCGAGCAGGCAGAAGAGGGCGAGCATTCTTTGGCGCCAGCTGTTCTGATCGGCCAGTTGACCCAAGAGCGGAGCCGCGAGGGCGACAATCATCATCGAGAACGAAACGGTGTAGCCCCAGAAAGCGGTTGCCGGGAGGGGTTGAGTTGTCCAGGGGAGGGGGACACCGGCGTCGGGGATCAGGTTGACTATATAGACCGGCAAGACCGCTGCGAGGATAACCGTGGCGAATCCTGAATTGGCCCAGTCGTACAGACACCAGGCGAACAGCTTGTTTTTGAGGGGGTGGGTCGACATGGCGTCTCCGTAATCTGGATGCGATACTATAACAGATTACGGGGGCGTGGGGGCTAGATGGTTTTTTGCAGCTGCTTGAATTTGCGCAGACGGAACTGGCCTTCTCGTTCCCTTTCGGCGAGGAAGAAGCGGATACGCGCGATATTCTGTTCCTGACGTGGAAGGATCCGGTCTTCGAGTGTGCGCATGACACGGGTCGTCTCCCGGATGGCTAGCGACAGTCGTCGCACACGGCTCTCCAGGTCGGCATGTTTGATGATTGCCATGCTCAGTTCCTCGAACAGCTCGACCGCATGCGACAGGCTGTTTTCGTGAAGGAAATCGGTGAATGGCCGTTCTTCTGTGGTGCGGGGTAATTGATCTGCCGGAAGAATGGTGAGGAACGGAATACCGAGGATGTTGCCTGGCTGCGTCGTGATCCCTTTGAATTTGCTTGTGGCAGCGGCTATGGCCGCCAGAGAATTATCCCCTTCCTGGCGAAGGATCTCTTGTAACTCCAACAAGGAACGCGCGTAGAGATCTGAGAGCTGCTGGTGACGATCGACGAACTGTTCTCCGAGTTTGAGGAATTCCGAGATTAATGCCTGACGCCGCGCCTTGAGAATAGCCAGACTGCGATGAACCGCAAGTTGCCGCTCTTTAAGTTTCAGCAGGTTGGTACGGGTCGGATGAATCATGCGGTCTCCTTGCCCTTCAGGGAAGCATTGAGCTTCAAGCCGATATCAAGGCTCTGCCCGACCTGGCGGCGTTGGCCGTTCTCCTGGTGAATAAACGACTGCTCAAACTGTTCGGCATAGTCGAGAAACAGCTGATCATCTTTCGATAGGCCATCTCTGCCGACGATGGCTTCGAGGTTGCGCAGGTCACACCCCTTGGCGTAGTTACGGTATAGGCTGTTTGCAACCTTCCGGTGATCAGCTCTGGTCTGGCCAGCACCGATGCCTTGCTGCATCAGCCGTGACAGGCTAGGCAGGATATCGATCGGCGGGAAAATGCCACGGCGGTGCAGGTCTGCAGAGAGGACCAGCTGCCCTTCGGTGATGTAACCGGTCAGGTCGGGAACCGGGTGGGTGATGTCGTTTTCCGGCATAGTCAGGACCGGAAGTTGAGTAATCGACCCATTGGATCCCTTGATGCGTCCTGCGCGCTCGTAGATCGACGCGAGGTCCGAATACATGTACCCGGGGTAGCCTCGTCGCCCCGGGAGTTCTTCACGTGCGGTGGCGACCTCGCGCAGTGCGTCGCAGTAGTTGGTCATGTCGGCAATAATCACCAGGACATCGTAGCCGAGGCTGAAGGCGAGGTACTCGGCATAGGTGAGTGCGAAGCGCGGTGCGAGCAGGCGCTCGAGGACGGCGTCATTGGCCAGGTTGATGTAGGCGGTACAGGGGGTCTCAAGCCGCTCCAGGGTCTGCATGTAGAACGCATATTCATGGTGGGTCAGACCGAGCGCTACGAAAACCACGGCAAACTTTTGCTCACTGATGTCGTTGGCGAGGGGCATACGGGCCTGTTCCAGAAGGGCGGCGACCAAATCCTGAGACGGCAACCCCGCGGAGGAGAAGATCGGCAGCTTCTGTCCGCGCACCAGGGTATTGAGGACATCGATACTGGAGAACCCCGTTTCAATACACTCACGTGGGCGGGCACGGGCGGCGGGGTTGAGCGGTGCGCCGATGACAGGTGCCCAACGGTCGGGGATAACGGGTGCTTTGCCATCGATCAGGACTCCGGAGCCGTTGCAGACCCTGCCGAGCAGCGCTTCGCTCAACGGGGCCTTGCGTACACTGTCGCTAAAGCGTACACGGGTTCCGTCCAGCGAAAGTCCGCGGCTCTCACCGAAAATCTGTACCATGACGTTTTCGCCGTCGATATGTAAGACTTCGCCTTCCCGCAAACTGCCGTCGGGAGCTTCGATCAGCACCGATTCCCCCATACGTACGGCACAAACCTTTTCAAGGAAAAGTAGTGGTCCGCGTATCTGGGCAAGGTTGGTGTAGCTGTGTTCAGTCAGCCGCATGATCGTTCTCCTGATGGTCACTGTCACGCTCGATCTCCTTGAGCCTGGCGAGGTAAGCTGAGAGAATGGTGTCGATCCGGGCAAACGTTTCGTCAGGGGACGAAAAAGCATCTTCGGTAAATGCATTCTGGGCGAGGAACTCCTGGCGAATCATCTCCGCCGTCGTCATGATAAGCTGGTCGCTCTCCTGGAGGCCCCCCTTGCCGACGATCTCCGCAACCTCACGCAGCGCCTCTTCCTTCTGGAGAAGCTGCTGACAAAGAACCTTATGGCTATTCCAGCGTTCATCAACCTGCTGACCTAACTGTTGCTGGGCCGTCGCATAGCGACTGAAGCTCTGCCCCCAATGGACCGCCGGGAAATGTCTGCGTTGAGCGAGGGCTGTGTCGAGCATCAGGAACGAACCGGTATTTCGCAGGCAGGCTTGAGTGACCGGTTCGGTGAAATCTCCCCCGGGAGGAGAGATGGACAGCACCATCGACAGAGAGCCTTGGTGACCGCCCAGGGTCGTGACACTCCCTGCCCGCGCCATAAACATTGCGAGACGTGAGTGGAGGTAGGTCGGATAACCTTCTTCTCCCGGCATTTCTTCAAGGGCCGATGAGATTTCGCGTGCCGCTTCGGCCCAACGGGAAAGGGAGTCGGCCAGCAATAAGACGTTGTATCCCATGTCGCGGAAATACTCGCCGAGGGTGGCTGCGGTATAGATCGAGGCTTCGCGTGCGGCAACCGGCATGTTCGAGGTGTTGACTACGACCACGGTTCGCCGCATCAGGGGATGTTGGGTCCAGGGATCCTCCAGATGCGTGAACTCCTCCAGCATGTCGGCCATTTCATTGCCTCGCTCGCCACAGCCGACGTAAATCACAACGTCACTCGCCGCGCATTTGGCCAGCGACTGCTCGAGTACGGTCTTGCCCGTGCCGAATCCCCCGGGGAAAATGGCCGTTCCCCCGCGTGCGAGCGTAAACAGGAAATCGATACAACGTTGCCCGGTAATTAATGGCTCATGAGGTGGGTGTTTTTCCTGGCTTGGTCTAGGCTCACGAACCGGCCATTCCTGGTAGAGCGTGATCTCGGCACCATCTTCGTAGCGGCCGATAACCTGCCGATCCGTGTAGTCTCCGCTTGCAATTTCGGCAATGATCCCACTTTTAGGGGCCATGATCAGGTGTTTGAAGCCTAGTTCCTCGACTTCACCGAGGATATCCCCCTGTCTGACCTGTTCGCCAACTCGACGTTCGCATTGGAAGTGCCAGATGTTGTCGGGCCCAAGCGAGTTGAGCGTGCCGGGTTGCAGGAAAGGTCCCTGCTCGCAGAGCAGTTCTGTCAAGGAGCGTTGTAGCCCATCGAATAGCCCCCCAAGCATTCCGGGGCCGAGGCGGAGCGAAAGCGGGGCCCCCAGGCTCTGCGCCGGTTCGCCGACGGCCAGCCCCTGGGTTTCTTCGTACACCTGAACAACCGCATCGTTCGGGGCGAGGCGGATCACTTCTCCGAGCAGTTCCCGGTTACCAACCCTGACCCGGTCATAGAGCTTGAGCCCCGGGATGTCTGTGCTGATGGTCGGTCCGCTGATACGGGTAATGATACCTTTCATCCCTGAATCCTTATGTGGTAGCCGATTGCCTGTCGGATGACTTCTAGGGCAAAACTCGTATCGGCAGCAATCGGTGAAGGAAGAATCGTTACCTTCCCAGGATACTGATGATCCAGATGGGTGAGCAGTCCTTCGGGTAGGGATGAACTTAAGCGTTCGTCAAGAACCACCAGTCCAATCTCTGGGGAGTTTACTTGCGTGAGCAGTAGCTCTTTCACGCTCTGCGGTGTCGCAGAAATTTGATCCATTCCGGCAAGTACGAAGCCCGGCCAGGCACCACTTGGGGTCAGAAAGATTATCTTCTTCATGGCTCCTCCAGGGATCGAGGTGAGTCGGCATGGAGGTGATACGGGAAGATCATGTTTGCCCAGAGAAAACTACCTATACGCGCCATGTGTTCTCCCGTACGAGATCGTCGGAACAGCTTTTGGGCAAAGGCATGGCGCAGGTGGTTTTCCGGTATGGATGGGGAGGTGGGTGCTTTTCCGTAGGCCCGATTTAAGGCGCGTTTCAGGGTATGGGGTGAGCGGAAATCCGCCGCAAAGAGAGCCCCGCCGAGATGTGGCTTTACCTCTAACGTTCGGGATACCCGGGTGAGATTGTGCAGGTCGATAAGTGCAGAGCAAAAATCCTTGGTCAAATCGGGCGAGGATGACTGTCGGTATGATGCAAAAAGGCCTGCGTAGAGATTTTGTTCCAGACGGTTCAAGGGGTGGATGGATCGCTTTTCTAGAGTCTTGTGGGGTAGTCCCATGAAGTTCAGTTGGTGTTTAAGTTCTGTTGCCAGTGACTCATCAAGGGCGTACGTAAGCACGGCGTGCCTGATGTCGGCGTTCCACAGGCTAGAGTCCATTAGTTCCGCGGCTCGACTTGGCATCCCCGAGACTGTGAAGCGTATCGATGTCAGCAGAATGGGCAGTTCGGCATAAAGATAGATCGGCTCAAGTTGCTGGCGCCGACGTTGAGAAAGTTGTGCGTAGCTCCATTCGATTGAGCGATGGCGCTGCAGCCAGGAGTAGCGGTTCGCTGCTGTTCGCGGGTCGCTATGAGCTCTGAAGATTTCGGTCACCCTCGGAGCAAGGCGCGCAGCAACATAGGCATCCGGATACCCGGTCCCTGGGCTATGGAGTGGGCTGGCTTTCTTCTCGGCACTCATGGGCAATGCTTTCTATTAGCTCGGGCACCAATCCTGGCCACATTCGTTCCAGCAGTGTTTCCAGTGTCGCATCGACGATCATGTTTCGTTCAGTGCACTCGGCCACCAAGCCACCGCGTATATCGGGGTCGCTTTTAACAGGGATCTTCGTGAACAGTTTCTTGGCTAACTCCAGGTCTACGGGGGAAACACGGTACCGCGACCAGTTGAGGGGGGGGAGCTCATGCTGCAGTTGTGAGAAGAGTCTCTCCCGGTCGGTTTGCCAGATCTTTTCCATCGTTTGACGGGCCAGGTTACGACAGCGTTGTTCGAGTCGGGCGCGATGCTCGGTGAGTTTTTCCCGTTGTGCATGGACACATTGTTGAATGTCGTTTTCGAGTTTCTGCCTGAACGCGAGATGGTGGTGTCCCGAAAGCTGCTCACGCGCTAATCGCAAACGGGCGGCATACTCCGAGCGTAGCCGGGCATGGTGCTCGCGGGACTCGCGGCGCAGTTCCTCGAGTTCCTGGCGTGCCTGTCGTTTCATTGCCTTGAGCAGCTCTTCCTTGGCCATGTCAGGTCCCGAGTAAGATCATTGCTGCGACGACGAAGCCGAGGATGACCATGGTTTCAGGAATCGCAACCAGGATGATGATGATCCCCGTCAGCTCAGGTTTCTCAGCAAGGGTACCGGCTCCGGCGGCACCGATACGGGATTGAGCCCAGGCGGTGGCGATTGCACAGACACTGATTGCCAGTGCTGCGGCAAAGGCCAGAAGTACTTTGTCTGAAATGATCATGTCTGTCATGTTTCCTCCTTTGCTTGGGACGGCGAACGCTTAAACGGTGCATATTGGCGTCCACCGCTTTCATAAAATTTACTAAAAAATTCGACATAGTGAAGACGCAGGGCATGTACTGTTGGTGCAAATATGCCAAGTATAAGGTTGAACAGATGCAGCAGGAATGCGACGGCGATGCCCGCAGCTAAGGAGCCGATTTCCCCCGCGAGGCGGTTTGCGACGTAGGCCAGCATCACTGATGTCATTCCGACCGCCATGATACGTGTGTAGGAGATGATGTGCCCTATGTGTTTGAGCATTTCCAGAGGCGCCAGGAATCCTCCGCTGACAATGAGAACTGGGATCGAGATGCCGATGGCGATCAGCAGGGGAGATCGAAGGTTTGCGGTCTCGGGATAGAAGAAGGTGAGCGCTAGAATGATCATCGCTGCCACAAACAGCAGACTGATGAAACGAAACACGCCTTCCTTGAGGTGGCGGAGGATCAATGATTTGAATGCCCCCAGGGTCAGTCCTACCAGGATATGGAAAGTTCCCACCGCCAGAGTAAAATAGAGCATTGGCATCAGGGTCCCGGAACGGGACATGATCAACGGTTGCAGTCCGATCAGGTGTGCTCCCTGTTCACCGAAGAATTCACCGTAGAGGAGGCCAAAGAGAGCGGTATATCCGGCGCAGACGATCATGACCCGGCTGGCGTCCTGAATCAGAGGGTGTCGTTTGAGATATAGGAGACATGCGATGCCTGCAAAAAGCAGGACCAACGCATAACCCGCATCTCCCAGGATCATCCCGAAGAAGATTGGGAAGAAAAGCCCCAGGAAGGGGGTAGGGTCGATTGAGGTATAGCGCGGTAGAGGCAAGAGCCGGGTGAAAATCTCAAACGGCTTAAAGTATGCCGGGTTGTCAAGGATGATCGGGACATCGTCCATTTCCTGCTGATGAATTTTTAGTTCGTTCAGGGTCACCGCACCAGCGTATTTTTCTTCTAACTGGGTGCGCATCTGCTCAATGTTGCCGGTTGGAACCCAGCCGTTGATGACGAAGCACATGGTGGTCTCCTGTATCCCAGAATGAGCAGAATGAATGGCGAGTCGCTCAAGCAGCCATTCTTTGCAGCTCGCATAATAGGGGCCCCAGCGTTTCTGGAACTGGAGAATCTGGTTTTCGTTTAAGCGCAGTTTGTTCTCACTGTCACTATAGAGGTCCTTCAGGTAGTCAACGTAATCTTTTAGCGATTCAAAGTTTTGCTCAGTGGGTGAAAATTGTTTGGGGATCTGTTTGTTTTTAAGCAGGTCCTGAAGTCGTCTCAAGTGTGAGTGTGGTAGCAAAATAGCAATTGCCTGAGACTGATCTGGCAGCGGAGAGCTTATCAATTCATATTCACCGTCAAACAGACGTGTCAGTTCTTCACGAAACTTGTGTAGCGTGTCTGAACTTGCAAGCTTAATGGCGACCATACTTAATCGGTGGTTGACGACTCGGTCTTTAAGTAGCGGCTGGAGGACACTGAGCAGTTCAATGTGCTGTTGGGTACGCTGCATTGTGCCGGTGTGCAGTTGTGTCTGGTGCTGCAGCTCTGCCAGGGCGCTCTGGTGTTTCTTGCTCAGAGTCAGTAGGGAAGGTAGAAAGGCAGAGTGGTCAAGGTAGGTGATGCGGCATGCGTTCTCCGGGATTTGTCGGAGGATGGCGTTGATCTCTTCAAGGGCATCCTGATAGAAGAGCTGGCGTGTTAACACTTCCGGGTTGTCCGCCAGGCACGTGGTCGGGTGGTCGTGCGGTAAGTCACGCGTGTCGAGTAGATGCAAGGTCCCGCAGTGTCTCAGGCTTTCTAGGACCTGCTCGGCGATTTGTTTGGGGCCGAGTATTTCAACCTTGGACATCCTTATGATCATCTGAGCCCCTCTGAAGCCGAGTGGTGATAAGTCTTTCTAGTATCTGGCTGATTTTGTTGTCCGACAAGGCCGTTTCATTTTGGATGATATTATTACCGCTCAGCTCAATCTCGTCTCGTCTGCGCTTAATGTTACGGATGGCATTTTCTTGTTTCTTTGCGTAGCGCTTGTTCAGAATGTTTATTAGCCTTTCATATTCTTTTTCAAGTTCCTGCTGTCGAAATTCCAATTGACTACGAACTTTGTGTTTGCCCGAGGATATACGCGCGTGGATCGTTTCCTCCTGGCGGATGATTTCTTCAAGTAGTGAGTCGTTCATTGGGCACCTACTATTCAAGTATGAAAGGGGTTTCATATTCAAGGCTACTAGAGCTTCAACGGCGTGCAAGTGCCCGGGATCGTTTCATGTCAAGATCGCTGATGAACAGATCGTTGCACTTCTTTCTGTGGAATTACTAACAAAAGGCGCTTATTTCATTAGCCTGCACCAATAAAAGCTGCTCGTTCGTGCGTACTTTTGCTCATGTTCTGTCCCCGATATGATAACTTGTTGAAATTACGAGATTAAATAGCATGTATAAAAAATGTGCAGTTTGCTTGTCTGTCGACGGTTTGACGGTTGATTGTATACATCCACAAGGTTTTCAACAGCTTTTCCACAGTTTTTGTGGAAAAGTAACCAACCTGTGTGAAAGAGCGTGATTTTTTGCTTGTCGGGGGTAAATGAGACTAGGACGGTCGTTTTTCTAACTGCTTGATAAGAAGTTCCCTGAGCCCCATTTCGCAATCGATGTCGTTTGCTTCGGCAAGGCGGGTTAATTCAAACAGAAGGGTGGGTAATTGCTCCTGTAACTCTGTGTGGTTGCTTAATGCGAGTTGCTTTAAGGCCGATTGCAGATAGACGGGAAGATCCGTGTCGTTGGAAGTCTGATCTAAATTTTCGCTGTACTTTAGTGAGTGGACCTTTTGTGCCTTAAGCAGTGACGGGAGTTCCCTGGGGAGGCCATCTTGTCGTTGCGGACGTGTCGATTTTTCTGCATGTTTGATTTTGTCCCAGTTGATGTTTAGTTGTTCTTCGCTTTCGACATGGAGTCCTTCGAAAACGTGTGGGTGCCGTCTCTCCATCTTGTCGGCGATCCCGTGTATAACGTCTTGCATGCTGAAAAGGTCGATCTCGGCGTGAATTTGCGCATGAAAAACGATCTGCAATAACAGGTCTCCAAGTTCTTCACAGAGCCAGTCGGGGTCATCGGCGTCGATAGCATCCAGGACCTCACAGGTTTCTTCAATGAGGTAGCTGCGCAGAGATTGTGACGTTTGTTTGATGTCCCATGGGCAGCCTTCGGGAGAGCGTAAGTGTTGCATAATATCTAAGAGTCGCATCAATTCATTCGCAGCGGTATTCTGCAGCTTATTCAACATATCGTTATCTTTCATTTGAGCCCCTTTTTCATTCATCTGAAAACTCACGTCGATGGGTACAGGTGACAAGGGAAACTCCTTGCCTCACATACGTTTTTAGTGCTAATTAAAGCTTTTTTGGGGGGGCTTTGACAAGTCGATGTTTTGCTTGACTTTAAAAGGTCAGTCTTTATACTAACCGCCTCGCATCAACCGGAGGGGTGATTTGCGTCTTTTTATTGACCGTATCAAGGATTCCGGAACCGTGCTTGAGGGCGAGGAACAGCCCCCCGAAGCGATGCGACGCTATGCCCGGCTTATGGGAGAGCAACTGACATTCCTAAAGCCGCTGCACTATCGTTTACGTGCCTTGAAGGTCGATGAGATTGTCGAGGTAGAGGGTTATTTACACGCCAGCTTCAAGCTTACCTGTAGTCGTTGCCTCGGGGCCCTTGTTCAGGAACTCGACACTGATTTTGCGGTAACGTTTGCGCCAGATGGCGCGTTTGCCGCGTCTCAAGAGGATGAAGACGGGGTAGAACTTAGTGCGGATGAGCTCGGTCTCAGCCTCTATGAGGGGGACGAGATCGATTTACGTGAGACGATATACGAGCAGATTGTTTTGGCGCTACCGTCCAAACAACTTTGCTCCGAAGAGTGTAAAGGGTTGTGTCCCAATTGTGGGGCCGATTTAAATCACGGCACATGCCAGTGTGATCCCGAACCGTTCAATAGTAAGTTTTCGGCCTTGAAACATTTCAAGCCCGACGCATAAATAAAGCACCGATCGACACGATTGGTTCAGTAAAAGGAGATTCATCATGGCAGTACCTAAGAAAAAGACATCCAAGTCCAAGCGTGATATGCGCCGGGCACACGATTCCCTTTCGGCCCCGGGCCTCTCGATTTGTCCCCAATGCAAAGAGCCCAAGGCCCCCCATCGTGCTTGCCCCTCGTGCGGCACCTATAAGGGCAAAGACGTAACGACCGGCGAAGAATAACAGTTCGGATCACTACGGAGTTGTGATTTGAACAGTCATATCATTGTTGCTGTCGACGCCATGGGAGGGGATCATGCTCCCGCGGCTGAGGTGGCTGGAGCCGTGCTCGCTGCGCGGCTTTGGCGTATCTCGGTTGTTTTGGTCGGCGATACGCAAAAAATTGAGGCCGAGCTGGCAAATCATCAGACAGATGGGTTGGACGTTCGAGTTCAACAGGCCAGTGAGGTTGTTGGTATGCACGACTCCGCCTCTGATGCTGTACGCAAGAAAAAAGATAGCTCGATAAGAGTTGCTTTCGACCTGGTTAAGCAGGGAGAGGCTCACGCGGTCGTCAGTACCGGAAACTCTGGTGCGACCATGGCCGCGGGAATGTTTGTTCTCAAGCGGATCAAAGGGATCGATCGCCCGGCTATTGCGACCGTAATGCCTAACCTCAAAGACCAGACTGTCGTTCTCGATGCAGGTGGTAATGTCGATTGCAAGCCACAGCATCTTGCACAGTTTGCGGTAATGGGTGAGGTCTACTCCCGGCATATTCTAAACAAGTCCGAACCCCGGGTTGGTCTATTGTCCAACGGGTCCGAAGAGGGGAAGGGGAACGAGCTGACAAGGGAGAGTCGTCAATTGCTCAAGGAACTCCCTCTAAACTATGTTGGTTATGTCGAGGGGCGTGATGTCTATAACGGCAATGTTGACGTTGTAGTCTGCGATGGCTTTGTCGGTAATGTGCTGCTGAAAGTATCCGAAGGGCTTGCTGACGCGATCGGCAACATGCTGAAGGTGGAACTCAAGAAACGCCTGCTGAGCAGGATCGGGTATCTCTTGGCGCGTCCGGCTTTCAAGGCGTTCAAGAAGAAAGTCGATTATGCCGAATACGGCGGGGCCCCGCTGCTTGGAATTAACGGGGTCGGCATGATCTGCCACGGTGGTTCGAATCCTCGTGCTATCGCCAATGCGGTCCGTTTTGCCCGGGATTATGTTGACCAGAAGGTCAATGATCGACTGATTGAGCAACTCGCCAAGCACTGATAGTTGTTACCAACGGTCTCTTCTGGCCACGGACGAAGGAGTCTTTGACAGTGAAAGTTTTTGTTGCAGGTACCGGATCATATGTGCCGGAGAAGGTCCTGACCAATTTTGACCTGGAAAAGTTTCTCGATACAAATGACGAGTGGATTGTCACCCGGACCGGAATCAGTGAGCGGCATATCGCTGCCGATGACGAGAATACCTCGGACCTGGCAGTAAACGCAGCGCGTAACGCCCTTGAAGCAGCGGGTTGGAACGCCGAAGACCTTGAACTGATTGTCGTCGGTACGATTACCGGTGATTACCCGTGGCCTGCAACCTCCTGCATCGTTCAACACAAGCTTGGTGCAAGCAATGCCGCAGCTTACGATGTTTCTGCCGCCTGCAGCGGTTTTATCTATGCGCTCTCGAATGCCGTAGCCCAAATTGAAAGCGGCAAGGTCAAAAAAGCTCTCGTTATTGGCGCTGAAGTCCTTTCTCGTGCTGTCGACTGGGAAGATCGCAACACCTGTGTGCTGTTTGGCGACGGCGCTGGCGCCGTTTTGCTCGAGGGACGCGAAGGGGACCGCGGAGTTCTCTCCACCCATCTGCACTCAGACGGCAGCTACGTCAACCTGCTTTATCAGCCAGGATTCGGTTCGGTCCATCCTCCGAGTCAGGATGTTATCGATCACCGTCTCGGGTTCCTCAAGATGGAAGGGAATGAAGTATTCAAGGTTGCAGTGCGCATGCTGACCGATGTCGCCAAAGAAGCCATGTCGGCAAACGGTGTGGAGCGTGAGCAGATAGACCTGTTTATCCCTCATCAGGCTAATCGCCGAATTCTCGAGGCGACTGCAAAGCGTCTTAAATTCAAGGACGAGCAGGTTTATATCAACGTCAACCGCTTCGGCAATACGTCGGCGGCATCGATTCCAATTGCTCTCGATGAGGCAAACCGTAATGGCAAGATCAAAGAGAATGATCTGATTCTTCTCGATGCCTTCGGTGGTGGTTTTACCTGGGCGTCTGCACTGATCCGCTGGTGATCGAGGACTCGCTCCATCAGCCTTTTGTAAGGACGGTAGTTAAATGATTGCATTTGTATTCCCCGGGCAGGGTTCCCAGTATGCCGGAATGGGCAAGGAACTTGCCGATAATTTTTCTGTGGCCCGTCAGGTTTTCGAGGAGGCTGACGATGCCCTCGGCATGAGTCTTTCCGGCCTCTGTTTCAATGGTCCTGAAGAAGATCTGAAACTGACTACGAATACGCAGCCGGCCATTCTGACTGCAAGTGTTGCCGCCTTGCGGGTGGTCGAAGCGGAAACGGGCCTGGCGCCCGATTTCGTGGCGGGGCATTCTCTGGGCGAATATTCAGCTCTTGTAGCGGCTGGCGGACTCGGTTTCGCCGATGCGGTTAAGACCGTGCGGCAGCGAGGTGCTTTCATGCAGGAGGCTGTTCCCGTTGGGGTTGGTGCCATGGCCGCGATTATGGGCTTTGATCGCGCGGATCTCGATGAGGTTTGCACCGAAGCCGCTCAGGGAGAGGTGGTTTCACCTGCCAATTTCAACAGCTCTGTTCAGGTCGTGATTGCCGGGCATACCGGTGCGGTGGAGCGAGCTGTTGCTCTCGCCAGCGAGCGGGGAGCCAAGCGTGCTATGCTGTTGCCTGTAAGCGCTCCTTTCCATTGCAGTCTGATGACCCCGGCGGGCGAGCGACTCTCTGATGTTCTCGATAGCCTTACGGTCGGTTCCCTGAACATTCCGGTGGTTTCGAATGTTGAGGCGACGCCGAACAGTGACTCCGCGCGTATCAAGGAACTTTTGGTAAAACAGGTCAGCGCTCCGGTCCGTTGGGACGAATCAGTTGCCCAAATGGCTAAGGATGGTGTAGAACGCTTTGTGGAAGTTGGACCGGGTAAAGTACTTTGTGGTCTGATCAAGCGTATCGCCAAGGGGACGTCGACTCAGAACGTTGAAGATCTTGCCAGCCTCAAGGGGCTGTAAGGAGATAAGCGCATGTTCAAGGACAAGGTTGCCGTCATAACCGGTGCTTCTCGCGGCATTGGCCGTATTATCGCTCTGGAGTTCGCCAAGCAGGGTGCCAAGGTTGTCCTGTCGGCACGCAGCACCGAGTCTCTTGCAAAGGTCGTTAAGGAGATCGAGTCAGCCGGCGGCGAAGCTTTGGCTATCCCTGGAGATGTGTCGAGCAGCGATGATGCGGCAAAGCTCTTTGCGGAGACGGTGGCGGCTTATGGCCAGGTCGATATCCTGATTAACAATGCCGGTATCACCCGCGATGGCCTGTTGATGCGCATGAAGGACGAAGATTGGGACGTCGTCATGGACATCAATCTCAAGGGGGCTTTTCTCTGCTCTCGTGAAGCGGCTAAACTGATGACCAAGAAACGTTTCGGGCGGATTATCAATATCTCTTCGGTCGTTGGCGAGATGGGCAACGCTGGTCAAGCGAACTATTGCGCCAGTAAAGCCGGCATGCTCGGACTTACCAAGTCGATGGCTCGTGAACTTGCGCGTCGCAATGTAACGGTCAACGCCGTTACCCCCGGATTCATCGTCACTGATATGACAGAAGAACTGTCTGAAAAGGTTCGTACTGAAATGGCTGCGCAGATTCCGCTGGGTCGTTTCGGCTAATCTGAAGATATCGCGCATGCCGTAATGTTCCTCGCTTCGGATAACGCCGGGTATATAACCGGTCAGACCCTTGGCGTGAACGGTGGCATGTACATGTAAACATCCCGGTCTCAGATCGGCTTATATCAATCAACAAAAGGAGGTAGAAGATGGCTTCGATCCAGGAACGCGTGAAGCAGATCGTTGCTGAGCAGCTCGGCGTAGAAGAAGATCAGGTGACGGATAGTGCATCCTTCATGGAAGATCTCGGCGCTGACTCTCTCGACACCGTAGAGCTGGTTATGGCCCTCGAAGAGGAATTCGATATCGAGATTTCCGACGAGGACGCCGAAAAGATTCAAACTGTCCAAGACGCTGTTTCGTACATTTCCGATAACGGCTGATCGTTCGTTGCCGGGGATGAGCGTGCTCGTCCCCGGCGTTCTTATTCACCGTGCCTGCACCAGTGATCTACTTTGTTCTCTGCTGTGGGCGTAGTTGCGTCTACTGAACTCAACGTGACATCATCAGGCGAGGATATCTAACCATGCGTCGTGTTGTCGTAACCGGTGTCGGGGTCATTTCTCCGCTGGGCACCGGCACTGAAAAAAACTGGGATGCTTTAACCAAGGGCCAGTCCGGGATCGGAACGGTCACACGCTTTGACGCTGTCAACACGTTGCCGACACACATTGCCGGCGAGTTGAAAGACTTCAACGCGGAAGATTTTATCGAAAAAAAAGAGATCAAGAAGATGGATCTCTTTATCCAATATGCACTGGCGGCTTCGGAGCTGGCCATGCAGGACTCCGGTCTGCAAATCAACGACGAGAACGCCGAACGTGTTGGCGTGCTGGTCGGGGCCGGTCTCGGTGGCTTGCCGACCATTGAAAAATACCACGAGGCGATGCTCGATAAGGGCTACAAGAAGATTTCTCCCTTCTTTATCCCTATGCTGATCATCAATCTCGCTCCGGGGCAGATCTCGATGCGTTTTGGTGCCAAGGGGCCGAATCTCTCTTCGGTTTCTGCTTGTGCGACCGGCACCCACTCCATCGGAGACGCTTTCCGCATGATTCAGCGTGGCGATGCTGACGCGATGATTGCCGGTGGTACCGAGTCGACCATTACCCCCCTGGGTATGGGCGGTTTCAATGTCATGAAGGCGCTTTCGACCCGCAACGACGACCCGCAGGGGGCCAGCCGCCCGTTTGAAAAGGGACGTGACGGTTTCGTCATGGGTGAAGGAGCCGGGATCGTGGTCCTCGAGGAGTACGAAGCGGCCAAGAAGCGTGGTGCCAAGATTTACGGTGAGGTTGCAGGTTACGGCCTTACCGGTGACGCCTACCACCTGACCTCTCCGGCTCCGGGCGGCGAAGGGGCGGCGCGTTGCATGAAGATGGCTCTTTCGACGGCTGGGATGAACCCCGAGGATGTCGATTACATCAATGCTCACGGCACTTCGACCCCGCTCAATGATCTCTATGAGACCATGGCGATCAAAACGGTCTTCGGTGATTACGCGAAAAAGGTCATGATCAGCTCGACCAAGAGTATGACTGGTCATCTGCTCGGTGCTGCCGGTGGTATCGAGGCGGTTTACTCCCTGCTTACCATGCAGAACGGGGTGATTCCGCCAACCATCAACTATGACGAGCCTGACGAGGAACTTGATCTCGATTATGTGCCTAATCAGGCGCGCGACGCTGAAGTTAATGTCGCTATCTCGAACAGCTTCGGCTTTGGTGGGACCAACGCCACGCTGCTGTTCCGTAAGGTCTGATGACGATGCTGGTTATCGCAAGTGACCATGGTGGCCTGGAACTCAAGGATGCGATCAAGACGGCCCTTATGAGCCGTGGGCTCAAGGTCGAGGACCTTGGGACGATCAGCCCGGATTCGGTAGATTACCCCGATTTTGGCGAAAAGGTTGCGCATGCTGTCTCGAAGGGCGAAGCCGAACAGGGTATTCTGATCTGTGGCACCGGCATCGGCATGTCGATCGTCGCCAACAAGTTCCCGGGGGTACGTGCCGCCTTGGTGAACGATGAGTTTACCGCCCAGATGTCACGTGAACACAATGACGCCAACATCCTGGTCATGGGGGGACGGATCCTCAGCAGTGAGCAGGCGTGTAAACTGGTCGATATCTGGCTCGACACCTCTTACGAAGGGGGACGGCATCAACGCCGGCTTGACAAGATTGCTGAGATCGAGAAACAGCTCAGGAACGGAACGCTTTGACACCAATCAGGGCAGGCTTGGTGCCTGCCCTTTTATTTTTGATGTATACCCGAATCAATACCAGTGCCGCAGGGGCGTTGGATGTAAAAGGAGATCGAACAGATGTCGCAGCTGCTTAAAGATTTTGACCCTGAAATTGCAGCCTCCATCCGCAAGGAGACTGAGCGCCAGGAATACAGCCTTGAATTTATCGCTTCCGAGAACTTTGTCAGTGAGCGGGTTCTTGAGGCACAGGGTTCTCTTTTGACCAACAAGTACGCCGAAGGCTATCCTGGTAAGCGCTACTATGGCGGCTGCGAATTTGTCGACCAGGCTGAGACGCTTGCCATCGAACGTGCCTGTGAGCTGTTTGGCGCCGAACATGCCAACGTCCAGCCGCACTCCGGTTCGCAGGCTAATATGGCGGTCTATTTCGCCGAATGTCAGCCTGGGGATACCGTGCTCGGCATGAATCTCGCTCATGGTGGCCATTTGACTCACGGTTCACCGGTCAACTTCTCCGGCAAGCTGTTCAATATCGTCGCCTACGGTGTCGATAAGGAAACCGGGCGCATCGATTACGACGAGGTAGCGTCCCTGGCGCGCGAGCACAAGCCGAAACTGATCGTGGTTGGTGCCAGTGCCTATCCGCTGATTATCGATTTCGAAGCCTTCCGCAAGGTTGCCGATGAGGTCGGAGCCAAGGTCATGGTCGATATGGCTCATATCGCCGGTCTGGTCGCTGCCGGTGAGCATCCCAACCCGGTCCCGTACGCTGAATACGTGACGACGACTACCCACAAGACCCTGCGTGGGCCGCGTGGTGGGATGATCCTGTGCTGTGAAGAACAGGCTAAAAAGCTCAATAGCAATATCTTTCCGGGAATCCAGGGCGGACCGCTGATGCACGTGATTGCAGCCAAAGCCGTCGCCTTCAAGGAAGCGTTGCAGCCCGAATTCAAGAGCTATGCACAGCAGGTGGTCAAAAATGCCAAGGTGCTTGCCGAGACGCTGATGGCACATGATTTCAAGCTGGTCTCCGGTGGCACTGACAACCACCTCATGTTGCTCGATTTTACCGGCACCGAGCTGACCGGTAAAGAAGCCGAGGCAACCCTTGAGGCTGCCGGGATTACCACCAACAAGAACGCGGTACCGTTCGATACCCGTTCGCCCTTTGTGACCTCGGGGATCCGCATCGGCACCCCGGCTTCGACGACACGTGGCCTCAAGGAGCCCGAGATGCAACAGATCGGCGAGTGGATCGCACGTGCGCTGGGCAATGTCGGTAACGACAAGGAACTCGCTAATATCCGCGTCAAGGTGCGCGATTTGTGCACTTCGTTCCCTCTCTACGCACACCGGCTCAAGTAACCATGGATACGCGACCGACCTGGGATGAATACTTCATGGGGATTGCCCGTCTGGTGGCAACCCGTTCGACGTGTTTGCGTCGCCAGGTCGGTGCGGTTATCGTCAAAAGTGGAAACGTGCTCGCGACCGGCTACAACGGTACACCGTCCGGGGTGACCCACTGTGACGTGGCGGGGTGCTTGAGAGAGAAACTCCAGGTGCCGTCGGGAGAGCGACACGAGCTTTGCCGTGGGCTGCATGCCGAGCAGAATGCCATCATCCAGGCGGCCAAGCACGGTGTGAACATCAGTGGCGGGACCCTCTACTGTTCCAATTTTCCGTGCGTGATCTGTGCGAAGATGCTGATTAACGCCGGTATCAGCACGGTGGTTTACCTCTCGGGCTACCCCGATGAGCTTGGCAAGGAGATGCTTGCCGAGGCGCAGATCGAGACACGCCAGTTTGACGGGAATAGCATCACCCTGGAGGATCGCCCATGAAATGCCCGTTTTGCGGTTTTGCCGATACCAAGGTTGTCGACTCGCGGTTGGGCAAGGAGGGTAACAATATTCGCCGGCGGCGTGAGTGCATTGACTGCGAACGCCGCTTCACCACCTACGAGCGGGTTGAAGAGAGCCTGCCGTTGGTGGTTAAGAAAGATGGTCGGCGTGAGACTTTCGATCGCTTGAAGATCATTGCCGGCATGCAGCGTGCCTGCGAAAAGCGCCCGGTGTCGATTGCTACGATCGAAAAAATGGTCGACCGTCTTGAGGTTGCCCTGCAGGAAAGTGGAGAGCGGGAGATCGATGCCAGCCGTATTGGCGAGGCGGTCATGGATGCCCTGCGTGAGGTCGATCAGGTCGCTTATGTCCGTTTTGCTTCCGTCTATCGTCAGTTCAAGGATATCAACGAATTCATGCTCGAACTCAAGGGGATCCTGGCCAGGGCCGAAAAAGGGAATTCTCCCCGGGGGTGAGCATAGGCCCATGGTACGGTGAGTGATGACGCGATCGCATAGCGCATTTATGCAGGCAGCTCTCGATCTGGCGTGCCGCGGAGAAGGACGTACACGGCCGAACCCGCCGGTTGGTGCAGTGGTCGTCCGTGATCAGAAGATCATTGGCGGGGGGTATCATCCCCGCGCAGGCGATCCACATGCCGAGGTGTTTGCGCTTCAGGAGGCGGGTGATAAGGCCCGTGGTGCCGATCTCTATGTGACTCTCGAGCCCTGTTGTCACACCGGGCGCACCGGACCGTGCACCGCGGCGATCATCCGTGCTGGTATTGCGCGTGTGTTTATCGGTACCCGTGACCCCAATCCCAAGGTTGCTGGTCGCGGTGTTGCCAAACTACAGTCCGCCGGTATCGAGGTTACAGAGGGTATTCTTGAAGATGCGTGTCGCGACCTGATTGCCCCGTTTGCCCGTCACATGACGACCGGTTTGCCGTTGGTGATTCACAAGGGAGCCATCACCCTGGATGGCTTTACCGCCACGCGCAGCGGTGATTCACGCTGGGTCTCCTCTCCCGAGAGCCGTGAGCAGGTTCATCGCCTTCGTGACCGGGTCGATGCCATCATGGTCGGGATTGGTACGGTGCTGGCCGACAACCCCAGGTTGACGACACGTCTGCCGGAGGGTGGGCGTAGTGCGGACCGGATTGTCGTTGATTCGAAACTGCAGATACCCGAAGACGCGCCTCTGCTCGCGCTGGACGACGGGGTACAGACACTGATCGCAACCACGGCCGAAGCCGATCCGGAAAAGGTCGAGCGGTTGCAGCGTGCTGGGGCAACTATTTTGCGTGTCGCAGCCGATGCTGCGGGGCAGGTTGACCTGACTGCTCTCTGCCGCGAGCTTGGACGCCGTGATTATCTTTACGTCTTGCTGGAGGGAGGCTCGCGTCTTGCCTCTGGTATGTGGCGTTCGGGTCTTGTGCAGCGTGTGCAAATCTATGTTGCACCGAAGTTCTACGCCGGCGACGATGGGGTGCACCTGTTTGCCGGAGCGGGGCCCAAGCTTATGGCCGATAGCCGCTTGCTGACGAACGTGCGTTACCGGCAGTGTGGCTGTGATATGGTCGTTGAGGGAGACGTTTCGTCATGTTTACCGGTTTGATCGAAGATGTCGGCACCGTGCAAGGTGTCCAGCAGCGAGAGGGGGGCGCCGTGGTCACGGTGCAGACCCGCCTGCCGCTATCCGAGGTCAAGGTCGGTGACAGTATCGCGGTTAACGGTGCCTGCCTGACGGTTGTTTCGTCACAGGGACAGACCT
>PKUI01000042.1 GCA_002869605.1 Desulfuromonas sp. | reverse complement strand
GAGATCCGACTTGCGTTCGCGCAGTGGGACAAGTTCGATCGGAATAATATTCAGCCTGAAATAGAGGTCCTCGCGGAAATCTCCGGCCTCGACCATTTCCTTGAGATTGCGGTTGGTGGCCGCAATCAGCCGGATGTTGACAGGGAGGGGGCGTGTCCCACCGATGGGGGTGACTTCCCGTTCCTGGAGGGCGCGCAGCAGCTTGGCCTGGGTACGTAAGCTGAGATTGGATATTTCGTCGAGAAACAGGGTGCCCTGGTCGGCGACTTTGAAAAGCCCGGTTTTGGACTGCAGCGCTCCCGTAAAGGAGCCTTTGATGTGCCCAAACAGTTCGCTCTCCAGAAGGTTTTCCGAAAGCGCCGTACAGTCAACGGCAACCAGAGGTTGCTCGCGACGTCCACTGTTGTTGTGGATGGCCTTGGCAACAAGTTCCTTGCCGGTTCCGCTTTCTCCGGTGATCAGGACGGTGCTGTCTGTTTGGGATACCTGCAGAATGCGTCGATAGAGCTTCTGCATGTCGCGGCTTTCACCGATAAAGTTTTCAAATCCGTGATGATCGCGGAGTTCCTTCTTCAGGTAAAGGTCTTCAGGGATGACTGATTTTTGTTCAAAGGCTCGCTTGACGAACTTGAGAATATTTTCAGGGGTGAAGGGCTTGGTAATATAGTCGGCCGCGCCATGCTTCATGGCATCAACGGCGGTGTCGACGGTTGAGTAGCCGGTGATCATGATCACCGGGATGTCGGGTTGGAGGATGCGGATGCTTTTAAGTACGTCAATGCCACTCATCCCGGGCATCTTCAGGTCGGTGATAATCAGGTCGACATCGATGTTTTGAATTCTATCCATAGCCGCGCTGCCGCTGGCACACAACTCGGTGGTGTGGTCTTCAGCTTCAAGGATTCTTCGCAATCCCTCCCGGATAACCTTTTCGTCGTCAATGATCATGATGTGCGCTGTGTTCATTTAAAGACCCCCGAAATTCGCCTGACGAAGATTAACATATTCTTATTATAGACGTACAGACAATACAACTGGTTTACACAAAAAATCGAGGCAGATGTTTGGGTGTATGAAAAAATATACACAGCGATTTAAGGTTATAACATGCTGAAAACACAGGTGTTGTTTCTTTAATTAGTTGTCGCTAATTGTCTGTTTTGCGGGGTTTGTGGTGTATATTTCATCTATACACCTGTCCTGTTCTCCTCATCTTTATCGTCTCTTCCGTTCAGAAAAAACCCTTAAAAATCAATATAGTATCTAAAAAATAAAAAAAATCTCATTTATGGTATGGCAGGTGCAGTATATCGCTGCAAACGCAAACCGCTGCAGGTGCAGCAAGGAGGAAAGTTATGAAAGGAAAAACGTCTGTACTGGCTATGGGGCTTCTTTTGGGGAGTTTTTCCACGTCAATGGCCGCAACGGCCAAGAACCCTGAGGAGATGGGTTTCTTAACGCTTCTGTTTATTGGTTTCTTTGCATTGATCGTCGTCATGCAACTTATACCGGGGATCGGGCTGCTGGTGTCGATGCTTTCCGGCCTGTTCTCCGCAGGTAAAACCAAATCCGAGGAGGCTACTGCCCATCAACTGGGTAAGAAGTAACCTGTTGGGTTGAACTCATGACGGAAGAGGAGTGGTCATGCTCGGTCTGTTGATAGCTGATGGGAACCCCGAGTCCCGGCTTAAATTTTCACAGATGTTCATCGATGCCGGTTACAACGTGACGGTTACCCAGTCAGCGGCAGATGCGCTGTACGGGATTCTTAAAAACACCGCTCAGGTTGTGTTGCTCAGTAAAGAGTTCGACGAACTTCCGGCTGCTGAATTCATTCCGTTGCTCAAACAATGCAACCGCGACCTGACCATAATCCTGGTGGCCGATGAAATGTCCCTGCCGCTTACGCGCAAGGCCAGGCGAGAGGGGATCTTCTACCATGCGCTTAAACCCTGCGATGCGCAGGATGTCGATGAGATTCGTCAGGTTGTGCAGTGTGCATTTAACAGCCTTCAAAGTAAGCCGTGTCTAATCAAGGTTTCACAGGATGACACGACGCAAACCAAATCACATTGAAACGAGAGGAGAGCAAGATGAAAAAGTATCAATGGTTACTGGTCCCGTCGATGGTTTTTGCCCAGGTTGCCAATGTTTGGGCGGTGGATACAACGCAGACTTACACCAGCGGCATCCTGGTGCTGCTTTTTGTCGGTTTCTGTGCGCTGATCGTCGTCGTTCAGTTGATCCCGGCGATGTTGATGCTTTACGGCTGGGTTAAGGGGCTGATGACGGCGCAGAAGCTCGAGCCGAAGAGCTATCACAATAACTGATACGGGGTTGCGCGAGCGCGCATCCCAGGGAGGACACTATGCTCGAGTTGTTTGGTACGTTGTTCAGTTCCATCGGTGAGGTTCACCGCGTCCATACCGTCGTCGATTATTACACCTACATCAAGGGGCTCGAATACCTGATTTGTGTGGCGTTTTTTGTCGGCTTTCCACTGTTTTATAAATTTATTCATTCGCCGCCAGCAGATCGTACCGTTGGTCGGCACAGTTAGTCTGACGTGAAATCCGCTTTGTGAATGAGGAGAATTGAGAAATGGATAACTCGCGGATGAAGAAAATCATTTTGAAAGCATTGGCCGTCGCAGCGATATGGTTTGTTCCGTTGTCGCTCTGGGCGATGGAGACCCCTGAAAGCGTCGACCTGAACGTCGATGGAGAATATTTTTCGGTCGTCATGTTTGACCACAGTATGCATGAAGAGATCGGAGAGTGTGATGCATGTCACCACCACACCACCGGTGGGGGGACTACGGACAGTAACTGCGCTGAATGTCACGCTGACAGCCATGCTGCTGCGACGGTAGCGTGCAGCGACTGTCATGCCCAGGAGCCGTTTTCGGCGGAAACTCTGCAGGCCAAGTCGAGTAGTACCTATCAATACCATCTCGATACGCCTGGCCTGAAGGGTGCCCTGCACCAGAACTGCCTGGGATGTCACGAACAGCAAGACGGTCCGGTCGGCTGTCAGGACTGTCATGAACGGACACCCCAGGGAGACCTTTTCTACGCGGGAAGCCTCGGGAAAGAGTAAGCAATCTAATTAATCTCGATGTTGATGAGGAGAATGAAAAATGAGTGGAATCAGCCGTAGAAGGTTTTTATCGGCAAGCCTGGCAGGAGGGGCGGCACTAACGGTTGGGGCTGCGGGAAAGGCTCGAGCCGCCGCTAACCTGGAAGGCTACCCGGATGGCATGGGGGTTCTAGTCGATATGACGCGATGCGTGGGATGCCGTAGTTGCGAGGCCGCCTGTAACAAGGAGCAGGGGCTGCCGCAACCGGAAATTCCTTTCGACGATCCTTCCGTTCTTGACCAGACGTTTCATCATGGTACCCAGAAGCGGCGTACGGATGAAAATTGCTACACCGTGGTCAATCGCTACGACCAGAATAACGGAAAAGAGCTGGTTTATCGGAAATTTCAGTGTAACCATTGCAACGAACCAGCCTGTCTGACGTCGTGTTTTGTTAACGCCTACACCAAAACCAAAGAAGGTGCGGTGATTTATAACCCGAAGGTCTGTGTCGGGTGTCGAAACTGCATGGTCGCCTGTCCATTTAATGTCCCGGCGTACTCCTATTCAAGTGTGCTTGATCCGGTCGTTAAGAAATGTATCTTCTGTCACGAAACCCGTTTGAAGAATGGCAAGCCGCCGGCTTGCGTCGAGATCTGTCCTCAAGAGGCACTGACCTTTGGTAAAAGACGTGATCTTATCAAGATAGCTCACCAGCGCATTAAGACCCGCCCCGGGAAATACGTCGACTATGTTTATGGAGAACATGAAGTCGGTGGAACCGGTTGGCTTTATCTATCCGCCGTGCCTTTCGATAAGGTCGGTTTCGATACGACACTGCAGAAAACCCCGATTATCAACAACGTTAAGGATTTTCTGGCTACGGTGCCGATGGTGCTGGCGATCTGGCCGGCCATGTTCACCGGATTCCATCTGCTCGCCACCAAGGGGAAGAAACATGATGACCACGAGGCGGAGCATGCTGAGCACGAGGAGGGCAAGTAAATGAAAACGCTCACTGATAATGGAGTAAATCCGGTTGACTCGTTCGTCGACCCGGAGCGACGTAAGCAATGGGGTTTTATGGAGAAACTGTTTTTGGGGCTGACCCCGGGGCAGTACTTGAACCAGGCTTTCCGAAACAAATTCAACTGGATTCTGGCCATCATTCTGGCCGTCGGTATTCCGTTGATCATTTACCGGTTTGTTTTCGGGCTTGGCGCGGTAACGCACAGTTCAAACGATTACCCATGGGGCCTGTTTCTCGGCTTCGGGCTCTTCTGTATGGTGCCGCTGTCGGCGTCTGGGTTCATGCTCGGAACGACGGTAGAGATTTTCGGGCGACATGACTTTACGCCGATCGAACGTCTGGCGATGCTCAACGGGTTGCTCGGCTACTTTTTCGCCGTTGTTTACCTGATGGTCGATCTGGGGCAGCCGTGGCGTCTTCCGTACCCGATGGTGGTCTCCTTCGGTCCGGCTGCGGTGCTGTTCCTGGTAGGCTGGCATGTGGCGACCTACCTTTCTGTGCAGGTCGCCGAGGTCTCGGTCTGCTTTTTCGAATGGATGGGCTGGCAGGGTGGTAAGGCCTTCATCCGTCGCATCACCATCGGCCTGACGGTGGCCGGGATCATTCTTTCGACCCTGCATCAAGGTGCGCTGGGGGCGCTTTTTACCTATGCCCCGGGTAAGGTCCACCCACTCTGGTACTCTTCTTCGTTCCAGTGGATCCATTTCCTCACTTCCTCGATTCCCGGAGGCCTGTGCATGGTGATCGCGGTCAGCACGATTGTCACTATGACCATGAAGTGGCGTACTGACGAGCGCTTCCGCGAAAACCTCGACCGTATCACCCTGGCCCTGGCCAAGGGGGCAAGCATGGGCCTGATAACCTATCTGGCAATCAAACTGCTTGCGGTTGCACATGACAACGAGTGGGGTTATCTGGCGACAGGCTGGGGCCAGTGGTATCTGCTGGAACTCGGAATCGGCGTCATCCTGCCGCTGATCATCTTCATGGGTGCTATTCGCAGCCAGAATGTCAAGCTGGCTCGCATCGGTGCCTTTGTCACCGTCTTTGGTGTGGTCCTGAATCGCCTGAATACGGCTCTGATTACCTTTAACTGGAATCTGTATCAGGAGATTCCGAATTGGCGTGAGGCCGTGATTGCACTGACCATCTTCGCACTCTACATCATTGTCTATCGGGGGATTCTGTATCGCCTGCCGATTCTCTACGAGTGGAAGGTTGTACCTGAAAAAGCCCCGGAACGTGTTGAACAGAAAGTTCCGGCCTTTAAAGGTGGGCAATCAGCGGAACCGGCTACGACGGCCATGTACCGCAATATCGATTGACGAACAGTGGGGTGGCCCGGTGACGGGTCACCCCACACGGTTGTTTATCCGCAACAGATGGAGTGGTGCGGCCAAATGATTTACAGGGGGCGAAGATGAAAAAACTATGTGTTCGCGCGATCGTTCCGGTTTCTATTGCGGTGACCGGGTTTGTCATTGTCTGTTGCATCCTGCTCTATAGCCACATTCGCAACGACATGACCAGGGTGTCGATCGAGCACGCTGCGCATCTTGCCGATACGATTGTCAAGTCGACCCGCTATGCCATGCTCAGCGACGACCGTGAGATGCTTCACAATATGGTGCTGAATATAGGGCAGCAGCAGGAGGTCGAACACGTCCGCATTTTCAACAAGCGGGGTTTGATTATGTTTTCCAAGGACCCCGGTGAACTCAAGCAGCTTGTGGATAAAAAATCTGCCGGCTGTGTGGAGTGTCATGCTGGCAAGGTCCCGGCATCGTTCCTTGCGGCCATGGAGCAGGCGCGGGAATTTACCGCCGATTCCGGTGAGCGTATGCTGGCGATCACCGCACCCATCTACAACGACCCAAGCTGCAGTACCCAGTCATGCCACCTCCCTTCAACCGAACAAAAGGTTCTCGGTACCCTCGATATCGGCCTGTCCGAGGCACGACTGCAGGGCACCCTCGGTCTGTTGCGCATGCGCATGACCCTGTTCAGTTCCATGGTTCTGGTGCTGACGATAGGTGGGGTCGCGGCGTTGCTGCGGCGGTCGGTGTTTCTCACCTTATGTGACATGGCCGACTTTACTGATCGCTCAGTTCATGATATGTCTCATGTGAATATGCCAACGTCGAGCCGGGAACTGCTGCGCATCGCTGATAATGTCAACCAGCTGGTGGCGCAGCGAAACCGGGCGGTGAAAGCTCTCAAGGACCATGGGCTCGACGATACGGCCATACAGAGCGAGGCGCCTGAGAAGACCTAGTTTATCGGGCCAAAGGAGCAGGAGCATGACCGAAACATGGTCGCAGACACCGGAGACCCATCCCGTCGATGACGACCCGCGTCATACGCTCCTGCTCCAGATACACTCCCTGCAGAGACAGGCGAGTCGCGGCTTGTGGCTGCTGGTGCTGTTTCTGCTCAGTAGCCTGTTGGCCTACGGCAGCTTTGGGATGCTTCCTACCTTGAGCCCCGAGACCTGGGACTTGCTTGGTCCTCCTCCTCCTCCCCATCTGATCAGTGCGGCACTCTTCGTGTATATCTTTTCGGCGATTATCCTGACTCTTGGTCGCATGATGGAAGGGGGGAATACACGTGGCGGGTGGCAGCATCTGGGCTACCTGCTGGTCTTTTACAGTTTCTATCATGTTGCCGGTGAGCTTGAGGCCCACTTCTGGGCCGTATTTGCCACCGGTGTCACCGTGCTCTCTCTAGAAGGTTATCGCATCTGGAACTGTTGTACCGAACAGATCCGTGAAAACCGCGAGGAGCTTGAGAGACTCGAACGGATGGTCGACTTTACTTGACGGGAATTAAAAATACCAGCGCAGGTAGAGCGCGGCGCTGTCTCCGTACATGCCGAATTCGCTGCGAGGTGTGGTGAGTCCCGGCAGGATTCCTTTTTGTGGCTTCGAACCCCGGTTGAGGGTGTGTGAAACATCGAGAGCTAGATTTTCCCCCAGAGAGATCGACAACTGCGGCCGCACCAGGTACGAATCATCGTCGAGGTTCCAGATGCCGAGCAGAGAGAGCGACAGCAGCGGATGAATTTCGATGGAGGGGGCGAACAACAGGTAGTTTTTCCCCAGCAGTGAATTGAGCCCTTCGCTGATGGTTGCGCTATTGGCGGCTTGTAGGTAATGTGACGGATCTTCTGTGCCGGCGCCGTTGTAGAGGTATTCGATAAGTAACATCAGATCGTTGTCGAACCTGTACCAGAGCTCGCTGGCAGCAATTGCAAACTCGTCATGCAGATCACCGCCCGCCGTATTGACATCCTTCCCCTGATACCAACTCATTTCCCCCTTGATCCCGAGCCCTCCAAATCCCCCGGCCAGACCGATGCCGCTCATTTCACGGTCCCGCAATTGACCTGCGATCAGCAACAGGTCAATCCCCGTGAAGTTGAAGCTGCCCGTTGCAAGGTAGCTGTTGAGTGATTCATCGTCATCCCAGACCGTAACGTAGCTGAGCAGGTCTCCGCGGTGAGTGGCGAAGTCGATACGCAAGGCGTCAACGCCCGGGCGGTACTCGGTGTCAATGGCATCGGGAGAGAACGGAGCAATGATGTCGAGAGGGGAGTAGAGGACGATATTGCCGAAACCGTAGGGCTGACGTCCTGCCGACCAGCGCAAGGATCCGTGACGACCGCGCAGGTAAAGGCTGTCGACGTGCAGGCGGGTCGACCAGTTTTCATCCTCGCGCCAGGTTTTAGTCAGGTCAACCGAGGT
>PKUI01000207.1 GCA_002869605.1 Desulfuromonas sp. | reverse complement strand
TCAGGGAGTTTCCCGGCTTCAAATTCCACGTCGACGACGGGACCGATAACCTGGGTAATACGTCCTTTATTCATGATGCTCTGTTCCTCCTTCTAGGCACCCGCAAGCGGTCTACCTAAAAATCTATGTCGTTAAATTAGCCTTTTATCGATTCAGCACCGGAGATGATTTCCATCAGCTCCTTGGTAATTGCGGCCTGACGTGCACGGTTGTACTGCAGGGTCAGCTTTCCGATCATTTCATTGGCGTTTTTACTGGCGCTGTCCATAGCGCTCATGCGCGCGCCATGCTCTGAAGCCACCGACTCGAGCAGACCTCGGAAGATCTGCACTTCAACATATTTCGGCAGCAGCTGGTCAAGGACTTCGCCGCGGCTCGGCTCGTAGATGTACTCGGCGACGTGGGTGTCTTCCTCGACTTCCTTGGGTACCACCGGCAGCAGCTGATCAACAGTAATCACCTGAGTGATGGCACTCTGGAAGGCATTGTACATCAGATAGACAGCATCATACTTTTCGTCGACGTACTCTTTGACGAGCTCTTCGCCTAGCAGCTGGGCGGTTGCATAGGTTACGACACCGATATTCTCGTGCACCTTGACGATCTTCTCGCCGAGGCGACGCTTGAGCAGTTCGTTACCCTTGCGGCCGATGATCATCAGGTCCATCGCCTCGTAACCCTCGGCGTTCTCCTTGAGCAGCTTTTCGGCGGCTTTACTGATATTGCCGTTGAACCCACCGCACAGACCACGGTCGGCGGTCATCAGCACCACCAGGGCACGCCCCTTGCCGCGTGCGTTGAGCAGCGGATGGGCTTCGGTGTCCTCACGCAGCGCCAGGCTGGAAATCACGTCCATGACCTTGTCGGCGTAGGGACGGGCGGCAACCACCGCCTCCTGGGCGCGGCGCAGTTTGGCAGCGGAGACCATTTTCATGGCCTTGGTAATCTGGCTGGTGTTCTTGACCGAGCCGATCCGCTTTTTTATGTCCTTAAGGTTTGGCATCTGTCTCTACCCTTTAAGCTACGGTTTAGGCTGCGAACTGACCCTTAAACTCGTCGAGAGCCGACTTGATACGACCTTCAAGCTCATCGTCGATCGCCTTCTTCTCGGTCAGATCATTGATCAGCTGCGGGTGGTTGGCCTCGAGGAAGCTGAGCATCTCAACCTCGTAGCGCTGCACGTCAGTGACCTCGATTTCGTCGACATAACCGTTGTTGGCAGCGAATATGGCAAGAACCTGCTTGGCAATCGGCAGCGGCTGGTACTGGCCCTGCTTGAGGATCTCGACCAGGCGGGCACCACGATTCAGCTGGCGCTGGGTGGCGGCGTCTAGGTCGGAACCGAACTGGGCAAAGGCGGCCATCTCACGGTACTGGGCCAGAGCCAGACGCAGGGTACCGGCGACCTGTTTCATCGCCTTGACCTGGGCGGAACCACCGACACGTGAAACCGAGAGGCCGACGTTGATTGCCGGGCGCACACCGGAGTAGAACAGATCGGTCTCGAGGAAGATCTGACCGTCGGTAATCGAGATAACGTTGGTCGGGATGTACGCCGAAACGTCACCGGCCTGGGTCTCGATGATCGGCAGGGCGGTCAGCGAACCGGCGCCCATGTCGTCGTTGAGCTTGGCGGCACGCTCGAGCAGACGGCTGTGCAGATAGAAGACGTCACCGGGATACGCTTCTCGTCCCGGCGGACGGCGCAGCAGCAGCGAAAGCTGGCGGTAGGCGACGGCCTGCTTGGAGAGGTCATCGTAGATGATGACGGCGTGCTTGGCGTTGTCACGGAAGTATTCACCCATGGTAACGCCGGTGTAGGGAGCGATGAACTGCATCGGTGCGGGGTCGGAAGCCGACGCCGAAACGACGATGGTGTAGTCCATGGCGCCGTGCTGCTGAAGCTTGTCGACCACCTGGGCTACCGTGGAACGCTTCTGGCCGATGGCGACGTAGATGCACACGACGTCCTGGCCCTTCTGGTTGATGATGGCATCGATTGCGACCGCGGTCTTGCCGGTCTGACGGTCACCGATGATCAGCTCACGCTGGCCACGACCGATCGGAACCATCGCGTCGATCGCCTTGAGGCCGGTCTGCATCGGCTCATGTACCGATTTACGCGCGACGATACCGGGAGCCTTGATTTCGACCTGGCTGAAATCCTTGGTGTCGATTTCACCCTTGCCGTCGATCGGTACGCCGATGCCGTTGACCACGCGGCCAAGCAGCGCTTCGCCAACCGGTACCTGCACGATCTTCTCGGTACGCTTGACGGTGTCGCCTTCCTTGATGTGCTCAGACTCACCAAGAATCGCTGCACCGACGTTATCTTCCTCAAGGTTGAGGGTCATGCCCATGGTTCCGCCGGGGAATTCCAGGAGTTCACCCGCCATGGCCTTGTCGAGGCCATGAATACGGGCAATACCGTCACCCACGGAAATAATCGTACCTGTTTCGCTGACTTCGACCTCGCGCCCGAAGCCCTCGATCTGCTTACGAATAATTGCGCTGATTTCTTCTGCTCTGATTTCCATAAGACTCTATCACCCCTTCGTTAAGGTATCTTCGATTCGTTTTAATTGAGAGCGCAGGCTGCCGTCGAACAGGCGCCCCGCAATTTCGGCCTGCAGACCACCGAGGAGCGACGCGTCAGTCGCAACCGCGAGTTCCACGCGCTTGCCGGTCTGCTTCTCGAGGGCACTGCTGATCGCCTTTTCCTGCTTGTCGGCCATTTCCTGTGCGCTGATAATCCTGGCACGGACTACGCCGGTACGTTCGTCCGCCAGGCGGCGGTAGTCATCGCCGATCACGGCGAGCTGATCGATACGCCCTTTTTCCATCAGCAGTCCGATGAAATTCTGCATTCCTGTGGAAAGCTTGAGCGCCTTGCCCAGGTCGGTCAGGATGGCCTGTTTTTTTTCCAACGGATAGGTGGGGCTTTCCAGGATCAGACGCAACATCTCTTCCTGCTCGAAAGCGGCTGCCAGCCCGACCAGTTCCTCACTGTAGGTATCGACCGCCTTCTGCTCGACCGCAAGGTCGACCAGGGCGCGGGCGTATCTGCGGGAAATCGCGCTCGTTCTCACTGTAGCCCCCCTACTTTCTCGATATATTCGTCAACCAGGCGTTTCTGGTCATCGGCGGTGAAATTCTTCTCCAGCAGGTCCTTGGCCAGAGACACGGCCAACGCAGCAGCCTCCTGGCGCAGCTCGGAGCGAGCCTTGGCGACAGCGAGACTGGCGTTACGATCGGCATCCTCTTCGATCTTGGCAGCCATCTCCTTGGCGTTCGCAAGAATCGAGTCGCGCTCAAGCTCTGCTTCACGACGCATCGCCTTGGTCAGTTCTTCGATCTCTTCATTGGCCGCAGCCAGCTTTGCATCATACTCGGCGAACTTTGCTTCTGCTTCGGCCTGGGCCTTGCGGGCCTCTTCCAGAGACTTTTCGATCGCTTCGCGGCGATCGGCCATGCCGCGCTTAAACGGCTTGGTGACAAAGTAGGCCAGCAACCCGAACATTACGACGAAGTTCAGGATGCGCCAGAGGAAGTCCTTGAGTAAACCACCGCCATGGCCGTCACCACCACCAGCAGCAAGAGCAACCGTGGCACAGGCCAACGCGGAAAGAGTCAGAACGGATATGACCACATTACGTTGCAACCGAGTCATGACAATTTTCTCCCCAGTACTTTCGACGCGACTTCAGTCGCCATGGCGTCGGTTTCCTTCTTGAGAGCATCACGAGCCGCCGTGGCTTCATCAGCAATCTTGCTGTTCATCTGCTGAATTTTCTCAGTGGCCTTTTCGCGAGCAGAGCCAAGCAGCTTGGCCTCTTCGGCCTGTGCTTCTCCACGCAGGGCTGCACGCTCCTGGGCGCCCTTGCTGCGAGCCTCCTGGAGACGCTCCTGGTAACGGGCCATTTTTTCTTCGATCTGTGACTCCAGCTCCTGGGCGCGTGCGTGGCCACCCTCAATGGTTGACTGGCGCTCTTCGAGCATCTTGCGCAACGGGCGATAGAGCACCATGTTGAGCAAGAAGATCAACAGAAAGAAGTTGATAAACTGAATAATGATTGTGAAATCGATACTGATCACGGGCACACCTCATGAGACCGGTTAGGGCCGGTCATCGGTATACTGTATACATCTTGTAAGGGCCAAAAAAAAAGCTTCAGGGAGCAAAGCAGGGCATTGCTACCATAGTGCTAAAAGCATGTCAACCCCTAACCGCGCCCCTCTTGGCAGAGATCGCGAACTCATTAATCGGGGTTTATTTTTCGGCGATCACCGCGGCCTTGCTACCACCCGGCATCGCAAGTTGGCCATTGAAAATAACACCTTCTTCAACCATCAGCTTGGGTGCTTCTATATTGCCCTCGACCTGGGCCGGAGCGCGCAACTCAACTCGAGTCGCCGCCTTGACGTTACCCTTGAAGCGACCACTGAGGATAAACGTCCCCACGTTGATCTCACCCTCCACGTTGGCCGTCTCACCAACGATCAGGACATCCTTGGAGGAAACCTCGCCGCGGAACGTACCGTCCATGCGGACGATCTCATCAAAGACCAGCTTACCCTCAAACTGGCTGCCCGGTCCGAGAAACGCTTTGATGTCGGTTTTTTCAATCGGCTTTTCTTTTTTCATCGTCATGATCTTATCTCTCCATGTTTCCGGTATGCGCCAGGGCATCCGGTTATCTGTTCAGTTATTTGAAAATAACCTGCTTTGATCCTCAGTTCACCTTGAGACGTTCGAGAATGCGCTCGAGGTCATCCGGGGAATAAAAGGTCACCTCCAGCTTTCCGCCCTTGCCTCGGGGCAGGATCTTAATCTGGGTTCCCAGCGCCTGCTGAAGACGATCTTCGAGGTGTTTCAATTCCGGGTCAATTTTCGCCCCGATCTTCTTCGCCGGCCTGGATTGGCTCCCGAAACTTTTGATTTTCTTGACCAGGGCCTCGGTATCGCGCACCGACAACCCCTTCTTCAACACCTGTTCACGCGCCTCAAGGATATCTTCTTCCGCCTCAATGGCGAGCAGGGCTCGCGCATGACCCATGCTGAGCGCTCCTGCCGTAACATCGGCCTGAAGCTTCTGCGGCAGACGCAGCAAACGCAACGCGTTGGCGACGGTCGAGCGTTCCTTGCCGACCCTCTTGGCCACCTCTTCCTGGGTCAGGGCAAAACTGTCCATCAGGTTGCGATAGGCGTCGGCCTCCTCGATCGGGTTGAGGTCCTCACGCTGAATATTCTCGATCAGCGCCATCTCCAGGGCCCAGTCTTCCGAGACATCCTGGATAACGACCGGCACTTCTTTGAGCCCGGCTTTTTGCGACGCCCGCCAGCGGCGTTCACCGGCGATAATCTGATAATGGTCATCCTGCCGTCGTACGACCAGGGGCTGTATCACGCCCTTTTCTCGTATCGAGGCCGCCAGCTCTTCGAGGCTTTCGCTGTCGAAGGTCTTGCGAGGCTGTTGTGCATGCGGCTTGAGCTCTTCGATAGGACAGAGGAAGTACTTCCGCCCTCCCTCCTGGGTGGTCGTGTTCAGCAGGGCTCCGATGCCCTTTCCGAGTGCGGGTCGTTTTGCCATACCGTGTTACGCTCCTACCTCGATAACTTCGCGCGCAAGCTGAAGATATGCCGCCGAACCCGTTGAAGACGCGTCATAGAGCAGCGCCGGCAACCCATGGCTGGGAGCCTCGGACAAGCGTACGTTGCGTGGAATCATGGTCTCGAACACCCGGTCGTTGAAATGGTTGCGCACCTCTTCGGTGACCTGGTGGGACAGGTTGTTGCGACTGTCAAACATGGTCAGTATAATTCCCTGAATTTCCAGCTTCGGATTGAGGTCGCGCTGAATCAACTTGATGGTGCTCATCAGCTGGCTCAGACCCTCCAGGGCAAAGAATTCGCACTGCAGTGGCACCAGCACGCTGTCGGCGGCAGTCAGAGAGTTGACCGTCAACAGACCGAGTGAAGGCGGGCAGTCGATGATCACGTAGTCATAGTCGTCGCGCAACGACTCAAGCACGCTCTGAAGTTTTGATTCCCGCGCAAACGCGGTAATCAGCTCAACTTCGGCACCGATCAAATCGGTGGTAGCCGGCAGCAGGTCGAGTGCATCGAGTATCGTGTGAACCAGGACATCCTTAGGTTCAGCCTCTCCGATCAGGGCATGGTAGATAGTGCCCTGAAGTGAAGCCTTGTCGACTCCGATACCGCTGGTCGCGTTGCCCTGAGGGTCCATATCGACCAGCAAGGTACGTTTCTCAGCAGCCGCCAGTGAGGCGGCCAGATTGACGGCGGTCGTGGTCTTTCCGACCCCGCCTTTTTGATTGGCTATGGCTAACACCCGCCCCATGTTTTTCTCCTTAACATATGCCGCTTGAACAGAGCTCGAAAGGGTAGCACAAGCGTCACGGCGAGCAAAGGCAAAAATCCCCACCCCGAAAGCTGTTTTTCAGGAAATTACAACAGGTTGAGAGCGCTTTTTTGCAGACCACAATATCTAGTGGTCATCGCCTTTGAAGACCAGATCGTACACCCGTCTTTCTGCGCCACTGAAAGGCAATTGAAGCCGCTTGACCTCCGTACAAACCCACTGCGGCAAAACCTTCTCACAATGCTGCCACTCAGCATCCCCTTCCGGGCCCTTCATCGCCAGAACCCGACCACCCTGTTTCAACATGGGCCGGGCCAAATCCAGAAGCTTTTCCAGCGAGGTAAACGCCCTTGCCGTGACCACCTCGAAACCTTGACGGTAGTCGGCAACACCATCCATATGCTCTATTCGTCCATGCAGCAGACTTGCCTTCAGGTCGAGTTTGCGCACGACATGGCGCTGAAACACTATTTTCTTTTCAACCGCATCAAGCGACACGAGCTCAAGCCCCGGGAGTGCGATCTTCAATGGTATACCTGGCAACCCGGCGCCGGAACCGATATCGAGCAAACGCTCGTCGCCGCGCAGCATGGTTACCAGTGTCAGGGAGTCGAGCAGGTGCTTTTCAACCCCTTCTTCGGGATCGCGTATGGCCGTGAGATTAATGCGTTCGGTCCAGCGACACAGCTCATCGAGGTACGTCAGGAGCTGCCTGCATCTCGCCGCGGATAGCTTGACGCCGAGCCTGTCCAGACCCTTTTGTAGCTGCGCCTCCGCATCCATCAGCGGCCTCGCAGCAACACGGCAAGCACGGCGATCGCCGCGGGCGTTACACCTGAAATACGTGAGGCCTGTCCGAGGGTTGCGGGTCGCACCTTTTCGAGCTTCTCCACCACCTCGCTTGACAGGCTTGCAACCTTCCGATAGTCGAAGTTTTCCGGGATGATTACCTTCTCGACCTGGTGGGCGCGCTCGACCTGCTCCAACTGCCGCTCGATATAGCCGGCGTACTTGGTTTCAATCTGCAGTTGCTCCAGCGCCTCTGCGTCGAGCTCGGCCAGCGATGGAGAGAGTTTCGCCAGTTGCTCGATGGTCACCTCGGGCCTTCGCAGCAGCGCCAGGTAGCTTTGACCGTTTTTCAGCTGATCGATTCCGAGGACCTCCATACCACCCCTGTCCGCAGGGGACAACTTACCCTCTTCAACGATAACGCGTCCGCGCTCCAGATCGCTGCATTTAGATTCAAAGCGCTGCCAGCGCGCGTCCGAGACCAGGCCGACATGCCGCCCCATCGGCGTCAACCGCATATCCGCATTGTCTTCTCGCAGCAGAAGCCGGTACTCGGCGCGCGAGGTAAACATGCGATACGGTTCGCTGGTGCCGAGCGTCACAAGGTCATCGATCAACACTCCCGTGTACCCCTGGTCACGGGTAATAATTAGAGGCTCGTCTTGCCTAACCTTGAGCACCGCGTTAATTCCTGCGACAAGGCCCTGTGCTGCCGCCTCTTCATATCCCGATGTCCCGTTGATCTGCCCGGCATGGAAGAGCCCCGAAATCCCCTTGGTTTCAAGCGTGGCGTAAAGCTGCACCGGGTCTACAAAGTCGTACTCGATGGCATACCCGGGACGCATAATCTCGACCCGCTCCAAGCCTTCAATACTTCGCAAAAAAGCAAGCTGCACGTCCGGGGGCAACGAGGTCGACATCCCGTTCGGGTAGATCTCGTCTGAATCGAGCCCTTCCGGCTCGAGAAATATCTGGTGCTGCTCCTTCTCCGGGAAACGCACCACCTTGTCTTCTATCGAAGGACAGTAGCGCGGGCCGATACCCTCGATCACCCCTGAGTACAGAGGCGACCGGTCGAGGCTGTTTTTAATCACCTCATGTGTGCGAGCATTGGTATGGGTGATGTGACACGGTACCTGCGGTTGTGTAATGACCCGGTTCTCGAACGAAAACGGCCGCGGTGGATCATCTCCTGGCTGCTCCTCAAGCCGACTGAAATCGATACTGCGCCCGGCAAGACGAGCCGGGGTCCCGGTTTTCAAGCGACCCACTGCAAACCCAAGGCTCCGCAACTGGTCGGACAGCCCCAACGAAGGCGGCTCCCCGGCCCTTCCCCCCGGATAGTTCTGCATGCCGACATGGATCAGTCCGCGCATAAACGTACCGGTTGTCAACACCACCGTACGGGCGGGAAACACCAACCCCTCGCGAGTCTCCACGCCGGTTACGCGCTCACCATCCACACATAACGACGTGACGACACCCTGCTTCAGGTCGAGCCCCGGCGTCTGTTCGACCACCTGCTTCATCCGACCGCGGTACCTCATACGATCAGCCTGGGCACGCGACGCTCGAACAGCGGGGCCCTTCTTGGTATTCAGAGTGCGAAACTGGATGCCGGTCGCATCGATATTTTTTGCCATCTCCCCACCAAGGGCATCGATTTCCTTAACCAGGTGACCCTTTGCCAACCCTCCGATTGCAGGGTTGCACGACATCATTGCGACCGCGTCGAGCTGGATTGTCAGCAGCAGCGTGCGACACCCCATACGAGCGGCGGCCAGAGCAGCTTCACACCCGGCGTGCCCGGCACCAACCACAACCACATCGTATTCTGTTCCGTAGTTCATGACTTACCTCTGTACCGCTAATGTTCCACGTGGAACATTGAGTTACTTGCCGATACAAAACCGAGAAAAGATTGTGTTCAAAACCTCTTCGGGCGTCGTCTCCCCGGTTATCACGCCAAGGTGGTCAAGGGCCTCGCGAAGGTCGAGTGCCAGGAGGTCCAGCGACAAATGCCCCCACTCCGAACAAAAACGCTGCAGGGCGTCAGCACACATGGTCAAGGCCTCAAGGTGGCGACGATCACAGAGAAAAAAGCTCTCCGTGGAACCCGAGCCCTCGCCTCCACCTCGGCCAACAATCTTGCCTCGCAGGGAATCCATCCCCGCACCACTATGCGCCGAGATGTCGACAGACTCGAAAGCTGACCATGGCCCGGAAAGCGGCAACAGGCCAAGGTCTGACTTGTTGCGGACAATGAGTAGAGGCTTTTCGCGACACAGTTCGAGCAGGTCGTGGTCTTCCTTGACGAGGGAGCGACTCCCGTCGATGAGCAGCAGGATCAGGTCGGCCTGATCGAGCTTGCCCTGGGCCCTGCGCACGCCCTCCTGCTCAATAGGATCAACAGATGAACGAATACCCGCAGTATCCATCAGGCGAACCGTCAAGCCGCCCAGGGTGATCGTCTCCTCGAGCACGTCGCGAGTCGTACCGGGGATGTCGGTAACAATGGCCCGGGACTCACCTACAAGGGCGTTCAGAAGGGAGCTCTTGCCGACGTTGGGACGGCCCAGAATCAAAACCCCGAGACCGTCACGAATGATACGCCCCTGATCAAAGCTGGCGCATAAACACCCGATACTGTCGAGAACCTCTTGTGCTGGCGCCAAGACCAAAGCAGGATCTTCGGGGATATCCTCCTCGGGAAAGTCGATATAAGCTTCAACCAGCGAGCGAAGCTTTAACAGGGGCTCGCGTAAGGAATGAATGCGACGTGACAACTCTCCCTCCAGCTGGGCAGCGGCGACCCTTCCGGCGCGTTCACTGTTAGCCTGGATCAGATCGATGACCCCCTCGGCCTGACTGAGGTCGAGACGGCCATTAAGGAAGGCACGCAAGGTAAACTCTCCGGGCTGTGCCAGGCGCACCTGGTGCTGAAGGCAGGTATCGACAATCTGGCGAACCACAAGCGGGTTGCCATGGCAGTGTATCTCAACGACATCCTCTGCGGTGTAAGACCTGGGCGCACGCATCACAACGGCCATCACTTCATCAATGACGCGTCCCTCGGGAGAAACTACCGTTCCAAGAACAAGGCGGTGTGACGAAAGAGGGGTGTTGCCCGAGGCGGGCACAAAAACCTGGTTAAGGCAGGGTTCAGCGAGAGGGCCCGAAAGGCGAACGATGGCGACCCCCCCTTCGCCCGGAGGGGTTGCCGGGGCAATAATCGTGTCCTTATGCATACCTACCCCTCAGGGGTTACAACAATCCGCTTCTCAAGGCCTCGACCAATTGAGGCGGAAGATACGCCACGCTGGTCGTTGAAAAAACTGTGCAGAAGTCGTCTTTCGTGATGCGGCAGAGGCTCCACCGTAACCCTGTTTCCCGAACTGCGTACCTTGGCAGAAAGCTTGCTGGCGAGGCTGCGCAAGTAGCTGTGGCGCTTTTGACGGTAGCCGCCGGTATCGAGAAGCAACAAACTTTCGCCGGGACAGAGGCGATCGGTCATGCTGTTGACCAGAAACTGCAGGGCGTCGAGGGTCTGTCCGTGCTTTCCAATGATCTGGGCGGACGAGTCTGATTCAATCTGAAGTTCAATCTGGTTGCTGCTTTGCGAAACGGTGACCTCGGTCAACCATCCCGTTTTTTGCAAAAGGAGATCACACAAGTGGCGTGCGATATAGGCGCGATCGACCAGGGCAACTTCGACCTCGGCGTCGCGACGCCCGAAACCGAGGACCCCCTGCCGACCGGGCGATAGAATGCGCACCTCAACTTCGGCACGAGAACACTTGAAAAAGCTTAGTGCCGCCTCAACGGCCGACTCGGGGTCATCACCCCTCTGTCGTAACCGAATGAGTGAAGCAAGGTAATTCACGTTGCCTCTGCCCCCTTGCGATTAATCAGGTACTGCTGGCCAATCGTAAGCAGGTTGTTAACCAGCCAGTAAATGACCAGTCCGGAAGGGAAGTTAAGGAACATGAACGTGAAGATAACCGGCATCATCATCATGATGCGCGCCTGATTCGGATCCATCTGGGTCGGCATCATTTTCTGCTGGACAAACATACTGGCACCCATAATCAGGGGCGTTACGTAATAAGGGTCCTTGGCTGAAAGATCGGTTATCCAGAGCATGAACGGCGCATGGCGCAGCTCGATTGAAAACAACAATACTTTATACAGGGCAAAAAAGACCGGGATCTGGATGAGCATCGGCAGACACCCGCCAAGAGGGTTCACCCGATGCGTCTTGTAAAGCTCCATCAACTCGCGATTCATTCGTTCACGGTCGTTTTTGTACTTTTCGCGCAACTTCTGCATCTGCGGTTGCAGTTTCTGCATCGACTTCATCGAGGTATAGCTCTTCTGTGTCAGGGGCCAGAAAAGCATCTTTATCAGGAAAGTCAAAAGGATAATGGCTATCCCGTAGTTGCCAATGTAACCATAGAAGAACTTAAGGGCGATCAGGAGCGGGTGTGAGATAAATGCAAACCAGCCAAAATCAACCAGTTCATCAATCCTTTGACCGACTGATGTCAAAAGGTCAACCCGCTTGGGGCCGGCAAAAAAAGTGAAGTTGAGCTCAGTAGACTCGCCCGGATTCAACACAAGGTCATCACTGAGAATCTGGTTTTCAACCCGAGGGCCGTCCTGTAACAGTCGAATGCGGGAAAACCCGGAAGCCGGAACCAGAATGGACGCAAAGTACTTCTCTTCGAATGCTGTCCAGAGTACATCCTTGCTGAACGAAACGCCGTCAACGCCCAGGTCGTCAACATCTTCCTGGTTAAGGCTCTCTTCGGCAAAAACAGATGGCCCGGCGAACTCGTACATGCTCCCCTTCTGGTCTTCACTCCACCCGTTAACGAGAGACAAGACCGCTCTACCGGAAAGGGGCTGGCTACCACGATTAAACAACTGGACCGATGTCTCAATGTCGTAGTGGCCACCTGTAAACCGATAAACCCTGACAACTTCGAGCCCTCCCTCAAGCTTTGCTGCCAGAACAACCTCTTCCTGCTGATCCTGCTGTAATACCAGTTCACGCGCCGTGTTCTGAAAACTATACGGAGCGCTTCCGGAAAGCCCGAAACCTTCATGACCGCTCAGGCGAAGAGTACCATTAAAAGAGCTGGGAGAATCGACAAGTGTGACCCGTGGCGAATCGGGAGCAGATGTAAGCCCGTATTTTTTCATTTCCAGGTTACGTATCACGCCGCCTTCATTACTGATCGTGAGACGAAGAACGTCGGTGTCCACAACGGTCTCTTCACTAGAGAAATCTTTGCTATGGGTCACCTCTGAGAACTTTTCTGGGGCTTTCTGCCTGGACTCTTCCATTAATTGAACATCAGAAGCATTCGCTGACGTCTGCTCCGCTTGAACGGAAGGCGTACCCGCTTGCTGCTGTGGGGGTTGAGGTGGAAAAAACAGGGTATAACCGAACCAGATCGCGGTAATCAGTACGATGGCAATAATTGTGTTCTTGTTTTCCATAATAAAAATCCAGTGATTTCCGGGTTAAGGAACCGGGTCGTAACCGCCCGGGTGCCAGGGATGACAGCGTAACAAACGTCGCAGGGTCAAAAAAAGAGCGCGGCAAATACCGTGACGTTCAAACGCATCCTGTGCATAGTGAGAACAGGAGGGGTGAAAACGACAGGCCGGAGGAAAAAAAGGAGAGATCAGACGCTGATAAAAGGAAAGCATCCAGAGTATAAATTTTTTCAGGATGATCATCATGAAAGCAGACCTTCATCATGAAAAAGCCCGCCTAACTCGCTACTGACAGAAGCATAGTCAAGGCGGGCAGCACTCTGTTTAGCGATAATCGATATATCCGCCCCGCGAACAAATAAAGAGCGGTGGTTACGAAAATATTCGCGTACCATCCGCTTTATGCGATTGCGAATTACGGCATTACCGGTCTTGCGACTGGCCGTAATTCCAAGACGCACACTATCGTCATCACGGTTGGAAATAACAACCAGGAAATTGTGCGTATGTTTTTTTCGACCCTGTCGCCAGGTTCGCAGAAAATCTTCACGTTTTAAAAGGCGAACCGATTTTGGAAAAGGACAGGACATTTAATTAAACAGGATAAACCTGTAGGCCGCCCCTGCTTGTTACTTGGACGGAGTGGTAACCGCGAGACGCTTACGACCTTTGGCACGCCTGCGACGCAGTACATCCTGGCCAGTTTTCGTACGCATACGCTTACGAAAACCATGCGTTCTTTTACGCTTTATACGACTCGGTTGATAGGTGCGCTTACTCATTGTATGAATACTCCTTAAAACCTAAAAATCTCAGAAGGAGTAGCTTAAATCATAAATGACACACTGTGTCAAGAAAAAGTAACCGGTTCATAAAGGTAGAGCACCGTGTGGATAAGAAAAAGAACTTGCATTAAAAAGGTAGCTCTGATAGTTTATTTGGTCAAAATATGAGAATGATATTGTTTGTAAATATTTGATTTTATTGTTTTTTTACATTTATCCACAAACTGTTCAACAATTGTGGATAAGTTTTCAATTATTTGAAATAAGTATCTTTAATTCAGATTGATTCAATTACTGCACCTCTGGGCATCGCTTCTATGAATAAACTTTGGGAAGAAACCCTCGATCAACTCGAAAAACACCTCAATGCCCAGCATTTTTCAACATGGATTAAACCTATCCGGCTGCAATCTATCAATAAAGATGTAGTACATCTTGAAGTGCCCAATCGATTTGTACTCGACTGGGTCAGGGATAATTATGCGCGCCTGATACAGGATACCCTGTCCAACCTGGGAGCCGTCGACTATAAACTGAACTGGAGTATCGGTCGAAATTCTACAGTACAGGAAAACTCAACCAAGGAAAAAGAGACAAACAAAGAAGAAACAAAACCTGCTGCCATAACCACGGCACCACCGGCTAACCATACCAACCTCAATCCCAAATACACTTTTGATGCGTTCGTCTCGGGATCATCAAACCAGTTTGCACACGCTGCTGCAATGGCTGTCGCTGCAAATCCGGCCACAACCTACAATCCGCTTTTTATTTATGGTGGAGTTGGATTGGGTAAAACACATCTTGTTAATGCTATTGGTAACGCCATGCTCGCCCGCAACCCGCAATTGAGAGTATGTTATTACGCTTCAGAAAAATTCATGAATGAACTTATTAATTCGATCCGTTATGCAAAGATGGATGATTTTCGCAACAAGTTTCGTTCCATGGACGTACTATTAATAGATGATGTTCAATTTATTGCCGGTAAAGAAAGAACCCAGGAAGAATTTTTCCATACCTTTAATGCCCTGTATGAATCACATAAACAGATTGTAGTAACGTCGGATAAATTTCCTAAAGAAATACCGGAATTGGAAGAACGTCTGCGTTCACGATTTGAATGGGGGTTGATAGCCGATATCCAACCCCCGGATATTGAAACCAAGCAGGCTATACTCAGACTCAAGGCAGAACAGAACCGAATTGATCTGCCTGATGAAGTTGCGCGTTTTTTGGCCAGTTCAGTGGCAAGCAATGTACGTGAACTGGAAGGATACCTTGTAAGAATAGGTGCCTATGCCAGCCTGACGTCAACCACTATTACACTTGATATGGCCAGAGATATTCTCAAAGATATTCTGGTCGATAAGGTACGTGAAGTAACGGTCGAAGAAATACAAAAAACAGTTGCCGGCCATTACAACCTCAAAGTTTCAGATATACGCTCATCAAAAAGACTCAAAGCCCTGATCCTGCCACGACAGATAGCCATGTACCTGTCACGCAAGATGACAGACTGTTCTTATCCTGAAATAGGTGAAAGGTTTGGAGGTAAAGATCATTCGACGATAATTCATGCCATACGCAAGATTGAAAAAAATCTCGAAGATGATCTGAACCTGCGGGTAGCTATTGATAATCTGAAGAATGAGCTGAGCAACTGACGCGGTATAACCCGTTTAAAAAGGTGTTTATAAAAGGAGTGTAAAAGTGGATAAGAAGAAAAACGTAAAATTATCCACTTCTGCCAAGGTTTTGATACTCTGGTTATCTACATCACATAATTATATAACTAACTGAAATTATTTTAAAAAAAAAGTAATAAACAGATCCACAGGCTCTACTATTACTACTATTTTTTTATTAACTAAAAGAATAATAAAAGAAACATAAGTGAATAAGATTCAGAGGAGGGAATTATGCATTTCACGATAGAAAGAGAAGTGTTTGTCAAGGCTCTTTCGAAAGTTCAGGGGATTGTCGAAAAACGTTCAACGATTCCGATTCTCTCCAATGTCCTTATCCAGGCTGAAGACAATTCAATCCGTTTAATTGCTACTGATCTGGAAGTCGGGATGAAAACGTCTTACCCGGCTACGGTCAAAAAAATCGGTAAAATAACCGTTTCTGCAAAAAAACTGTATGAAATAGTGCGCGAATTTCCTGATGGAGAAATATCTTTTATAGCTAAGGAAAATTGCTGGATTGAACTTCGTTGCGGTAAAGCTCTCTTTAATATTGTCGGATTGTCACCGGATGAATTTCCATATTTTCCGGATACCGACGAACAGAAGTTTTTCCAGGTTCCCGCTGATCTGCTCAAGGAAATGGTAGAAAAAACGGCTTACGCGATTTCAACCGACGAAACAAAATACAATCTCAACGGTATTTATTTTCGTGAGATGAATGAAGACGGTAATACCAATTTGCGACTGGTTGCAACCGATGGACATCGACTGGCTCTTTACCAGGCCGATGTCGATGTTGCTGATGTTCCACAACTACAGAAGGGCGTCATTCTTCCGCGTAAAGGGGTTCAGGAATTGCGCAAGATTACGGAAGAAGGCGAAGGAAATATCGAACTCGGTTTTTTTGATAATAACGCTGTACTGCGCAGAGACCAGACAACAGTAGTTATGCGACTGGTCGATGGAGAATTTCCCGATTACGAAAGAGTTATTCCTAAAACCCGAGACCAGGAAGCTTTAATCGATCGAGAAGCAATCCTCCACGTTTTAAAAAGAGTATCGATCCTCGCTAATGAACGTTCCCGGGGTGTCAAACTTAAAGTTTCTCCCAATTCACTGGAATTGAGCAGTTCCAATCCGGAACTCGGAGAAGCACGAGAAGATCTCGAGATAGATTATCAGGGCCCGGAAATAACTATAGGATTCAATGCACGTTACCTGCTTGATATTCTTCAGAATATTGATGATGAAACCATAGAAATGGTGTTTAAGGATCAGGTTTCACCAACGCTTATTTCTCCACAGGACAAACGCTACTACAGAACAGTTATCATGCCGATGCGTTTGTAGGAGATTTTAATAATAATGTTGTTGAAGCGGCTACGTTACAGATCGTACCGCAATCTGGAATGTGTCGAAATAAACCCGGCTCCTGGATTCAATATATTCTGGGGAAAGAACGGCCAGGGTAAAACAAACCTGCTGGAAGGTATTTATCTGCTTGGACATCTGAAAAGTTTTCGGGTTTCTCAAACAGAAAACCTTATTCAGCATGAAAAGGATCAGGCCTGTATAGAGAGCGAGCTTCAAAACGATAAAGTGGTCCATTCAATCGAGCTACGTCTGCAACAACAAGGCAAGGAAATACGACTTGACGGAAAGAGACCACAGAGAATAAGTGATACGGCCGTTTATCTTCGGCAGGTACTCTTTTCTCCGGAGGAAGTAGCAACGGTCAGAGGCGCGCCCGGCTTGCGCCGGAACCTTATAGACCGGGCTATTTTCCAGGTAAAACCACATTATCTTGAAAAAATGCAAAATTATTTTCGCGTGCTTAAACATCGAAATAAGTTGTTACGTGACCAGAGCAGCGATCAGGAATTAGAGATATGGAGCGACAAACTGCAGGAAGAAGGTGCACATATAAGGGCATCGAGAAATATCTTTCTTGCTGAATTGAAACCTTATTTCGAACAAAGTTATCAACATTTAACCGCTGAAAAGGAAGTTCCACAGATAGATCTGAGAGGAAATTCCAGTAGCGACACTGCAGTACAACTGGAATACCTGAAAACAGAGTTCGAGCGTTTATTTGCACAGGAAAAAATGCGACGTACGACGTTGACCGGGCCACACCGTGATGATCCACGGTTCATGATCAATCAGCAGGAACTCAGGGCATATGGGTCACAGGGACAACAGCGTACCTTCGTTCTTGCGTTCAAGGTTGCCCTGATGAATCTGCTGAAAGTAAAAACCGGTAAAAAGGCCCTGTTGTTGCTCGATGATATTACCAGCGAGCTCGACGCCAATCGACGCGAAGCTCTTTTTGCCCTGATACAGGAAACTGCCGGACAGGTCTTTGTCACCACGACCGATCCGGATTTGATAATCATACGAAAAAACGATGACCGCCAATTCTACGAAGTAAAGAACGGGCAGGTTTACGCAAGTTAAACACTGACGAGGTGAGCATGAGCGAAACGAAAAAAAATTACGGAGCCTCCAGTATCAAGATTCTGGAAGGCCTGGCTGCCGTACGCAAGCGCCCGGCCATGTACATCGGCTCTACGGGCCCAGGCGGTCTTCACCACCTGGTGTATGAAATCGTCGATAATTCGATCGACGAAGCTCTCGCCGGATACTGTGACAGTGTCAAGGTTACCTTGCACGTGGATGGTTCAGTAACGGTGGAAGATAACGGGCGCGGAATACCGGTCGATGAACACCCGACACAGAAACGCTCAGCTGCTGAAGTCGTTATGACGGTACTGCATGCCGGCGGCAAATTCGACAGTGACAGCTACAAGGTTTCGGGTGGTCTGCACGGTGTCGGTGCCGCTGTCGTCAATGCTCTCTCTACGCGACTGAATATCGAAATTCGTCGTGAAGGCACGGTCTACAAGCAGTCCTTTACACTCGGGGTTCCCGATTTTCCCCTCAAGGAAGACGGTACCACCAAGCGTCGTGGAACAAAGACGACCTTCTGGCCCGACCCCGACATTTTTGAAGAAACGGAATTTTCCTTTGAAATTCTCTCCAAGCGTTTGCGGGAACTCGCCTTTCTGAATGCCGGCGTGAAGATTATCATCATCGATGAGCGGAGCGATAAGGAGCACGAATTCCACTATGAAGGTGGAATCAACTCCTTTGTCGAATACCTTAACCGGGCCAAAAACGAGCTGCATCCCAAGCCGATTTACGTTCGAGGAGAGAAAGAAGGGGTCGATATCGAAATCGCCATCCAGTACAACGATGGCTATGACGAAAAGATCTTTTCATTCGCCAACAATATCAACACCCATGAAGGCGGTACTCACCTGGTCGGATTCAAGGCAGCGCTTACGCGTACCATGAACACCTACGCGACCGCCAACAACCTGCTCAAAAATGTTAAGACCTCGATTTCCGGCGATGACCTGCGCGAAGGGATGGCCGCAGTGGTTTCGGTCAAGGTTCCTGACCCGCAGTTCGAGGGCCAGACCAAGACCAAACTCGGCAACTCGGAAGTCAAGGGGTATGTCGAAACGATGATGAACGAAAAACTCGCCGAATACCTCGAGGAGAACCCCCAGGTAGCCAAGCGAATCCTGGAAAAAGGGATCGAGGCGGCGCGCGCGCGCGAGGCCGCACGCAAAGCCCGTGATCTCACGCGCAGGAAGGGCGCACTCGAGTCTCTGGCCCTGCCGGGCAAGCTCGCTGACTGCCAGGAAAAAGATCCGGCGATGTGTGAAATCTACCTGGTCGAGGGTGACTCGGCCGGGGGGAGCGCAAAACAGGGACGAGATCGTCGCTACCAGGCGATTCTGCCGCTCAAGGGTAAGATCCTGAATGTCGAAAAAGCTCGTTTCGACAAAATGCTGACCTCCAATGAGATTCGCACCCTGATTACCGCCATGGGAACCGGGATCGGCAAGGACGAGTTCGATATCAGCAAGCTGCGCTACCACCGCATCATCATCATGACCGACGCCGACGTCGATGGCTCACATATCCGTACCCTGCTGCTGACCTTCTTCTTCCGGCAGATGCCGGAACTGGTTGAGCGCGGTCATCTGTACATCGCCCAGCCGCCGCTGTACAAGGCCAAGCGTGGCAAGAAAGAGATCTACCTCAAGGACGAAGAGAGTTTACAGGACTACCTGCTCAACGAAGGTGTCGACGGCATGGCGGTGCAGATGGAGAAGAGCGGCAAGGTGATTCGTGGCAAACAGATTATCCCGATGTTGCGCCAGATCATCGACTACAACCTGCACTTCGACAAGATGCTGCACAAAGGAGTTAACCGCGAAGTTCTGCGGGTGTTTGTCACCGGCAAGCTCGAAAACGGTTTCGCCGACCATCAGGACCTCGACTGGCTGGTAAAAAAGATGCAGGCCGTCGAACCTAAAGCCGAGTACCAGGTGCTTACCGACCCGCCGCGTATTTTGTTTACCCTCGGCAATATCCGCGCCCGCATCGATCAGTCGACCCTCGAGAACCTCTCCTCGCATGAGTACTCGCTGCTGCTCAAGGCCTATCGCCAGGTTGAGGAAATCTGCAAGGACGAAAAGGCCCTCGTTTCCAGCGAAGGCCAGGAAGAGAAAGAGATCACAGATCGCCAGGATCTGTTGCAGTTCTTCTTCGAACGCGCCAAGAAAGGTCAATACATTCAGCGCTACAAGGGGCTCGGCGAGATGAACCCCGACCAGCTGTGGGAGACCACCATGGATCCCGACAAGCGGGTGTTGCTTCAGGTCAAGATCGAGGATGCCGTGGAGGCGGACGAAATATTTACCGTGCTTATGGGCGATCAGGTCGAACCGCGACGTGACTTTATTGAAAACAACGCACTGAACGTTTCCAATCTCGATGTTTGATGGGGCGTCGCTGAAGCAGACGACTCCAGGAGGAATACATGCTCGAACAGAATAAGGTTTCGGTCAATATCGAAGACGAAATGCGCAAGTCGTACCTCGACTACGCCATGAGTGTCATCATCGGCCGCGCCCTGCCCGACGTGCGCGACGGACTCAAGCCGGTTCACCGGCGGGTGCTGTTTGCCATGCAGGAACTGGGTAATGACTACAACAAGGCCTACAAGAAGTCGGCCCGCGTGGTCGGTGACGTCATCGGTAAGTATCACCCGCACGGCGACAGCGCGGTCTACGATACCATCGTGCGCATGGCTCAGGATTTCTCGATGCGCCATCCGCTGGTCGACGGCCAGGGCAACTTCGGCTCGATCGACGGCGACTCGGCCGCCGCGATGCGTTACACCGAAGTGCGTATGGACCGCCTCGCCCATGAACTGCTTTCCGATATAGACAAGGAAACCGTCGACTTTGGAACGAACTACGACGATTCGTTGCAGGAACCGCTGGTGCTGCCTTGCAAGTTCCCGAACCTGCTGGTCAACGGCTCGGAAGGGATCGCGGTCGGCATGGCCACCAAGATACCACCGCACAATCTCGGCGAGGTAGTCGACGCACTGGTGGCGTTGATCGACAATCCCAAACTTGAGTTCGAGGAGCTGATCAAGCTGATCCCCGGTCCCGATTTCCCGACCTCTGGTTTCATCGTCGGCCTGGACGAAATCCGCGAAGCGTACCGCACCGGCCGCGGCATCATCCAGATGCGCGCGCGCGCGCTGATTGAGAAGGACCGGCGCACCGGTCGCGAAAGCATCGTGGTTACTGAAATTCCCTACCAGGTCAACAAAGCGAAGCTGATCGAGAAGATCGCCGAGCTGGTCAAGGACAAAAAGATCGAGGGAATCTCCGACCTGCGCGACGAATCGGACCGCGACGGTCTGCGTATTGCCATCGAACTCAAGCGCGACAGCGTACCGCAGGTCGTGCTCAACCAGCTCTACAAAATGACCGTCATGCAGTCGTCCTTCGGGATCATCCTGCTGGCGATTGATAACGGCCAGCCGAAGGTCCTGACCCTGCACGAGATCCTCGATCGCTTCCTGGAACATCGCAAGGAAATCGTCACCCGGCGCTGCATCTTCGAGCTCAAGAAAGCCGAGGCCCGCGCACATATCCTCGAAGGCCTCAAGATCGCTCTGGAGAATCTCGACGAAGTGATCCAGATCATCAAGTCTTCCGAGAACCCGGCGACAGCCAAGGAGCGCCTGATTGAGCGCTTCGGGCTCTCCGAAAAGCAGTCGCAGGCGATTCTTGACATGCGCCTGCATCGCCTTACCGGTCTCGAGCGTGACAAGATCATCGAAGAGTACCGCCAGATCATGGCATTGATCGCGCGCCTCAAGGAGATCCTGGCCAGCGAGGTCGAAATCTACAAGATCATTCGCGAGGAACTGCTTGAGGTCAAGGAGCGCTTTGCCAACCCGCGCCGGACCGAGATCATTCCCAAGACCGGCGACCTCTCGGTTGAGGACTTCATCGTCGAAGAAGACATGGTTGTAACGGTTTCCCATGCCGGCTACATCAAGCGCAACGCGGTCTCTCTTTATCGAGCCCAGCGCCGGGGCGGCAAGGGCAAGACCGGCATGCGCCCCAAGGAAGAAGACTTCGTCGAACGCCTGTTTATTGCCTCGACCCACTCGTACGTGCTGATCTTTACCAACCTCGGCAAGGTCTACTGGCTCAAGGTCCATGAGATTCCGCAGGGCGGTCGCGCCAGCCGCGGCAAGGCGATCGTCAATCTGCTGCAGCTCTCGGGCGAAGAAAAGGTTACGACCGTTCTGCCGGTGATGGAGTTCACCGAAGGCAAGTACATCATCACTGCTACGCGCAAGGGCATCGTCAAGAAGACCGATCTGATGGCCTACTCGAACCCACGCGTCGGCGGCATCATTGCCCTGACCATCGACGAGGAGGACGAACTGATTGCGACCCGCCTGACCGATGGCAGCATGGATATCCTGCTGGCCAGCGCCAAGGGCAAGGCGATCCGTTTCCCCGAAAAGGACGCCCGCGCCATGGGCCGGACCTCGCGCGGGGTGCGCGGCATGATGCTCGAGAAAGACGACTACCTGATCGGCATGGAGGTGGTGACCGATGCGACCTCCTCGACACTGCTCACAGCTACCGAAAATGGTTACGGCAAGCGCACCGATCTGAGCGAGTATCGCCAGCAGAGCCGGGGTGGCAAGGGGATCATCACCATCAAGACCACCGAACGCAATGGCAAGGTGGTCGATGTCAACCTGGTCACCGACGACAACGACCTGATGTTCATCACCGACCGCGGCAAGGTGCTGCGCACCGGTGTCGGCAATATCTCGGTCATCGGTCGCAACACCCAGGGTGTTCGCCTGATGGTCATGGAACCTGATGAAAAAATCGTTTCGGTAGCGAAACTTGCAGAAAAGGAAGAGGACGAACATGGAGATCCGGAAACTGAAGAGGGACCTGTTGCGGGAGGAGATTCAGAGACGCTACCCGAACAGGACGCGTAATCGGATCCTCGCCGTAACCATACCCCTGCTGCTGATCATCAGCGCGGGGCTTGTCTACTGGGCCAAGCGGGACGACATGTTCGCAGCGCAGTACAGCAAGGGGGTCGAGCTGTGGGAAGGTGGCGCCTACGAGAAGGCGGTTGTCACCCTGCGGGAGATCTACGACGACTACCCGAGCTTTCCGCTGGCCCCCGACGCGCTGTTTCAGACTGCGGAAATTCTGAACATCAACCTGCACCGCTACCAGGAAGCACTGCTCTCTTACCTGCTGGTGCTCAAGGATTATCCTGACAACCCCCTGCATGAACGCGCCCTGAGCCAGGTGGCCAATATCTACAAGTATCGCCTGATGGACTACCCGGCGGCGATCGTCGCCTACCAGCGGCTACTCGATCGTGACGTTGCCGGTCGCGACCGTTTGCTGTACGAGGTGGCAGACGCCTATTTCAGACTCAACAACTTCGAGCAGGCGCGGATCGAATTTGAAACCCTGACCAGCGAGGAGCCCCGCTCACCCTTGGTTCCCGAAGCGCGTTACCGTACCGGGGTGTGCCTCAATCTCGAGGGCAAATACAAGGAAGCCGAGAATCAGCTGAAAAAGTTGATCGAGGAAGGTCCCGACACAACCTTTGGCATCGAGGCGCGTTTTGCCCTCGCCGAAACCCTTGAGCAGATGGAGCGCTTGCGTGAGTCACGCCGTATTCTCGAAGAACTGGAGGGGCTCTATCCCAACGAAGAAGCCCTGGAGCAGAAGCTTGAACAGGTCAACGAGCGCATCGACAAGAAGAAACGCGCCGTCTAACGGCAAAGGAGCAGAACGTGGACATAGCAGTCATTGGTGGTGGCAGCTGGGGAACCGCGCTCGCTAATCATCTCGCCCTGTGCGGCAACCAGGTCGATCTCTGGGTTTACGAGCAGGAACTGGTAGCGGCGATCAACGAGCGGCACGAGAACATAATCTACCTCTCCGATGTTACCCTGCACAGCAACCTGCGGGCCAGCAATGACCTGCAGGCTGTCGTTGCCGGGAAAAAGCTGGTATTGCTGGTGCCGCCATCGCAATTGATGCGTACCGTGGTCGCCCCGCTTGCAGGGCAACTGGCCAGCGACGTGCTGCTGGTCTCGGCCTCCAAGGGGATCGAGAACGATACCCTGATGACCATGCACGAGGTCCTCGAAGAGACCCTGCGTTCCGACTTCTCCGGTCGGATGGTCTTTCTCTCGGGACCTTCCTTTGCCCGCGAGGTCGCGGTTGAAAGTCCGACCGCTGTTGTGGCCGCATCGACCGACAGTGCTGCAGCAAACAAGGTCCAGGAGGTCTTCAGCAACGACACCTTCCGGGTCTATACCAACGACGATGTCATGGGTGTGGAGCTCGGTGGATCGCTGAAGAACGTGATGGCGCTGGCCGCCGGGGTTGCCGATGGTCTCGGTTTCGGGTACAACGCGCGCGCAGCGCTGATTACTCGCGGGCTCGCGGAAATGACCCGTATCGGGCTCGCCAAGGGGGGCAAGGCGGCTACTTTCTCGGGCCTCGCCGGTATGGGCGACCTGGTGCTGACTTGCACCGGCGATCTGTCCCGTAACCGCACTGTCGGTATCGAGCTGGGACGCGGACGCACCCTCAAGGAAATCCTCGAGGGAATGAACATGGTCGCTGAAGGGGTCAAGACAACCCTCTCGGCTTACCAGTTAATCCGGAAGATCGGCGTCGAGGCACCGATCATCGAGCAGATGCACGCTGTTCTTTACGAAGACAAGGATCCCCGCCAGGCCTTTATCGATCTTATGTCGCGCGACCTCAAGTCCGAAATTTAGCAATTCAGGAGACACACATGTTACGTCACATCGTCGTTATCAGTTTATCGTTGGCGCTGTTGGCCGGTTGCTCCAAGCATGCCGCCGAGCAGGCGGTGATCAGCACCACCCATGGCGATATCGTAATTGAACTGCACGAAGAACAGGCGCCCAAGACCGTGGCTAACTTCAAAAAGCTGGCCCGCGAAGGTTTTTATAACGGCCTGACTTTTCATCGTGTGGTGCCGGGTTTTGTCGTACAGGGAGGTGACCCGGCCGGGAACGGTACCGGTGGTCCCGGCTACACGGTCGAGGCCGAGATCGATCCGGCCCTGAAGCATCTCACAGGCACGGTGGCCACGGCCCGGCTCGGTGATCGCGCCAACCCGGAGCGGCGTTCCTCGGGCTCGCAGTTTTACATCTGTCTGGCGCCTCAGCAGCACCTCGATGGCGGATATACCATTTTCGGTCAGGTGATCGAAGGGATGGACGCGGTCAAGAATATCCGCAAGGGCGACAAGATGGAGAAGGTGGAAATTCGTTGACCGGCCCCCTCAACAAAGGTTGAAAAAGCCGCCCTCAGGGCGGCTTTTTTATTGGTAACCAAAGGTAGCGTTTTTTAATAATTACAGCTAGACTTGTAGTTTAGCAAACAATCCACCTGGAGAGCTTATGACGACCCTGCGCTGCATCACCTACAATGTGCACAACTTCCGTAACAGCCAGGGACAAGCGAGTTCCGAGCGGATTGAGAATGTGATTGCCAGATGCAACGCTGATGTTATCGCCCTGCAGGAAGCTGATTGTCTCGAGGGCCCGGATCCTTTGCCGGAGATGGCACGTAGCCTTGGCCTGCAGTTATTTACCGGTAGCCCGAACCGGGCCACCGCATTTTTGTCGCGAACGCCGCTACGCGGCGTCAGAGAAACTCACCTCGGGCAGGGTGGCTGGTGCTTACAGGCCGATCTCGATCAACAGGGTAAACGCCTGCATCTGTTCAACCTGCAGCTCTCCTTCACCCCGACCAAACGCAGGGTCCAGTTCGGCACCTTACTCAGCTCCGACCTGCTCGGCAGCCCCTCACTGGTCTGCCCTACCCTGATCCTGGGTGACTTTGCCGATCCACTGTGGTGGCTGAGCAGCTTCTGCCTCGACCGCAAACTATTCCAGGCGCCGAGCCCGGTTGTCGGCGCGACCTACCCGGCCCCATTCCCGTTGCTCGGCCGCGACCGTGCCTATATCCGGGGAGATATACGTGTCCTGGATTCACGGGTCATCCGTAGCACCGAGGCTCGTAAGGCATCGTCTCATCTGCCGGTGGTGCTGAGCATCGAGGTGCTCGATCCCGGCTCCTACCTGCTGGTGCGAGAGGGGAATCGACGCATGGAGGCCGCACCCGGCTAGGAAGGTGGAGATGGAAAAGCAGGTCGGTGCAAAAAAACTCAAGCTGATACAGGGTGACATCACCTCCCTGGCTTGCGACGCTATCGTCAACGCAGCCAACAGCGCCCTGCAGCTCGGCGCCGGGGTTGCCGGCGCGATTCGCAGCAAGGGCGGTCCCACCATCCAGAAGGAATGTGATCGCATCGGTGGATGTCCGGTCGGCGACGCGGTCATCACCGGAGCCGGAGACCTCCCCTGCCGTTACGTAATACACGCCGTCGGTCCACGCATGGGCGAAGGGGAAGAAGACGCCAAGCTTGACGGTGCCGCAAAGGCGGCGCTGCTGCGTGCCAGCGAACAGGGTCTGCGCAGTATCGCCCTGCCCGCCATCTCGACCGGTATCTTCGGTTTCCCCCTCGAGCGCGCAGCTGATATTCTTCTCCGGTCAGCTATTGAGCATTTGCAGGGAGATACAGCCATCGAAGAGATCAGTTTCTGCCTGTACAGCGATAACGACTACGCGATGTTCGTACAGAGATTGAAGGAAACAATCCCCTAACCAGGAACCAGCGAACGGATGTCGAAACCTCGTAAACCTTCCCTCGCCAGACGCGCCCAGGCGCTCGCCACTCTCGAAAAACTGGAAGAAGTGCATGCGACAGCCGAAATCGCGCTCAACTTCGCGAACCCCCTGGAACTGTTGGTTGCTACTATCCTTTCTGCCCAATGTACCGACGTGCGCGTCAACCTGGTGACCGAGAAACTCTTCGAGCGCTATCGAACCGCCAAAGACTACGCCACCGCCGACCTGGATGAGCTGATGGAAATCATTCGCTCCACAGGTTTCTATCGCAATAAGGCCAGGAACATCATCGCTGCCGCCCGGCAGATTGTCGAGAAGCATGACGGCGAGGTGCCGCCGACCATGGTGGAGCTCAATGCCTTGGCCGGAGTGGGCCGCAAGACCGCCAACGTGGTGCTCGGCAATGCCTTTGACACCCCGGGCATGGTCGTCGACACTCACGTCGGTCGTGTCAGTCGAAGACTCGGTTGGACGAAGGAGAGCGACCCGGTCAAGATCGAATATGAACTGATGAAGCTTCTTCCGAAAGAGAAGTGGACTCAAACCAGTCATGTCCTGATCTTTCACGGGCGCAGCTGGTGCAAGGCACGAGTTCCACAGTGCAGTGACTGCCCGGTTCTGGAAGAGTGCCCCCGTAAAGGGGTTACAAAGAGTCGCTGAAGAGGTGTTTTAGACTCTATGGAATGTGTGTGCTTTTTGTCGCTTTACCCCATAACGCGGTAAACAGTTTATGATAAATAATCATGGGTGATCCGGGTTGCCTGCTTGAGAGGCATGCGAAGCAATAAAGTTATTGCCTGTTGCAGTTCAAAGCCGCCTGCACTATAAATAGCCCTTCGATAAATTTACACAGGAGTCTTAAATCATGATTACCGCCATCAGCCCGATTGACGGCCGTTATGGAGCGAAGGTCACCGAGTTGACCGAGTGTTTTTCCGAATATGCCCTGCTGAAGAACCGCATCAAAGTCGAAGTGATGTGGCTGATAGCTCTCTGTGAGGAAGAACAGATTGTCGAGTGCCGTGCGCTGACCAAGGACGAAGAAAAAAAGTTGCGCGATATCGTCGTGAACTTCACCCCGAACGAGGCCGAGAAGGTCAAGAAGATCGAGGCGGTCACCAATCATGACGTGAAGGCGGTGGAGTATTATCTCAAGGAGCAGATCGCAGGAACCAGCCTCGAAGAGCTCTCCGAGTTCATCCACTTTGCCTGCACCTCGGAGGATATCAACAATCTTTCCCACGCGTTGATGCTCAAGGACGGCCTCGCCGCTATCGTACCGCAGCAGCAGGAGATCATCGACGTCGTCAGCAAACTGGCCAGGGAATTCAAGGCGGTGCCGATGCTTGCCCGCACCCACGGCCAGACCGCTTCGCCGACCACCATCGGTAAAGAGCTGGCGGTGTTCGCCGATCGCCTGCGTGGGCAGAGTGCACGCATCGCCGAGGTGAAGCTGCTCGGCAAGCTCAACGGCGCGGTCGGTAACTTCAACGCCCATCTATCGGCCTACCCCGAGGTGAACTGGCCGGCACTGGCCAATAGGGTGATCGAAGGGGAGCTCGGTCTGGTGCAGAACAGGTTCACCACCCAGATCGAGCCGCACGACTACATGGCCGAGCTGTTCGACGCGCTGGCGCGCTGGAACACCATCCTCACCGACCTGAATCGCGATATCTGGACCTATATCTCGATGGCCTACTTCGGGCAGAAAACGGTCAAGGGAGAAATCGGTTCTTCGACCATGCCGCACAAGGTCAACCCGATCGATTTTGAAAACTCCGAAGGCAACTGCGGGCTGGCCAACGCGATCTTTGGGCACCTCTCGGCCAAGCTGCCGATCTCGCGTCTGCAGCGTGACCTGACCGATTCGACGGTGCTGCGCAACATGGGCGTCGGCTTCGGCTACAGCATGATCGCCTACAAGTCGACCCTCAAGGGCCTGGGCAAGCTCAAGTTAAACGAACAGGTTCTGGCGCGTGACCTCGATCACGCCTGGGAGGTGATGGCCGAGCCGATCCAGACGGTGATGCGCAAGGCTGGCATCGAGAAGCCGTACGAAAGGCTGAAGGAGTTGACCCGCGGGCAGCAGATCGATCGAGAGACCATCCGTGAGTTCGTGGGGGGATTGGAGCTCGCCGACGAAGACAAGCAACGCCTGCTTGAGATGTCGCCGGGTAGCTACACCGGGCTGGCAGAGAAGCTGGTGGATGAGTTTTAGTTCAAAGGGTGCATGCGACCTAAACCAGGACACGGATTAAGCCTGGTCAGATATAATCCGTGTCCGAAGTTTTTATTTAGTGCGATGGTCACCTTGGAATGGCTCTGAAAAAAATACGGGGCCGGGCCGGGTGGAGGCATTGCCCGACCCCGTCAGGGGAAGGAAATATGGTCTCAAGTATAGGGCCGGGGAGAAAGAATCTACAGCGCAGGACGCGTAAAAATTTGGGGATGAAAAACTTGACGGGTAGTGTGCAGCCGCACACTACCCGTTGTTTACGTTTAACTGTAACCGCAGTGCTCGATAAGCCTTGTGAGTTGGGCCTGGCGACCTTGGTCGGGCCACTTGCGCAGCAGGCTTTCCGCGAGGGTGATTCCGCTCTCGGCGATTGGCTGCATGGCGTCGAGAAAGATCTGCTCGTCTTCGGCGTCGGGCCGGATACGCTGGCGACGCAGGCCGGCGCGTGAGATGTAAAGCAGCTCCAGGGCGTACTCCTGCAGGGTCGCCTGCTGCGTGCAGGCCTTGAGTCCGAGGGTCCAGGAATCTCGTGTCAACTTCTGTAAGGACGTGAAGTCGAGATGGTCGAACAGCGCCAGAGCTGACACGGTCGCCTCTGCGTCGTAAAAAAGCCCTTTCACCAGTGCTCCGGGGGCAAGTGAAAACTCGGGAGGCAGGGCATCGATGCTGCGAATTTCTATCTGGGGGCGCAGGCGCACCTCGGTAAAGATCGTCGAGAGGTGCAGGTCCCAGTCGGTCAGGGTGGCGTGGTGGCCGGCGTGGCCGGACTCAAGAAAATCTCCAAATGTGAACCTGTTATCGGTCAGCGGCAGCAGCTCTCCCGCACGCACGATGAAATACATCGGTACCTGCAGGGCGTAGTCGACATAATCGTCGAGGGTGGCATCACGACGGTGAAGAGATTCAATCAGACCGGTGCGGTCGGGGTCGGTACGGGCCCAGATCTCGCCACGGGTGGTGAGGAAACCGCTCGGCTTGCCCTCGAGCAGGGGTGAGTTGGCGAACAGGGCGTAGAGCACAGGTGCCAGCAGCTGGGCGAGGCGCAGCTTGGTCATGCAGTCGGTCTCGCTGGTGAAGTCGAGGTTGAGCTGTAGTCCGGCCGATTGCTTCATCATGCGCAGCCCCATATCGCCGACTTTAGGCATGTAGGCGGTCATGATGTCGTAGCGTTTTTTGGGCAGGGTTTCGATCTGGTTGAGCGCGGTGTGCGGCAGGACGCCAAGCCCGAGAAAGGCGATTCGGTGCTCTCTGCCGGCGCCTGCGACTTCGCGCACATGCTGGAGAAACTCCTTGGCACAGCAATGAACATCCCGACACAGGCGTCCGGAGAGCTCGAGTTGACCGCCAGGCTCCAGGGTGATCGATGAATGTTTTCCGTTCAAACCGAGCAGGTTGCCGTCTTCGGTGATCGGTTCCCATTCGCCGTGCGCAGCAAGAGATTCCAGAACCCTGACAATCTTGGCGTAGCTGGCGGCCTCACCGGTATCGAGGTCGATAACCAGCTTTTCGGATTCGGTGCCGATGAAACGAAGTTCGTCCACGCGCGCGCCGTTGAGCAGGTACTGTTTAAGCTCGTCACGGCTGGAAACCGGGTGGTCGAGGTTCGGTTTAATTAGGGTCGTCATGCTTTAGCATACCACGCGCGCTCATTAAGTTCGCGGATTGGTCCTCAACGAGATGCGAGGTAGGCCTTGATACTGCTGGAGATGGTTTCGAAGATACGCGTGAATTCTTCCTCGTTGCGTTCCAGCAGGGTAACGCGGAAGCCGAGCTCCGGGGTGCAGAACGATGAGATCGGTACCGTGCAGATCCCGGTAGAGGCCAGCAGGTAGTAGACAAAGCGTTTGTCAAGGGAGGTCCCGGGAACCGCGACCAGTTCTTCAACCATCTGCCGTACTTCGTCGATCTCGACCGGAAGAGTCTGGCGGTTGGAGAGGGCATCCTGTTTGAAAACCACGCTCATGTAGAAAGCCCCGTTAGTGCGGTTAACCTTGATGCCGGGTACATCCTTCAGCAGATCGTAGGCTATATTCGAAAACTTCTCGTAGCGGGTAATACGCTCGTTCAGATATGCAGGGTATTTCGGGTGGCTGAGGATCTCCGGGATCGCCTTCTGTGGCAGGGTGGTGGAGCAGACCTCGACCATCTTGGAGTTGAGGATGCTCTGCACGTACATCTGGAACATCGGGTCCTTGTCGGCGTTGTAGACCTCAATCCAGCCGCAGCGGGAACCGGGCCAGGGGACTTCTTTGCTGATCCCTTTCATGGAGATGGCCGGGATGTCGCCGATCAGGTCGGAGATCGGCTTGGTCGATTCGCCGTTGTAGACGATGTTGTGGTAGATCTCGTCGGCAATGATGAACAGGTCGTACTCCTTGGCGATGGCGACCATCTCCTTGAGAATCCGCTCCGGATAGACGGCTCCGGTCGGGTTGTCGGGGTTGATGATCAGAATGCCGGAAATCGTCGGGTTGTATTTAATCGACAACCGCAGGTCGTCCATGTCGGGGTACCAGTTGTTGTCCGGGTCGAGACGGTAAGAGACCGGCCGCTGCCCGGCATGGGCTGCTTCGGCCGAGGAGTGGGTCGAGTAGGTCGGTGACGGCCCGATGACGCGCGCCTCGCGGCGCAAGAAGCCGTAGACTTTCTGAATCGCATCGCCGAGACCGTTGAAGAAAATCACATCCTCAGCGGTGATCTGTGCCTTGCCGCGCCTGTTAGTCTGCTCGGCCAGAAATTCCCGAGTTTCGAGAACTCCCTTGGTGGCGCAGTAACCGTAGCTGCAGTCTTTCATGGCCAGATCGGCCACGATCTTCTTCATCCAGTCGGGGATGATTTCTCCCTTGGCGACCGGGTCACCAATGTTTTCCATGTTGGTTTTGGTCCCGAGTTTCTTGAGCTTGTCGGCAATCTCGACAATAGCGCGGATTTCGTAGGTGAGTTCGCCGGCTCCGATATGGACGATGTTGTTGCGCATAAAGTACCTTCCTTACAGTCGATATAAATATGAAAAGGCCATGAGCGTTAGCCCATGGCCTTTGGATTCGTGATGCTGCCGTACGTCAGTACGTACCTCCAAGGCAAAGGGCCAGCTGAAAGCGTGCGGCGGCCGCCGCGTTCCGTGCTCGCGCTGCAGTGGTGCTTGCCTTGGTTGTCATGAGATCCGAATACATAAACTCCTCGCTGATAACGACGTGGTAACACAGCATGTTTGACGTGTCAAGCTTCGATATCAGTAGCCATTGGCCGAACGGGGTGTCCTGGCCACACCCCCTTGCCCGTTGAGGCGGATGATGTCGTCGAGCAGCGCCCGCCCTTCAAGGAAAATGGCATCGTCTTTGAGCTGGGTCGTCAGATCCTGTTCCTCTTCGCCGTCATCTACATTCATGGTGCCATGAATACTCGTTTCGCGCAGGCTATCGATCTTTTCACGTTCGGCCAGGGCGGCTGTCAACTCAAGGGGGATTCGGGTTTGCTTGCTGCGCTGTTCAAGCAGTTCAGCCTGGGCGCGAATTTCAGTAAATAGCTCGCTTTGTTGCTGGCGCTGTGTGCTCAACTCCTGCAGGTGGGCAAAGTCGGGCAGCGCGTTGCGCCATGGGGTGTAGTTCGTTTTCCTAACGGTATCCCAGGGCAGCGAATGGTCAAGATAGCGTTCCCCGGTCTCAAGGTGCTGCTGACGATCGGGCAGGATAATATCGGGAACGACGCCACGGTACTGGGTTGAATCTCCGCTGACCCGGTAGAATTTCTGAATTGTCACCATCAGGGCGCCGAGAGGCAGGTATTTCTGCATGTTACGGAAGGGCAGGTGTCGGTCGAGGTCAACTATCGCCTGCACCGTGCCCTTTCCATGGGTGTGGTCGCTGCCGATGATCAGGGCGCGACGGTAGTCCTGCAGGGCGCCGGCCAGAATTTCCGACGCCGAGGCGCTGAAACGGTTAACCAGGACCACCATCGGTCCGTCGTAGGCGATGTCATTGTCGGTATCGCTCAGGGTTTTGATGGTGCCGTCTCCGTTACGGACCTGAACTATCGGGCCCTTGGAAATGAACAGTCCGGCAATCGATACCGCATCGGTAAGCGCGCCGCCGCCATTGTTGCGCAGGTCGAGAATCAGTCCATCGAGTGGGGCTTCGGCGGAGAGGCGCTCCAGTTCCTCGCGCATGTCGTCGGTCGAGTTGCGGCCTTCGCCGTACTTGGAAAAGTCGCGATAGAAGGTCGGTATCTTGATATAGCCGTAGCGTTTTTCCGAACTCTCAGGTTCGAGCAGGGTCCCTTTTACGAAGGTTTCTTCGATCTGGACGACGTCGCGAACGATCGAAATCAGTACCCGGCGTCCATCCGGTTTGCGTACGGAAAGCCGTACAGTGCTTCCCTTGGGGCCGCGAATCAGGCCGACTGCTTCACGCAGCCGCATGTTGGTGATATCGACCGGCTCTTCGTCGTCCTGGGCAACCTCGAGGATCAGGTCCTCGGCGGCCAGCTCCCCCTGGCGACTGGCAGCACCGCCTGGGATAATCGAGACGACCTTGATATAGCCATCCTCTTCGCGCAGGGTAGCGCCAATCCCTTCAAGGCTGCCGCGCATGTGGATATCAAAATCCTCTTTCTGGCGGGGCGGGAGGTAGTTGGTGTGTGGGTCGAAGGTCCGGGAAAAGGTGGCCAGGAACTCGTTGTAGTGATCCTTGTCAGAGTCTTCGAGCAGACGTTCGAAAAAACCGGTGACCGTCTTGCTAACTTTTTCGCGGGCTTCGCCTTCCAGCTCCTTGCGGCGTTCAGGAGTCGGTGTTTCACCGTCCTGTTCAAGCTCCTCAAGTTTGTCTATATAGCGGGCCAGGGTCTGCGACTTTAGAGCCTTGCGCCAGCGCTCGCGCAGTTCGGCGCTGTTGGAGCAGAACGCGAGCTTCTCCGGATCGGTTTCAAAAAACTCTTCCTGATCGAAAGAAAACGGCGCGGCCAGAAGGTCGAGGACCAGGGGCTGTACCTGGCGGATACGGAGGTGCAGCAGCCGACGGCCTTCTTCAGGGAGTTGCAGGCGGCCTTTTTTGAAATCACGGTTCAGGGTCGCAGTGAACTGTTCGAGGCGAGTAACATCGTCCTTGAGCAGGAAGCGTTTCTGAGGGTCGAGCTGTTCAAGGTAAAGGGCGAAGATGTCTGCAGCGAACTGCTGGTCAAGTTCACGCGGCTGGTAGTGGTTGTTTGTCAGCTGCTGGCGAACGATGTAACTGAGCAGCTTGGCGCGTCCGTTGTCGAGGTCTTCGGGGTCGCTGGCGGCCAGGTAGGCAGCGCAGAACAGTCCTGTTCCGATCAGCAGGAACAGGACCAGGAGACGTTTCATCCAGATTCGCATGGGGCACAGGGTCCGTTCAGATAGATTGCTCGGGTGTGACGCCGAAAATTCAATGTACCATGCTTAACCGGTGTATGGCAAAAGGACTCTCGGGAAGGTTTCTAGTCCTGCACGCAAACGACAAAATGACGATTCAGGTAAAGCACCTGGTCGTCGACGACAAAGCGGAGAAAGCCCTCCGAGTTGTTTACGAAGTCTTTAACACGTCGCCCTCCTTCGGGGAGGTTGACGTAGACTTCAGCAGCGATGCTCTTGCCGAGGATGGTCTGCACCTTCACCCGGTAATGTTCGCCCAGGGTCATCAGCTCATCGAGCTCGATGTCAGCGGGAACCTGGGCGGAAACAAGCTGGCCGAGGTGGACCAACAGGGTGCCTTCCTCGGTTTTGACCGGAATAAAGGCTTCATCCCCATTGAGAAGCTCGCCGACACGCTGCGGACCGGAATGATGGGCACCGTAGAGATTGAGAAAAACCTCTCCCCAGACTTCGCGGCCATCGGCCAGGCAGAACAGGATATTGCAGGTCTCTTTCGATATGCGTTGACTGTCCATATTATCCTCGCTTCTGTTGCTGGGGCGCTGCGGGCTTGTTGTCCGGGGCCTGGAACAGCGATTTGTTGGCGGCGAAGCGGTAGGCTTCATCGGGGCTGATCTTCTTGGCGGTCAGGAGCGCCTGCAGTGCCTGGTCCATCAACTGCATGCCTTCGCCCTTGGCCGTCTGGATAATACTCGGGATCTGGAACGTCTTGGCTTCGCGGATCAGGTTGGAGATGGCGGTGGTCACGATCATGATCTCCAGCGCTGCGGCACGCTTTCCATCAACGGTGCGGCACAATTGCTGGGCAATAACCCCTTTGAGTGATTCGGCGAGCATCGCGCGAATCTGTTCCTGTTGCTCCTGGGGAAAGACGTTGATGATACGGTCGATAGTCTTGGCGGCGCTGTTGGTGTGCAGGGTGCCGAAGACCAGGTGCCCGGTCTCTGCGGCGGTGATCGCCAGTTCGATGGTTTCGAGGTCGCGCATCTCGCCGACCAGAATGATGTCGGGGTCTTCGCGCAGCGAGGCCTTGAGGGCGTTGGCAAACGACTTGGTGTGGCGCCCTACTTCGCGCTGGTTGATCAGGCTTTTCTGGCTTTGATGCACGAACTCGACCGGGTCCTCGACCGTAAGGATGTGTTCTTTGCGGTTTTTGTTGATGTAATCGATCATCGCTGCCAGAGTGGTCGACTTGCCGCTGCCGGTCGGGCCGGTGACCAGGATCAGGCCTTTCTTGTAGTTGGTCAGTTTGAGCAGCGTGTTTGGCAGGCCGAGCTGCTCAACCGTGAGGATCTCCGAAGGTATGATACGAAAGACCGCGCTGACGCCGAGGCGTCCGACAAAGATGTTGGCACGAAAACGTGCCTCAAGAGCGGGTACTTCATAGGCAAAGTCGAGATCGAGGGTGTTCTCGAACTTGGAGCGCTGCCCCTCGTTCATAATCTCGTAGACCAGGCCCTTGATCTGGTCGTGGCTCAAGCGTTGCTGCATGACCGGTGTCAATTCGCCGGAGACACGGATCATCGGCGGATTTTGCGGAGAGAGGTGCAGGTCGGAACCACCATTCTCCTTGAGCATCTTGAACAGGCCGTCAATCTTTGGCATATCGGATCGCCTCCATGGGGATTTGCATAATTTGTTCGTACCTCGGGATTCCATGCATGGAACATGCCTTTTTATGCTTTTGTTAATGAACCCGCAAAAGTGGGGTCTCTGGCAAAAAAGGACGGTATCAAGCCAAAAGCTTGCCACACGCTTGCCAATAATAAGTCATGGCGAGATAATCGACCTCAAATGGGTCCGGTTACATAATTTGATACCACAGGGGGTAGCGATGACCGTTGAACATTTGAACTTCGAGCCCGGAGACGCTCTGCTGCTGATCGATGTGCAGGTCGATTTTTGTCCCGGCGGCAATTTGCCGATTCCCGATGGCGATAAAGTCGTCCCGTTTTTGAACGTTTGCGTAGAGACGGCCGAAAATGCCGACGTGCCGATTGTGATCAGCCGTGACTGGCATCCGCGGGAGCACCCGAGTTTTCTCGACCAGGGTGGCGATTGGCCGCCGCATTGCGTTCAGGATACGCAAGGTGCCGCGTTTCATCCCGATTTGAAGATTCCGGAGCATGCGATCGTGGTCAGCAAGGGAACCCGCTTTGACCAGGACCAGCTGAACGCTTTTGACCAGACGGGTCTCGAGGTGAACCTGCGCAAGCAGGGGGTCAAACGCTTGTGGGTTGCCGGTCTGGCTCTCGATGTCTGCGTGCTGTTGACAGCCGAGGGCGCCCGGGAGCACGGTTTCGCGGTTGAGGTTCTGCTCGCCGGCTGTCGTCCGGTGACGGAAGAAGGAGGTATCGAGGCTCAGGCCCGCATGCAGGTTGCCGGGGTCTCGCTGCATCGCTAGTTTCCGCAGCGCGTCAGCTGAAAAAGCCACGGATAGCTTCCAGGACCTCCGTGTCGTTCCCCTTGCACTGGCGGGCGGGTGGCAGGGAACGCAGGAAAAGCCTGCCGTAGCCACGCTGCGTGACGCGACTGTCGAGGATCAGCACTACGCCACGATCGTTGCGGTGACGAATCAAGCGTCCGAAACCCTGCTTGAACTTCAGCACTGCCTGAGGCAGGGTGTAGTCGCTGAACGGGTCTCCTCCCCGTGAAGCTATCGCCTCGCTGCGCGCTTCGAGGATCGGTTCGGTCGGCACCCGGAAGGGGAGTCGACAGATGATCACCTGTTCGAGGGCGCGACCGGGAACATCCACCCCTTCCCAGAACGAATCCGTGGCAAACAGCACACTGGTGGTGTCGGCGGCAAATCGCTGCAGCAGGCGATGACGGTTCTCGCTTCCCTGGCGCAGGCAGGTGTAGCCGCGGGCCTCGAGGGTCGGGGCGAGTTCGGCATAGAGCCGACTCAACAACGAATAGGCTGTGAACAGCACGAAGGTGCGTCCGTCGGCAGCGAGTATCGCTCGTTCAATCGTATCGCGGGCGGCTTCCGGAAAAGCCGGTGTGCCCGGCGGGGGCATATTGGTCGGAAGCCCCAGTAACGCCTGCTGCCGGTAGTCAAACGGTGAGGCCAGCTGCAGAGAGGCCAGCCGTTCGTGTGCGACCAGGTCAAGGCCGTTACGGTGCACGAAATAGTCAAAGCGGTTGTCGACGGTCAATGTTGCGCTGGTCATGATGACCGTGCGCATCTTTTCGAACAGGGCCTGCCTGAGGTGTTCGGCGACCTCGATGGGCGCACTGCACAGTCGTACGATCATCCCCTGCCCGCGCCCGATGCGCCCTTGAACGATCTCCAGCCAGCAACAACTCCCTTCGTCCGGAGCACAGAAAAACGCAATCTCGTCTGCCAGGGCTGCGATGCGCAGACCGATACCAGCAAGATCGTCGATCTGCGGTGCCAGTTTGTCGCGGGTTTCTTTGGGCAGGCGCTTGCATTGTCGGGTCAGTTCGCGCACGTGGCCGGACAACTCCGAAACCTGACGTGCCAGTTCGCGAAGCGGCAGCAGGGCTTCGTGCCAGCGGGAGTCTTCGCTGAAAGGAGGGACCAGGCGCTGGCGAACCTCTTCTTTCTCCGGCAGACCGCGGTCGAGGATGTCGAGCACGGCCTGCCCGGTGGCTTCCAGCACGATGACACTGCGGGAGATAAGCTGCTTGCGCAGTCCGTCGATTTGTTCGATACGGGCGTGTACATCGCCGAACAGCTGGTCTTCATTGTCAGGGAGTTCACGCCCGAGGTTGTTGAAGAGCCGTGGCAGCAGGCCCCGTTCCGGTTTACGCGGATGACGCAGCCGATTGAGAGTGCGGGCCACGCTGAAGCGCGTGGTCTGGCCTGAGAAGAAGCGTGTCGCTACGTCTTCGAGGTGGTGCCCCTCATCGATGACGAGATGAGAAAAGGGTGGCAGAACGGCGGAAGTCGAGTAGTTGTCGGTCTGGTGGCGCAGGGAGAGGTCGGCGAGCAACAGCGCGTGATTGATCACCAGTACATCGGCCTGAGCCGCCAGGCGCCGGGCACGGTGAAAGAAACAGTCGCTGTATTGCTGACAGCGAACCCGGGAGCATTGATCGACCTCACAGCAGATCTCTTCCCAGACAGCTTCACGCGGGATAAAGGTCAGTTCGTCCCGTGACCCGTTGTTGCTGGTTTCGGCCCAGGCGAGGATCGAGTTGAGCTCGTGGCGATGTTCGTCGTCGAACAGCCCCGGCTCGGCCTGGATGTGCTGGGCCCTGCGTCGGCACAGATAGTTGCCGCGCCCCTTGACCAGTACCGCGCGAAAATCGAGCCTGGTCGCCTGCTGCAGGAAAGGGATGTCCTTGCGCAGCAGCTGTTCCTGGAGGTTGATGGTGTTGGTCGAGATCACCACCCGCTCTTCGTTGCGGAGCGCCCAGAGGGTGGCTGGAATCAGGTAGGCGAGGCTCTTGCCGGTTCCGGTTCCGGCCTCGATAATCGCAAGTTGTTGCTGGTTGAAAGCCGCGGTTACAGCTGCAGCCATCTGTTGCTGTTCATCGCGGACTTCAAAGCCCGGGAGCTTGTCCGCAATGATGCCGTTAGGTTCCAGGTAGCGGACGCTTTCCTCCGGATCGAGAAATGCGGTGGGCCGTGGCGCGAAGGGCTCCACGACCCTGTACACATTGTCCACAGAGTTATCCACAATATAGAAAGCAACCCCGAGAGCCCCGAGTTGCGACGCAATCTCTAGGTCTGCGGAGGAAGGTTCGAGATCGCCGGACGGGTGGTTGTGGATAACCACATCGCCATAACGGCAGGTCTGCAGGATCGCCGGTACGGCGTGCTGATTCCCCCGGGCCAGAACCTCAGCACCGCATACCAGAAGGTTACTGTCGGTCTGGGCGCGGAAAAACACTTCCCGGCCATCTGCGGCTGTGATTTCATGGGCCATTGCGGCGCAGGTTTGTGGATTGATGGTGTCGTTCACATATTCCTCCGGCGCAGGATTATAATGTGCCACGGCAAGGCAGGGAAGGTTTAGTTGATAGAATGTATCAGGATCAGATGCGATTAGTTTGCCGGAGATAGTGTTTTGATGTACTCTAATGGTTTGAAAACTTTATAGGATTAAGGCGAAAGAGTCGAAATGCAGATCGCTCTGCTGCATCAATTTTTACCCTGGCTTAACCGTGCACTGATCATCGCCGGTGGTTTGTTCATCGGTGTGGCGGCAGCGAACTGGCTTGCCCTGTCGCTGGACGTTGAGCCACTGCCGCTGCCGCCCACGCCGCAAGCTGCGGCCAAGGCGGGGCGGGGCGGTGATACGCTCGGTGATTACGGTATCGTGGTGCAGCGTAACCTGTTCGGAGTGACAGCGGAGCCACTGGGCGCTGAAGCTGCATCTGTGGCAGCCCAGACCAGCGAAGTCGTCAGTCAGGCGTCGCCGGGCGAATTGAGCCTGCTGGGAACGGTGGCCGGCGGTGAAGTCCCCCTGGCGCTGGTACAGGTCGGTTCAGAGCTTTTGCTGGTCAGGCTGGGTGAGACGTTTGCCGGGGGCCGTACCCTCGAGGAAGTTCGTCGCAGTGAAATCGTGGTGCGTTTGCGCAATGGTTCGCTGGTCATGGTCCCGCTTCAGGAAGCCAGCGCTAGCACGCCTTCAGCAGCTCCCGTGCGCCGAGGAGTTCTCTCTGCAGGGTCGGCGAACTACCAGGTTGAAAGCCTGGGCGAGAATCGCTGGCGAATTCCGCGGCAGCAGGCTGAACGGGCCCGAACCAACCTCAACGCCCTGTTGAAAACAGCGCGCATGACGCCCAATATCGTGGATGGACGCACCGAGGGGTTTCTGGTGGTGACCGTGCAGCCGCGCTCGCTGCTGTCCCAGATGGGTCTGCGACCACGGGATGTCCTGATGGAGATCAACGGAGTGCAGCTCGACAGCCCGGAAAAAGCACTGCAGATTTTTTATCAACTACGTGAGGCGCGCAGCTTGGCATTGTCACTGGTACGTAACGGACAACCACTCACGTTTAACTACGTCGTAGAGTAGCGGTCGGGAGTTCCCGCTGCTGCAGGGAGGATCGGGTCATGGCCCGCAGCGTCATATATTTTCTACTGATCATGCTTGTGATGGTGGTACCCGTGAGCACGGTTTCAGCCCAGGAACAGGGTGCAGGCGACGTTGCCGAGGGGATCTCTCTCGACTTCAAGGATGTCGAACTGTCCGAGCTGATTCGCGTGATCAGCGAGATGACTGGCCAGAACTTTTTGTTCGACGAAAACCTAAAGGGCAAGGTCACCATTATTTCGCCGCGCCCGATGAGCCAGGACGAGGCCTACCAGGTCTTCCTGTCGGTGCTTAATGTCAAGGGCTTTACTGTGGTCCCCTCCGGAACGGTCAACAAGGTGGTTTCGCTGCGCGAGGCAAAGGAGAACAACCTTCCCACGGGGGTGCGTCGCGACATTTCCGGCGAGCAGTACGTGACCCGGCTGATACCGTTACAGCATGTTGACGCCGCCACGGTCGCCAGCAACGTGTTGCAGCCGCTGGTGCCCAAAACCAGCCAGGTTGTTGCCTATACCCCGAGTAATACCCTGATTATCACCGACAGCGCAGCCAATATCGAACGGCTTTATCGCATCATCCGGCAGCTCGATGTAGCGACTTCGTCGCTTGCGGTTGAGGTGATTCCACTCAGTTATGCCTCGGCAACCGAAGTGGCCAAGATCTGCACCCAGTTCCTTTCGCAGGGCGGGACTTCGGTACGACGGGTCAAGGGGAATGTCCAGACCGCGGATACCGCAAGGACCCAGGTGATTGCCTATACACGGACCAATGCCCTGGTGGTGATGGCGACCGCGGAGGACCTGGCGACGGTGCGTTTGCTGGTAGACCAGCTCGACAAACGTCCGGACAAGAACCAGTCGAGCATGCATGTCTATTATCTCGAAAACGCCGATGCCGAAGAGCTGGCCAAAACGCTTAACGAGATCGTGACCGGCGTCAAGCGGGTGCCGGCTTCGGCGCCGCAGGGTGCCCAGCAGGCCAAGGAAAGCCTGGCGGCAGTTACGATTACCGCGGACAGGGCAACCAATGCCCTGGTCCTGAGTGCCACCCCGGAAGAATACGAAGTCCTGCGCAACATCATCGAACAGCTTGACATCCGACGGAAGCAGGTCTTTGTCGAAGCACTGATTCTTGAACTTTCGATGGATATCACCAGCGACCTGGGGGTGTCGCTGCAGGGTGCCGGGTCATACGATGGAGACGGGGCCGTTTTCGGAACCAGCAACCTCAACAGCGGGTCCGCGAATCTCAGCTCACTGTCACCGCCTGACGGCAGCACGGTACCAACCCTTCTGAGCCAGTCGATCGAGGGAATCCTGCTTGGTGGCCTGTTCAACCCGGTAACCGTGACCGGTCTTGACGGCAATGATGTCACGGTTCCTGCGCTGTCGGCATTGATCGATGCCAGCAAGAGCGATTCGGACGTGAATATCCTGTCGGCACCGCGGTTGCTGACCTCCGACAACGAAGAGGCGGAAATCGTGGTCGGTGCCAACGTACCGATCATTACCAGCCGCCTCACCGACACCGGCGGTGGAGACGGACTGGCACAGAGTGTTTCGATTGAGCGACAGGATGTGGCGTTGACCCTGCGTTTCACCCCGCAGGTCACCGAGGGAAACCTGGTGCGACTGAATGTCTTCCAGGAACTCACCGACCTGGCCCAGACTCAGCTCGGTAACGTCAACGAGGTCGGTCCGACCTTAACCAAGCGGCTGCTGCGTAACAGTGTGCTGGCCGAGAATGGCCGGACCGTGGTCCTCGGTGGTCTGATCGGCACCAATGTCGAAGAGCGGGTGAGCAAGGTGCCTTTGCTGGGCGATATCCCCCTGCTCGGCTGGCTGTTCAAACGCAAGCGTGTCGAGGAGAGCAAGACCAACCTGCTGGTTTTTATC
>PKUI01000204.1 GCA_002869605.1 Desulfuromonas sp. | reverse complement strand
GCGATGCACAAGACTCTGAAAGCCGCTGCCGAGAATTCCCTCGAGGGCGGCGCTGAAACGGTCATCGCTGATCTGGCAGCTGCCGCCGTCGGCCAGGTGCAGGGTGCGGGCGAGACCGCCGATCGGTGCCTCGAGCTTCAGCGTGGATAGCGGGTGCTGGTGGCGGAAACCGTCTCCTTCGATGATCAGCTGCTCCCGTTGCAGGGTCAGGAGAGCTTTGTGGCGTGTCGACGTCTGTCCGTCGTAATAGAAGGCTCGTGTCTGCATCAGAACCCTAGCTCGATATCAACGTCAAACAGGTCGCTGATCTCTTCGCCCGCCGCATCGACGTCGTCGGCGACCGCATTGACAAAGTTGTCGAGATCGCCGTGGACGATCAACGAAGTGCGACTGATCCGGTAGCGCGCGAGGCGCACCGCGGCCCAGGGGATCAGCAGGCCGAAACTTAACATGATGGCGATGCCGCTCGAGAGGTAGATCCAGATCATGTCACGGGTGCGCAGAGCACTCTGCAGGCGATGCTGGCCGATACGGGTCGAACTCCAGGTGAGGTTGATGACGCGCACCTGCCAGAACAGGACCACCATCAGGTAGGCGGCAATCAGGGCGAAATAGCCGGCGATGATCATCACGCCGAAGCCCGCTTGCTCGAGGTTCACTTCTCCCAGGGTGGCAAAGGTTGTGGTGGTCGCCATGGTGCCGGCAGTAAACAGAGCGATCACCAGCAGCAACATGCCGAAGGTTTTCAGGGCGATCAGGTAATAGTCTTTCACTTCGGCGTGGAAGGTGAACGGGGTACGGCCGTAGCGGGTCTGTTCGACGATGAAGCGCTTCTGACGCCAGGCGGCGTAGGGGAGCAGCAGGCCGAGTGTGAAGATCGACAGCAAAGGGATTCCGGCGTAGGCGATGTAGGCTTCACGGTAATTGGGGATGAAGGCGAAGCGGATATTGCGGTGGTTCGAGTAGCGGCAGTTGAACATGCGCGAACGGACAATCAGCCAGGGGATCGCCAGGAAGATGGTCAGGCCGATGATCTGGCCGACAACCGGGATCAGGTTCGACAGCAGGCCGTAACCCATGTAGAGGGCGAAGGCGAGCAGCATGCCGCGTAGCAGCGCCATCGGGTCGGCGAGGTAGTCGAAGTTGGCCCGATCGATCAGGGTGTGACCGAAGAAATAGCGCCGCTTGCGCACCTTGGCCCACGGTGAGTAGAGCCCCAGGGTGAGAACCTTGAGCAGCGCGTTGACGATCCAGATGCCGAAGTAGTCGCGGGAGGTGCCGGTAAAACTGAACGGGATGCGCCGCGGTTTGTTGGATACCGGCGCGGGAACCGCCGGTGTTTCGGTAGGTGGAGGCGTTGTTGGCTCACCTGGGGGAACTGCCGGCACCTCAGGGGGGGTGGGCTGTTCTCCGGGGGAGATGTCGGCCGTGGTCGCGGCCGCTGGCGGTGTCGCCGAGGTGCGTGGGGGGAGCGGAAAACGCTCCTCGCAGCGGGGACAGTTGGCCTGACGGGCCGACGCCGGTATCTTGTCGCTGGGGATTTCGCGACTGAATTGACACTTTGGACAGGTGATGATGATTGTGGTCATAGCATGTTCCCGGCGCGCATTATAGCGTGATGCTTCGTTGGCGACCAGTTCAAATTATCCAGGGGGCGGCGAGCTGCTTATGTGGACACCGGCGGTGTTTGCGGAAAATTTTCGAGAAGCCGGGCGATGGTTGGCGGCAACTCTGCCCGGGGATGGCCGGCGACGATACCGACGAGAACCTTGGCCTTGAGCATGATCGCCTCGTCGTCACTGCGCACGATCTGCTGGTAAAAGATCGCCTTGCGCCGGGTCTTGCGTTGCGGGCGTAGTTCGACACGAAAGCGGTCGCCGCTGGTCAACGCTTTCAGATAGTCGATCTCGGCACGCATCACCACCATGTGCACGCCCTCACGGGTCAACTCCGCGAAGTCGAGACCCTGTGAGTGGAGGAATTCGTGGCGGGTGTGTTCGAGTTAGTTTTGGTAGACCGCGTTGTTGACGATTCCCTGCATGTCACATTCGTAGTCGCGGACTGAAAAATCGAGGGTGAAGTTCGTGTTCATACGGCTCTCCTGTGGTGGGGTGCTTGCCAACAAACCATGATTTGCCCCGCTTTGGCAAGTTCCGCTTGCGGCCGTTTATAAGCCGTGCTATCGCTTTTGGCTGGAGGGCTCGTGGACGCAACGGGGATACTTGAAAAAATTGCACTGTTGCTGCGTGACGCCCTGCGTACCGCGGGGGAGCTGTTCCGCATTATTGTCCCGGTGGCGCTGGTTACCCGTTTGCTCGAGATGGCCGGTGTCATCGGCCCGCTTGGGGATTTGCTGACGCCGTTCATGCACCTCGTTGGTTTGCCGGGTGAGCTGGGTCTAGTCTGGGCGACGGCTATGCTGACCAACCTCTACGGTGGCATGGTGGTGTTCGCGACGCTCGCTCCGGGGTTCGAGCTGACGGTCTCCCAGGTTACGGTGCTGACCAGCATGATGCTGATCGCCCACGCGCTGCCGGTGGAGCTGCGCATCGCCCAGAAGGCCGGTCCGCGGATGCGCGTTATGGTCCTGCTCCGTTTCGGCGGAGCGCTGGTTTACGGTACGCTCCTCAACCAGCTTTACCAGGCCAGCGCGACCCTGCAGCAGCCGAGTCGCGCGTTGTGGCAGCCGCCGCCGGCCGACCCGAGCTGGGGAGGCTGGGCGCTTGGGATGCTGGAGACGCTGGTGACTATCTTCCTGATTATCCTCTGCCTGCTGGCGCTGCTGCGGCTGCTCGACCGTGTCGGTATTACCGGCTGGCTGACGCGCCGCCTCGCTCCGGGGCTGAGCTGGCTCGGCATGCAGCGTGAGGTGGCGCCGGTGACCATTATCGGCATGTCGCTCGGCATCAGCTATGGAGGTGGTTTGATCCTCAGGGAGGTGCGTTCGGGAAGACTCGGCAAACGTGACCTGTTTCTGTCGCTGGCGTTGATGGGGCTCTGTCACAGTGTGATCGAAGATACCCTGGTGATGATGGTCATGGGGGGGCATCTCTCCGGGATCCTTGTCGGGCGGGTACTCTTTTCATTGCTCGTGGTCCGTCTGCTGATGGTGGCGTTGAAACGGATTCCGGAGGCGACCTTCGAACGCTGGTTTTTTCGCGATCAGGCGGCACAGGCTGTCGCCGATTGAGCGATTCTGCTATGATAACGACAACTGACAACAAGGAGATTTAAATGGAAAAACCGATTTATATGACGTCGACGTCTGACAAGGTGGCTGAACGGGGCCTGTTCGTCTCGGTCTATACCTGGATGGGGCTGGGGCTGGCCCTGACTGCCTTTACGGCGCTGCTGACCCTTTACACGCCGGCACTGCTGGAGCTGATTGTCGGCAACCGTGCGGTCTTTTACGGCCTGGTCATCGGCGAGCTGCTGATGGTGGTGGCCCTCTCGGCGGCGATCGGACGGCTCAGCGCTTCTACCGCGACCCTGATGTTTCTGGCCTACTCGGCGCTCAATGGCCTGACACTGTCGATCATCTTCCTGATGTACACCTCGACCTCGATCGTCAGCACCTTTTTCATCACCGCCGGCACCTTTGGTGCCATGAGCCTTTACGGCATGGTGACGAAGCGCGACTTGACCTCGTGGGGGAGCTTCCTCTTCATGGGCCTGATCGGTTTGATCATTGCCTCGGTGGTGAACATCTTTCTGCAGAGCGCCATGGTCTACTGGATCTCCTCGTACATCGGGGTCTTTATCTTCATCGGGCTGACTGCCTACGACACCCAGAAGATCAAGCGCATGGGGCAGGCCGGGTTTTCCGATACTGCATCGCGCCGCAAGCTGGCGATCATGGGGGCGCTGACCCTGTACCTCGACTTCATTAACATGTTCCTGTTTCTGCTGAGGATTTTCGGGAATCGGCGTTAGCCAGTAACTTTGACAGGAGTGAAGTAAGTCTAAAAGGGCAGCTATTCAGCTGCCCTTTCTATTTCTGTCGAAACGGAATCAACACCGCCGGGGGGGGGCGGCAGCACCTTACTTTTCTTTGATGGCAAAGAAAAGTAAGCAAAAGAAAGCCACCCCGAACTCCGTCACCCGACGATCAGGTGCCCTCGCTGTCCGGAAGTTTTAATCCAGCCGGCTCGCGTGCTCGCCAAGCGGCAAGATTAAAATCCCGGCACTCGGTGACTGCGCACGGGGCCCCGTAAAGGCTGTGGAACAGTCAAAGTCTTTGACCTCACCCGTGTGACGCAGCCGGAGCAGCAACGGCTCACGCCGAAACAGGCCGTAGAGTTGAGCGTAGCGAATGGCGAAGGCCCGGCGGGAGTCGTTGCTGCGCAGGGAACCCGCCGCTCTGCGGCGGGCAAGGAGGTCGGGCGCGTTTCTTTGCTTACTTTCTTTACGCGTCTAAAGAAAGTAAGGCGCATGCCGGGCGCCCCCGGCGATGTTCAGTGTGGTGGTTGTTGCTTGTGGTCTCTGGTAATTCGGGGCCGATCGGTAAGCCTTAGCCGATAACCCGTTCCACCAGCTCCTCGAGCACTACACCTGCACTCTCGCTGAAGCAGACGCTGGCCAGTTCATCGTAGGGGGTCGGGTCACGGTTGATGAAGATCAGCTTGGCACCTGCGTCGGCGGCGGCAGCGGGGATGAGGCAGGCGGGCTGAACCTCGAGGGAGGAGCCGATCATCAGCAGCAGCTCACACTGTTCGGCGAGTTTGAAGGCGTGTTCCATGGCGGCAACCGGCATTGATTGGCCGAATGAGACGGTGTCTGGTTTGATCAGTCCGTTGCAGTCATGGCAGCGGGGCACCTCTTCTCCCTGCTCAAGCCGTTGTTGAATCTCGGCGATCGTCCACTCTCTACCGCAGGCGAGGCAGCTGGCGCTCAGATTGGTGCCGTGCAGTTCGATCACCGGGTTGCAGCAGGAGGCCTGATGTAGCCCATCGATGTTCTGGGTGATTATTGCGTGCAGTTTGCCGTGCTGCTGCAGTTCCGCGAGTGCATAGTGGGCTGCATTGGGGCGCGCCTCCAGTAGTGACGGAATCAGTTCGCGGCGCATCTGCCAGTAAGCCCTGCGTGCCTCTTCGTCGGCGAGAAATTCTTGGAAGGGGATCATGCGGTAACGGTCCCACAGTCCGCCGGCACTGCGGAAGTCTGAGAGCCCCGATTCGGTGGAAATGCCGGCTCCGGTAAAGGCGACAATCGTGCGGGCACGGCGGATCAGCTCTGCCGCGCGTGTGATCTTTTCTTCTAAGGACATACCAGCTCCCGTGATGGATTTCTGGCAGTCTAGCATATCCTGGGGGAGTTGATTGACAGACCTGGGGCAACATTGTATGAAAGAAGATTCATAACTTTGAACGGGAGGCAAGGAGCGTGATCAAGATCGATTTTGATAAAATGGGCGGGTTGATCCCGGCGATTATTCAGGACCATGAGACCAACGAGGTGCTGATGGTCGCGTTTATGGACGAAAAGACCCTCAACAACACCCTGCGTGACGGCAAGACCTGGTTCTATTCCCGCAGCCGCAACAGGTACTGGATGAAGGGCGAGGAGTCGGGCAACACCCAGGACGTGATGGAGGTCTACACCGACTGCGACGCCGACACGGTGGTGATCAAGGTCAAGCAGAACGGACCGGCGGCCTGTCACACCGGTAATCGCAGTTGCTTCTACGTCAAATGGGAAGATGGTCAATGGGTCGAACACAGCAATCCACTGTTCGACCCCGATGAGGTCTACAAAAAGAAATAGCTAAGTAACAGGGCTTTGGACGCAGGTCGTTCAAGGCCCTTTTTATTTTATTTCCGGGGAGGGATGACGCATGTCGCAGGAACTCAAACTCGGCATTCCCAAGGGGAGCCTCGAGAACGCAACCATCGAACTGTTCGGCAAGGCCGGCTGGAAGATCAAGTCGACCTCGCGCAACTATTTTCCGACCAGCGACGATCCGGATCTCAAATGCAGCCTGGTGCGCCCCCAGGAGATGGCCAAGGTACTTGAGCGGGGCAAGCTCGATGTCGGTATTGCCGGGCGCGACTGGGTGCGGGAGAACGACTCCGACGTGGTCGAGGTCGGTGAGATGGTCTATTCCAAGGTTTCGCGCCGCCCGGCACGCTGGGTGCTGGTCGTCGGTCCCGACTCCAAGGTCGAGAAACCGGAGGATCTTGAAGGGGCGACCATCTCCACCGAACTGGTCGGCTTCACCAGGCGCTTTTTTGCCGAGCGAGGGGTCAACGTCAACGTCGAGTTCTCCTGGGGGGCGACCGAGGCCAAGATTCTCAAGGGGCTGTGCGACGCCATCGTCGAGGTGACCGAGACCGGCTCGACCATCAAGGCCAACAACCTGAGGATCGTGGATGAATTGATGGAGTCGGTACCGGTGCTAATTGCCAACAAGGATGCCTGGGACGACCCCTGGAAGCGGACCAAGATCGAGCAGATCTATACCCTGCTGCAGTCGGCGCTGCGCGCCGAGGGGATGGTGGGGCTTAAGCTCAACGCACCGGGCGACAAGATCGATGCCATCACCGCGGTTCTGCCGAGCCTCAACCGTCCCACGGTGGCGCACCTGTATCGGTCGGACTGGGTATCGATCGAGAGCATTCTTCCTGAAAGCAAGGTGCGTTCGATTGTCCCCGAGCTGATGAAGCTCGGCGCCGAGGGGATCGTCGAGTATCCCCTGAACAAGATCATCTGAATGGGGCGATTGCCGGCTCCCAAACCACTGGGAGACGGAGATTAACCAATGACTGCAGTGTTTTTGCGTGGCGGGGGAGTAACTGCATTTCTGCTTATCTTGTGTATGCTTATCTGGAAGTGCGATTTTCATGGGTGGGGGGTTTTATGCGATTGAGAGGAATATGGTTGGCCCTTTTGCTTCAGATGCTGATGGGGAGCTCCCTTGCGGCAATGGTGAGTCCCCTGGAGCAAGCCATTGCCGAATACGAACAGGAAAACTACGAGGAAGCGCTCGTCATTCTGCAGACCTTGCGTGCCTCGGAGGAAGGGGACAGGCTTGCCTATTACCTTGCACTCACTAGCCTGGAAATGGGGAAAACGGCTGAAGCCCTGACCTATTTTGAAGAAGCCGAGCGTTTGGGGATGCGCAGCGAGCCCTTGTACCAGGGACTGGCCGAATCGGCGCTGGTCCTGGAAGACTATGTCGCCGCCATGAAATGGCTTGAAGAGGGGGAGCGGGCCGGTGTTTCCGGTGGTGAGCTGCTTTACCTGAAAGGGAGGGTTTTAGCCCGGGAGAAGCGCTATGCAGAGGCTCTGGAAACACTGGAGCTGGTTAAGGGGCTTTCTGACGAAAAGATGGTGCAGGTCGATTATCTGAAAGCCCAGATTTATGCTGCCGAGAGCCGCTTTGATCTGGCGTCACAGGCGTTGCAGTCCGTAGTGTTGGGGGCTCCCGAGTCTGACCTGGCCGAGTCTGCCCGGGAGTACCAGCGTCAATTTGCTCAGATGAGCAAGGAGCAGCGCTTTTGGCGAGGGATGCTGCAGCTCGGCTACCTGTTAGACAGTAATGCGGTAGCAGAGCCCAAGGACGGACTCCCCGGCCTCCCGGATGCCAAAGACCAGGCGTTGACCAGCCGTTTAAGGCTTGAGCTGCCCGCGCGCCCGTATGGGGACTGGATTTTCTCGGCCCGTTACTCGCTGGATGCGTTGACCTATCAGGACAATGAGACCGGCAATCAGAATATTCAGTCTCTCAGTATTGCCCCGGGTTATCGCTTTAATGCGCTGACCGCAACGCTACCTGTGACCTACACCTACCAGGTTCGGGCCGGCGAGGGGTACGAGGAAGGTTACGCGCTCACCCCGACGTTAAGCTATTCGCTGCAGGAACATCAACTGCTGCAGTTGAGCGCCGGTTTTTCCACACGTATGATGCTTTTCGATTATGCCAATGCACAGACTGAAGAGCTGGAGAGTCGTGAGGGTGAGCGTTATTCCGCGACGCTCGGTTACTTCTATCTGTATGGTCAGGGACGTGGAATTCTCGGTGCTCGCTATGAGTTCAGCGACGAAAATACCGATGGTCTGCATTGGAACAATCGTGGACACAGGCTCAGTCTCAGTGCTGTGATTCCCCTTTCTCAGACGCTCAACTTCGATCTCGCCGGGGATCTCTTCTTCCAGGAGTTTACCGAGCGGAACAAGATTTATGATCAGGACCGCAGCGACGCGAGCAAGATGGTGTCGGCCGGAGTTTCATGGGAGTTTGTCCCTCAGAGCCGTCTGTTTGCGCGTTATCAATACTTTCGTTGCGATTCGAACATCTTTCTCTACGAGTATCGACGCGAGCTGACTTCATTCGGTGTCGAATTCACTTTTTAAGCGGGGTGGACGATGAAATGGATACGTTATGGAGGCTTTGGGTGCCTGATCATTGCTGTTGTATGCGTGGGGCTGCTTTCCAGCGCCAGGGCAGCCGACACTATTGCTGAAATTACCGCCGTAGAAGGCCGGGTCGATGTTTTACGTAACGGCAAGTTGCCTTCCGAGAAGGCGGTGGTCGGCATGTCGCTCTATGTCGGTGACTTTGTGCGCACAAAAAGCCGTTCGGAGGCCGAGGTATTGTTCGTCGACGGGAACCGGATTTCGATCAAACCACGCAGCCGGGTCGATATCAGTACCTATACCCTCGATAAGGATCAACGAACCCTGAACCTGACACGAGGGAAGGTCGAGGCGGCTGTGGTTCCGAGTGCAAAACCCGATACCAGTGAACGTCCCAAGCGCTTCGAGATTCATACCCCGAATGCGGTGGCCGGGATCCGTGGTACCCGGTTGGTGGTCTCATTTCAGGACAACACCACGGCAATCCTGGTCAAGGAGCTGCATGGAGGGCGCTCGGTTTACAGCCTGAGCAAGTTTCATCCTGAGGAACTGTTCGACATCCCTGCCGGAGGCATGATGTGGGTGACCAATCAGGGGCTGCCGACGACGATTTCTCCGAGCAGCTCACTTGGTTTTACGACGCTGGCCACGGCTCTCCAGGGGGATATCGATCTCGGGGAGCTGCTGGTGCTGGTCGATGCCATCAAGGTTGGGTTGTCTCAGATTGACGTCCCTCTTGTCACGGATGCTTTCCCCGAGCTCATCAAACCGGATTTTGAGGTCGGAACGGTTAGCATGTCAGGCAATGGTCTTGTTACCGGGGGCGATTTGACGGTTTCGATGACCTCGCATTTTCTGGCCCTGACCCCGGATACGACTCCATTAGAGTGGTGGTCAGATGACGTGAGCCTCAGCTGGACTGCCGGGGGGGCCGTGCCTTATGACCCGACCCATGCCCCCATTGTTATTTCCGGGGGTAACGCATCTACCGTTGCGGGTGGTGTGTTCACTGTCGAAGGGTGGGATACGCTCAGTGGCGACTGGATGGCGTCGGTTACTGCGGGGCAGGGGAGCGTTGAGACCGGGGCGAATTTTGATTTTGTCGGGGTGGCGAACGGGACCGGTGCCTCGGGCTCTACCGGGACGGGGAGCGGCACCGCCTTGGGCCTGGCCGGCGAGATGACTATGCTTCAGTAACGCCTGCAACGGTAAAAATTTTAACCGCTTCATTGCGTCCCTTGACGGTGACTCTATCCACCTCCTGAAGCGTATAAGCCGGAACTGTTTGCTCCGTGTGGTTGCCGCGTAATGCGGCAACCGTGTGTTCGGTCACCAGGATCGGCGTTGTGTAGTTGCGGGTCAGCGCCTCGACCCGGGCGCCGAGGTTGACGTGGTCGCCGATGATCGTGTAATCCATCTTTTTTCCTTCGGCCCCGATGTTGCCGACCAGCACCTTGCCGCTGTTGACGCCGATGCCGGCATCCAAAGGTTCCACGCCCCGTTCCCGCCATTCCTGCTGCATTTCCTCGAGCCGTTTACGCATCTCCAGGGCGCAGCGCACGGCACGCTCCGCGTGATCGGGTTGCGGCATCGGCGCTCCCCAGAAGACCATGATCTCGTCGCCGACAAACTTGTCGAGTGTTCCCTCCCAGCGAAAGATAATCTCAGTCATGGCGCTAAGGTACTCGTTGAGCAGGGTGACGACCTCCTGCGGCGAGTGCTTTTCGGAAAAGCTGGTGAATCCCTTGATGTCCGAAAATAGCACCGAAACCTCGCGGCGTGCTCCCCCCAAGCGGGCCATTTCCGGGTGGTGGATCAGTTCGTGTACCACCCGTTCGGTGACATAGCTGGAGAAGAGGTGCTTGATGTAGCGTGAACTCCGTTCTTCGACCCGAAAGCTGTATGCCATGATGGCGGTGTAGATCGAAGCACAGTTCAAAAGCGGCGCCGACAGGTTGATCCAGGTTTGCCCTTTAAGGAACGTCAGGATGGCCAGAATGGTGATCCCGATGCTGAAGGTGACGGTAAGCATCAGCGATGGGATCGCCCCGGTTCGTCTCAACAGCAGGGTCAACAGGAGGCCGCTGCAGACCAGCAGGAGGGTTTCGATCCATAGCGGGGCCTGCGTGAGGAGTTTGTTTTCGAGGATGCCGCCGATCACCGAGGCATGTTTTTCAACCCCAGGCATGGCGGCGGAAAACGGGGTGACGCGCAGATCGTAGATGCCGACGGCGGTCGCGCCGATCAACACCACCTTGTTGGCCAGTTTTTCAGGCGGGATGTCGCCGTTAAGGACATCGGCGACGGAATAGTGAGGGAAGGTGCCCGATGGGCAGTAGTAGGGAATCAGCATGCGGCCAAAATGGTCGGTCTGGATAAAGGTGTCGGCCATGGATATTCCCTTGCCGGCGTCGACGATAATCTGGTCCAGGGCGACCCCCTTGTGCATGGCGGCGGTGAGCAGGGTCAAAGAGGGAAGCAGGCGATCGTCGTGAGCAATGAGCATCAGCTCCCAGCGCAGAATACCGTCCCGGTCCGGCTGCATGTTGATATGCCCGAGCCCCATGGACATATCGGCCAGTTCCGGGCGTGGCAGCAGGGCCGAATCGGCGGTGATCGGTCGGTATTCTCTGAAGCGCTCGGGGTGGCTGACCTGGCGCAAGGCAAAATCGTCGAGCTGTTCGCCGGCACCGTGGCGGCCGAGATCGCCGCCAAAGTCGAAGACCACCGGGAGCAGCACGTTGCCGGCATAGTCGATGGCTTGCGCAAGTTCCTGGTCAAGGGCAGACGGTTCGGAGAAGATGACGTCGAAGGTGATCACCGAGGGTTCGGCGTCGGTGAGGGTATAAAGTAGCTCGGCGAAGACGTTGCGGTCCCATGACCAGCGGCCGATTGACTGGATACTTTTCTCGTCGATGGTGACGATAACCACGTCGTCATTGGCCGGCACGGCTCCACGGAGCAGGAAGCGCATGTCGAGCAGCTTATTTTCCATCAGTGCGAGTGGCGCCGGCGGTGTAGCTTGCAGGAAAGCAAACAACAGGGTGACGCTGAGACCGATCAGGCATCTGTGAAGTTGGTTACGGCGCGTCATCCGGTCCTCCGTCAATCGTTGCCTCATCATAACAGATTTTGTTTCATTGCCCAGAGTAAGACGTGAGCGGACACGTGGTTAACTCCTTGTTCCAGGTGGGGTTTGGCACCTTCTTTGTCTCCCTTGGGCGTCTGTTGTCTCTTCGGTGTCGTTTGCTCAAGTAAATCCACTCAAAAAAACATATGTCATGTTGTGATTCTTTACATTGGTAATTGGTTGTGTATCTTAAGGAATGGGCCGTAGCCTTAAGTTGAAATGATAATGTCATGGGAGGTCAGCGTATGGTGACTACGGGAGCGTCGAAATCACCCTTGCTCTACAATAGCCGTATCATCGACACGTATCTCAAGCTTCTGGAGCGGCGCTATCCTGGTGCCGACATTTCAGCCTTGCTGAAAACCTCCGGGATGACCCTCTCTGAAATTCGGGACGAGGGGCAGTGGTTTTCCCAGGGGCAGGTCAATACCTTCTACAATTGCCTAGAACGCCTCACCCTGAATCCGCAGATCGCACGCGAAGCTGGTCGTTTTGCCGTTTCGGCCAATGCTCTGGGAATCTTTCGCCAATATATGCTGAGCGCTTTTGGGCCAACGGCGATGTTCCAGATGATAGGCCGCTTGAGTTCAAAACTGACCCGTTCGGCAGACTTTACCTCGCGCAAACTTTCAGAAAACAGTGTTGAGATCGTCGTGAAGCCCCGCCCGGGCTGCGAAGAAGAGCCTTTCCAGTGCGAGAATCGCATAGGCTTCTTCGAGGCCGGAGTGATGATGTTCAATCACAATCTTCCCGGCATCAGCCACCCGGAGTGCATTTTTCGCGGTGACCCGGTCTGTCGTTATGAGGTGAGCTGGGAGATGCCACGTTCGGCGAACTGGCGCAAGGTGCGTAACTTCGTGTCGGTACTGATGGTGCCGATGGTTCTTGGTGCTCTGCTCTGGTTGCCGCTCTGGTTCAACCTGGCGGTGGTGCCGCTGGCGATAGCCGGAGTGGCGCTACTCGGATTGGTCGCGGAAATGCACGAAAAAGGTGAGCAGCGAGACAGCTTGAGTCAACTCACAGACACCGCCGACCGGTTGATCGACCAGGTTAACATCACCCACAGTAACGCCATGATGAGCAAGGAAATCGGCGAGGCACTGACTGGCCACTCAAGTCTAAGCCACACCCTCGATAACGTGACGCAGGTCTTGCGGGAGAGGCTCGATTACGAGCGTGGGGCCATTTTCCTGGCCAACCGGGAGGTGACGGAACTCGAGTTTTGTGCCGGTTTCGGTTGCCTCGAGCATGAGCAGGAGCTCTTTCAGCGGATTCCTTTTCGCCTGGATCAACCCGAAAGTACCGGTTTGCTGGCGCGTTGTTTTGGTGAGAACCGACCGCTGTTGATCAATGGCCTGGATGAAATGGAAGCGGTGCTTTCTCCGCGACGCCTGTCCGTGGTCAGGGCGCTAAAGATAGAGGCATTGATCTGTTGTCCAATTCGCAGTTGTAATGAACCGGTGGGGGTGCTGATGCTCGACAATCCAATTTCAAAATGTCCGATACGCCAAGTCGATATGAGCCTGATCGAGGGGATCACTCCGTCGATCGGCATGACTCTGCATAACGTGCAACTGCTGGAGGGGAAGGAACGCCAGTTTGCGACCCTGTTGCAGGTGATGTCGGCCAGCATCGACGCGCATGACGCACTTACCCGTGGTCATTCCGAGAAGGTGACTGAATACGCCCTGCAAATCTGTCATATGATGGATCTGGATGAGGGCTACTGTGAGGCGGTCAGGGTCGCATCGTTGCTGCATGATTACGGGAAGCTCGGCGTGCCGGATGCGATTCTAAAGAAGAACGGGAGCCTTGATTGTAACGAGTACGAAATAGTTAAGAACCATGCGGTGATGACCGGGGAGATTCTGCGACAGATCAATTTCGAGGACACTCTCAGCGAGGTCCCTGCCATCGCCCAGTCGCATCATGAAAAGATCGATGGCAGCGGATATCCCGAGGGGCTCAAGGGGGAAGAAATTCCGCTGGGAGCAAGGATTATTGCGGTAGCCGATGTATTCGAGGCTCTGACTGCCACGCGTCATTACCGCGGGCCACTCCCGTTAGATGATGCTGTCGGGTTTATTCGCAAGGGCACCCGGCAGCATTTCGACCCCCAGGTTGTCGGGGCATTTGAGCGCTGCCTGGAGCGCGGCTGGTTGGACGCGTGATCGTGCTCCTGTTCTTTTCCTGATGCAGCATTCACCCGGTGGTAATAGAAAGGCGGCCCTTTGGGGCCGCCTTGTTTGCTTTCGGGATCAGTCGAGAAAAACCATCGACAGTTCGGGGATGTAAGTGATCAGCAGCACGCAGGCCATGAGGATGATAAGGAAGGGCCAGGTCGTGCGGTAGATCTCGGTGATCGGCTTTTTGAAACGGTAGCTGGAAATGAACAGGTTGATACCGACTGGAGGGGTGAGGTAGCCGATCTGCATGTTGGCCAGGAAGATGATGCCGAGGTGTACCGGATGGATGCCGTAACCGACGGCCACCGGCAGGATCAGCGGGACCACCAGCACCAGGGCCGAGAAGATATCGAGCAGGGCACCGAGGATCAGTAGAAAAATATTCAGCAGGATCAGGAACGTCAACCGGTCGCTGACGTGTCCCTGGATAAATTCGAACAGCCGGGTCGGGGCGCCGATGTCGATCATGTAGTTGGCTGAGGCGAGCGAGACGCCGAGGATCAGCAGGATTCCGCCGACCATGACCATCGACTGGCGCATGACCCCCGGCAGGTGGCTGAAGTTGACCTCGCGCAGGATCAGAACCTCGACCACGATGACATACAGCGCTGTGACTGCTGCTGCCTCGGAGACCGCAAAATAGCCGCTGTAGATACCGCCCAGCACGACGATCGGCAGGGGGATTTCCCAGATCGCTTCCTTGAGCGCCGCAAGGACTTCGCGGTGCGAAAAGCTTGCGAGTTTGCGGCGATGGTGGCGGTTGACCCAGACACTCCAGAGCGATAACAGTAGCAGCATCAGCAGTCCGGGTAGGACGCCGGCGAGGAACAGGTCTTCGATGGTGATCGACGGGCCAACATCGGCCTGCTGGGCGACGATGCCGTAGAGAATCAGCGGCAGTGAAGGGGCGAACAGCAGCCCGAGGCTACCCGAGGTGGTGACCAGCCCGAGGTTGAAGTCGTTAGGGTAGTTCGCTTCGCGCAGAGCCGGGTAAAGGAGCGCTCCGAGAGCAATGATCGTGACCCCGGAGGCGCCGGTAAACGCGGTAAAGATCGAGCATGCGCCGAGGGCCACGATGGCGAGGCCACCAGGCAGCCAGCCGATCAGTGACTGGGTTACCCGCACCAGCCGTTGAGGGGCCTGGCTTTCGCTGAGCAGGTAGCCGGCGAAGGTAAACAGTGGAATCGCCAGCAGCACCGGCATCTCGGCGATGCGGTAAATTTCCAGCGGGATAATCGACAGGTCGATCTCGGCGTTGTAGAACCCCCACATGGCGCTTGCCGCGATGATTGCAAACAGCGGTGCACCGAGCAGCGCCATGCTGGTCAACAGCAGGCCGATGGCGATCATGGAGACACCCCGCGGCGAAAAAGCTGCAGCCCCTTGCGCACGGTGTGGGCCAGGTAGCGCAGGGTGATCAGACCGAAACCTAAGGGGAGGATGGATTGAGCTATCCAGGAGGGCCAGTGTCCCAGAACCTGGGAACCAAACTCGGCCTCGATGCGGACAAATGTCCAGGAATACCAGGCGATGGTGCCGCAGATCAGCGCGGTGAACAGGTGGGTGGCAACCCGCACGCCAAGCTGGAAGCGTGGCGGCAGAAAGCGCGAGACGACATCGATGGTTAGATGATTGTCGTCGCGGCTGGCCGCCATGGAACCGACCATGCAAAGCCACAGGACCAGGATCCGCAGCAGTTCATCCCCCCACACCAGGCCGGAGTCGAAGACGTTGCGCAAAACGATCAGCAGCACTGCCAGCACGATCATCACCAGCAGCAGCAGGGCCAGGAAGATGTCTTCCAGTTTCATGCCGAGACACCATAGGCGGCTCAGAGCGCTAGGGCGTGTTTTTTCGCAGCCGTTTTCACTCACTATGCTGTTTCCGGTAATTGCGCAGAGACTCTTCCATCTGTAGCCAGAGCTCGCGGTCAAAGAAGCCGTTTTGGCTCAGCTCTTCTATAGCGCCCCGTGTCAGGGCACGCAGCTCGCGAATTTCTTCTTTGCTCTGGTCAATGGCGACGATTCCCTGCTCGGCGAGGGTTTTCATGGCTGTCTGGTTGTCGAGGCGGTTTTGCCGGTCAAAGTTGGCAAACAGCGGTTCGATGACTTCGTGCACGATCTTCTGATCCTCGGCACTGAGCTTCTGGAAGGCCTTCTTGTTGAGCGCGAAAACGCCGACCAGGTACGTCAGCGGTGTGGTGGCGATGTACTTGATGCGGGTCTGCCACTGGAACACCAGGGCGCCCATCGGCGAGGTGGCGACGATATCGACGAGGCCGGTCTGCAGGCCGGTGAGGACGTCGGTAATCGGCAACGGTACAGGGGAGAGTCCCAACGCCTTCATGGCTTTGTAGTAGACCTGATCACCCTCCGGAACCCAGACCTTTTTGCCACGCAGGTCGTTGACGCCGTGAATGGGGTTGTTGCCCATGAACATACCGAACCCCCCTTCGGCGAAGCCGAAGCTGATAAAGCCATCATCAGCAAGGCGTTTGGTCAGTTTGGGGTCGAACTTGGCACGGATATGCTCCGCCTCGTCGTACGAGTTGAAGAGCAGCGGCAGGCTGTAGAGGCGCAGGTTGGGGCTGACATCTTCGAGGCCGCCACCGGTGAACATGCCGCCATGCAGTTGCCCGATGCGGATCTTGCGCAGCACGCTTTTCTCGTTGCCCATCACCCCGCCCGGGTAGACCTTGATCTTGACGCGGCCGGAGGTCCTATCTGCGATGGTAGCCGCAGCTTTACGCATTTCGCTGGTCCAGAAGGATCCCTCTGGAGCCACGGTAGCGATCTTCAGGGTCGTAGCAAGGGCGGCAGAGCTGCACAACAGCAGCACGATAAGGACAAAAAGGGTACGTAGTCGCAGCATAGCGGGGATCTCCATCAGAAATAACTGTCGGCGCTTTCGAGCAGCTGCCGGGCTTCGCTCTGGGCGAGGGTGTTGATCAGGGTGCGGCCATTGCCGGTCGTTTCACTGTTGATGACTTCCTGCAGCAGTTGATCATGCAGTTCACGGTCAAAGGTGCCGCGTGCATAGTAGCGGGCGTAGGCGACCTTGTAGCTCAAATCGACTCCACCAGAGAGCAGTATGGCGCGTTCGAAGTGAGCCCGGCTCTCCTGAGGTTTGCCGCCCAATGCCGGAGGGCGTAGCGCCTTAAGGGTGCCGAGGTAGAGGTGGGCGGCTCCCAGTTCGTAGGCTTCGTCGAGTTCAAGCACTCTCTGCAGGGCCAGTTCGACGCGTGGCAGGTCGGATAGGGCGCGCATGTCGGTACTGTGGGTCTGTAGCCAGGCCAAGCGCGCAACGCTGAAGGCGTACAGTTCGCGGAGCACGTCATCGTCAAGCTGTTGTAGCGCCTGACGGTATTCGGCAAACGGCAGCTTTTCTATGCCGCAGGTGTCTTCCTCGGCCAGGCAGAGAGCCGTTGTGCCGTATTGGCGGCTCCGGTCAGCTAGGCGCGCACTGCTGGTGGCATCGCGGTCCAGAGCGGTCGCGTAAAAGGCATAGAGCTTGGCCGCCGCTGCGTTCATTGCAGAATCTTCCGGGTCGTTGGCGACCAAGGTGTCGAGCATCAGCAGGTACGCAGGGACGGCGCTCGAGACCAGCGCCGGGTCGGGATGATCCATGATGGATCGTTCCAGGGCTACCGGCAGTCCGCCCAGCCCACAGCCGCTCAGCAGAACGGTGCAAAGTAACAGAGTGAGTCGTTTCAGCATTGAAGTTGTCATCCTTGAAAGATAACTGAACATCATAAAGGATTTGCGGCAGAAAACAACGTTTTTACGGTGCTGAACGCAAATTTGGAATGCTCTGCAAGGGGCTATCCGGCTTTCATGTAAGAGGATCTCACCTGCGGATAAACTCCGTCTGCGGGGCCTTGTTTCGTGTCATGCGCAAATGCTAAAGTGTAGGTTATTAATCTTCCGCGTCAGGGAGTGTTACAGGAGTGTTGTTATGAGCCTTGAAAAGAAAAAGCCGTTGTCGTGTAGTCATTGTAGCGCGGTATGGGAAAAGCAGGGTGAGACCAACTGCTGGAGTGCTCCCGATAGCGGCCCGTCGAGACCGGGGTATTGCCCGTCGCAACGCGAGGGTGAAATTATCGAGGAGTCGTTCCGGCTCTATGCCGGCGACAACGATGACGCCCGTCTGGCCAAGGTCGCAGCGGTTGTCGAGGGGCTCTGCTATCAGCCGATCCCAGGTTCAGAGGCGGTTAACGCGCGTTGGACGCGGGTCGAGGACACCATCGCCCTGATCAAGCTGATGGGCTGGCGCAAGGTCGGCATCGCCACCTGTATCGGGCTGCTGCAGGAGACGGAGCGGTTGGTCCAGATCCTCAAGGGACAGGGGCTCGAGGCTTTTTCGGTTTGTTGCAAGGCCGGAAGCATTGACAAGCTCAAGCTTGAGATCAGCGAGCAGGACAAGGTCCGTCCCGGGACCTTCGAACCCGCCTGCAACCCGATTGCCCAGGCCCGTCTGCTCAATGATCTGCAGACCGACATGAACCTGATTGTCGGCCTCTGTGTTGGCCATGACATGCTGTTCAGCAAGTACTCCGACGCGCCGACTTCGACCCTGGTGGTCAAGGACCGGGTCACTGGCCACAATCCCGCGGCGGCCCTTTACGGACAAAACTTTTACTACAAGCGGCTCCAGAAACAGCCGGTACTGACGGACGAACAGATTGAACAGCACAAGGTATGATGCAGAGAGGGCGGGGTGACACCTCGTCGAAGTAGGGTAGGTCAAAACAGAGAGGGGAGCCAGTATGCGGCTCCCCTCTTTTTGTCTGGAGTTTTGCGATAAAAACCCAGGGGTTGTGCCCCCTGACGACGCCTTACTCTTTTATCACGCCATAAAAGAGTAGGTAGAAAAGGGCGCCCGGGCTCCTTGCCCGCAAACATCGCGGGTTCCCTCCGCAGCTACGCCTCCCGCCGGGCCTTCGCCATTCGCTGACGCTCAACTCTTCGGCCTGCTACGGCGGCGTCACACGGGAAAGAGAGACGGGGCGTTGCCTGTTTGACGGCCTTTACGGGGCCCCGTGCGCAGTCACCGAGTGCCGGAATTTTAATCTTGCCGTCTGGCGAGCACGCGAGCCGGCTGGATTGAAACTTCCGGACAGCGAGGACACCCGGTCATCGGGTGACGGAGTTCGGGGTGGTTTCTTTTGCTTACTTTTCTTGGGCAAGCAAGAAAAGTAAGGCGCTGCCGGGCGCCCCCGGCGGTGTTGATTGTGCTCTTAGGATTGCTTGGGTGAAATTGTGTGGGCACGAAAGAATAGGCTGAGACCCTATTCCTCGACCGGCACAACAATCGGTGTCGCCTTGGGCACCAGCACGATCTGGATGCGCCGATTCTGGGCGCGACCTTTACGGGTGTTGTTGCTGGCGATGGGATGGAATTTGCCAAGACCTACCGCACTAAGACGTTCTCCTGGGATCCCGTGTTTTTCGAGGAAGCGGACCACGGTCACGGCACGGGCGGTGGAGAGCTCCCAGTTGCTGTCGAAGTACTTCTTGATGCGTGAGCTGATCCGGATGTTGTCAGTATGTCCCTCGACCTCGATGTCCTTGTCATCGACATCCTTCACGATATCCGCAACCCGCCTGAGGACTGCGAGTCCTGCTTTCTTGATCTTGGAGCTTCCGGATGGGAAGAGGATGCTGTCGACCATATTCACCGTCAGGCGCCCCTCGAGCTCGGAGATGGTGATCTCGCCCCGTTCGATCTCCTGCTGCATCTGCTCTTCGAGCTGGTTGTAGGAGCTCTGCATCTCTTCGAGGACCTGCTGTTTTTCGAGGTGTTCCTGCTCGAGCTCGACCGCCAGGTTGCGGGTGTGCAGGTCGAGGCTTTCGATGGTTTTACGGGACGACTCGAGGTCGGTCTTGAGCGCCTGGTTTTTGGCCTGGGAGGCATCGAACTCAGAATTGAGGGCTTCGAGTTGCTGGTTGAGCTGCTGGTTTTTGGCGACCTGCTCCTCGAACTTGGACGACGAGACGCAGCCGGTCATGACCAGCAGTAGAGCTATCAGTGCGGTGAAAAGGGAGCACTTCATTTATTTTCTCCTTCGAGGTCAGCGTAAAGAGCCAGTTCCCCTTCAGCCAACACGGCTCAGGCTGTTGTCGCTTCTAGTTTTTTCAGTAGTTCTATGAAGGCTTCCCGGCCCGCTTCGTCGCGGAAGCCGTGGAGCGCGATCAGCTCGGTGCGTCCGTCGCGCGTAACCAGCGCTACCGCCTGGTACGGGACCAGAAAAGCGAGCAGCAGGCCGATGGAGAGGGTGATGGAACCGAGCCAGACCAGCGGCTCTCCCGGGTCCTTGGAGAACTGGAAGCCGGCGTACCAGCTGCCAAACTTGTCGCGGTTGTAGGCGGTCTGGTAGATCGCGACCCCGCGGTGGATCAACGGCTCGTTGACCTCGATCACCCCCTGGCGGACCACACGTCCCTGCTCGATAATCGACACCTCGCTGTGTAGCTGCTTGAGCATCGGGTCTCGGTAGCCGGTCGGGACGAGCTTGACGTTGAGGCGGATATCCTGTGAGGCGCGCCACTCGTTGGGGGTGGCGTGGTATTCACCGAGGTATTGCCCCTGACGATAGATTCCGAGTACCAGCAGCTTCTGTTCGGGGATGAACTTGCGCACCTCGGCCTGGTGGCCGGTGCCGGGGAGCTCGATGGTCTCCCCCTCGCGGCTCGTGACGGTGGCGAGCTCCGTACCGCTGTCGGGGTCGAGCAGCGCGAAGCGGATGTCGAGCGGGTAGTAGATCGGTTCGAAGTGATCGAGACGGAAGGTGAAGCCGAGATCGCGCTCGGCCACGGTGTCCCAGTCGAGGACCGTGCGGCTGCTGTCACCGACGTAGATGTTGAGGGTGCCGACAAAGCCGGTCTCGGCGAGCAGGGCACCGAGCATGACGGTCAGCACCGAGACATGCACGATGGTCGATCCCCAGCGTCCGGCGCGCCCCTTGCGACCGATCAGCCCCTGGTCGGTTCGCAGCGTGGCGTAGCCGGCTTGTTGCAACTCCCGTTCGAGGAGGCCCGGTTTATGACTGCTGTCGAAGGTGTGGCGTTGTGAGAGGTCGGCACTGTTTTCAAGCAGCTTGCCGAAGCGCGACAGGTCATCGATGTTGCGGGTGATGGTGCGCCAGGTACAGACTGCGAGGTTCAGCGCCAGCAGCGCCAAAAACAGTCGGAACAGCGGAGCCTGGTAGAACAGCTCGTAACGGGCGACTTCCATCCCTTCGAGGTTCATGGTGCGCGGTTTGATGGTGCCGTAGATAGAAACTACGGCCAAACCGAGCATGAGCGGGATGGTTAGTTTAACGGAACTGAGCAGCCTCAGGATCATGCAGTAGTCTCCAAGTCGTCGGAAAGTCTAGCACTTTGGAGATTTAAGGGCAACTTGTTTAGGCCTACCATCCCTTTCCCTGTGGCTCCAGTCGCTGCAGGGTGTAGGCACGTTTACCAAGACCGACCTTTTCGGCGTGTTCCAGCGTCACCTCCCAGTCGATGTTCGGGTGTACGCCACGGAACTTGTCACTGCCCGGCTCGTGGCCACTGGACAGGGCTGAATTTTTATACCCCTCGGCCTGGTTGACCAGGTCGGCGCAGGCCTGGTCGACGGCGACCGGGTCACTGCCTGCGAGGATACCAATATCCGGGACGATCGGCGCGTCGGTATGACCATAGCAGTCGCAGGCCGGGCTGACCTGGGTGATGAAGTTGACGTACAGGGTCTTGCCCGCCTTGCCGCTGACCGCTCCGGTGGCGTACTCGGCCATCTTCTTCATCACCTTCGGGGCTTCCTCGTTCCACTGGATGCGGATCGCCATCTCTTCACAGGCGGTGATGCAGCGTCCGCAGCCGGTGCATTTGACTGGGTCGATCTTCGCCTTCCCCTCGACAAAGCTGATGGCGTTGTGTGCGCAGGACTTCAGGCAGACCGCGCAGCCGGTGCAGTGTTTCTCTGAGACTTCCGGGGCCACGTTGGAGTGCTGTTCCAGTTTCCCTTCGCGGCTCGAGCAACCCATGGCAAGATTCTTGATCGCCCCGCCGAAGCCGGTCAGTTCGTGGCACTTGAAATGGGAGACCACGATCAAAACGTCCGCTTCGAGGATTTCAACACCGATGTCGGTGCTTTTGAGCAGTTCGCCTTGTACCTCGACGCGCCTGGAGGAGTGGCCGCGCAGTCCGTCGCACATGATCAGCGGCGCACCGGCGACGGCATAGGCGAAGCCGTTTTCGATGCCGCAGTTCAGTGCCGAGACCGCCTCCTTGCGTTCGCCCGGGTAGAGGGTGCAGGAATCGGTCAGAAACGGTTTTCCGCCGAGTTCCTTGACGCGGTCGACGATGCGGCGCAAGAACACCGGTCGTATGTAGGCGTGTCCCCCTTTTTCACCGAAGTGGATCTTGATCGCGGTCAGATCACCTCGTGCGACCATGGCGCCGATGCCGGCGAGGTCGATCAGCCTCTGTAGCTGGGTAAAAAGGTTTTCCCGGTGTCCGGCACGCAGGTCGGTGAAATAGACGTTGGTGTTCATGGCGGCCTCCTGTTTTGCGCACGCGGCGCAGGTGGCGAAACGCTACCATAATCGTCGTTACAGTTCAAACCTGACTGCATAAACCCGGTTATATTTTTGCCTGTTATGGGGAGGATAAAAAACCGCTGTTTGGATTTGGGTAAATTGCGCCAAAGGCCGGTAAGTGCCCGAATGTCTGGTATGTTTTATTTTAATCCTAATGTGGGAAGGGACTGCCGTGGAAGTCGAACAACGCATGCACCTGCTGCAACGTGCCCGCCTTAAAAATCTGTCGAAACGGATTCTGTCTGTGCTGATGATCGGGGTGTTGATTTACGCGTCGATTGCCCTGATTTACGCGACCCGTACCATCTACAAGGTACGACGCAACTATGCCGTGGTGCTCGAGGGGCTTTCCGGAGAGCGCCAGGTGGTTGCAGATGTCGGATGGCATGCGCGGCTGCCGTTTTTCACCCGGATCGAACTCGAAGTGCCGATGATGAACCAGGAGTTGCATCTCGGCGGGGTGCCGGAGGGGCAGCGCATCATCTCGCGCGGTAACGTGGCGCTGCTCACCAGCGCCATGCTCACCTATCGCATCCGTGACCTGGAGCGCTGGGGGATCGAGAACAAGTCGCCCCAAACCCTGCTGCAGAACGATTTCGACGGCATTGTCAAGGACGTCATGCAGGGGCGCAATGTCGATGAGCTGATCTCCAGGCGTCAGGAAATCAAAGAGGAGATCTTCACCGACCTTAAGGAGCGTCCCATCAACCAGAAGGGGCCGACCCTGGAGGAGAAGTATGGCATCGAGGTGGTCTCCTTCGTACTGCGTGACACCCGCTTCGGGGAGAAACTCGCCGAAGCCTCGGAAGAGAAAAAGCGCCGCGAGTTGATCGCCGAGGCGGAGAACTATGCCGCCGATCTCGAGGCGAGCCGTACCCGTAAACTCTACCGGGCCTACAGCGAGTCGATCCGGGAGTTCCGCTCCTCGCTGAATCTCAAGGAAGACAGCGACCGCTATCTGTTCGAGTTTCTCAGTCAGCAGAAATGGGCAACCGCCTACGAGAAGAATCAGCAGGGGCAGAATACCTTCGTCCTGAACAACACCGGCAACGCCCCGTCGCTGGTGTTGCCGGAGCTAGACAAGCCGGACCAGCCGTAAAGGAGCGAGGCATGTACGGTCTGCGCAAGACGCGTACCCCGGTGTACGTGCATCTGTCTGAAAAGCGGATTCGCCAGATCGAGACGCTGGTGGAGGGGTGGAGCTACGAGATCCGACTCTTCGTGCTGCGACGTCTGCGCCAGTTCGTGCCGAAGCGTACTCCGCTGGCGCTGCTGCGTGCCGGCCTGCGGCGTCTGCTGGTACCCCGCGAAAGGAAGTTTCAACTACTGCAAGACCCGGAGCAGCTCAATGATTGGCGCAAGCGCTTCGAGGTTGCCGGGTCGCAGAACGCCCGTGCCGCCTGGGAAAAGATCCTGCAGCGCGAGCTCGACTGGCATGATTACCAGTACCTGGTTGATCTGCTCGAGAAGCGGACCTCGGATATCTTTGTTCCCGAAAAGCTGCTGCGTATCTTTGACCGCCTCTACCATGCCCATATTCTCAAGGAGTACACCGAAGATCCGGAGGTGCCACGCGCACCGCTGGTACTGGTGATCGGCGGTAGCGGCAGCGGCAAGAGCGCCACGGTGAGCCAGGCGATCGAAGAGGCGATTTTCCGCCCCGAGGTGCGTCCCAAGCTTGACCTCAATGCCAAACGTGCCGAGGTGCTGGCCGACCAGCCGATCTGGCGCAGCCTAGAGGATGTCGACCCGGAGCTGGCGGTACGCATCGAGCGGCGCCGTAAGGTGGAGCGACTGCGGCTGATTTCGCGCCTGCCGCTGGTCAAGTACCTGTTCCGTGAGCGGATCGGACAGGCGTTGTCGGTGCTCGAAGAGCAGGGGGTGCTGATCGATTACGCGGTGGTTACTCCCAACGACTACCAGACCGCCTGGTCGGGGGAGCCGGGCAACTTCCTGCGCAAGGCGATGGGCGATTCGCGTCGCACCGCCATTCGTCACCTCGAAGAGGCGCATTCGGCCTTCGGGCGCCCCGAGCAGATGAGTACCGCCAAGGGACAGCAGGGGACGCTGATCGACACCTCCAACATCATCCTCGACGAAATCGTCTACGGTCGCCGCGACTGCCTGCTGATCGCCACCAGCGACCAGCCGGAGCTGTTCGATCCGTCGATCTACCGGCGCTTCGTTGAGCGCGGACTGGTCATCGATGTCGGCGAGCTGTGGGACGAACCGCAGAACCTGCGCGAGGTGGTGCGCCGCGAGCTGCGCCGCAATAACTTCCGCTTCGGCCTCAGTGGGCAGGAGCGGGTGCTCCCCGAGGCGGTCCTCGATGACAGCGTCAAGCGGCTCTACCCGATCTTCCGCGAACGGAGCCTGCGCATCACCCCGGCCTACGTGCGCCGCCTGATCGATTCGTTGATCGCCATCAAGGGGGGCTACCGTCCCGGAGACCTCTGCGACCAGATGCTGGTGCGTAACGCCCTCAAGGCGGTGGCGCGCAATGTCTACGGTTCCCTGTACAAGAAGCTGGTCGGGCAGATGGAGCGCAACGTGCGTTGGGAGGAGTATATCGGCGGCATCAAGAACGAGTTCTCCGAGATGGCCAACAACGCGCTGTTCTACAACATCAGTGACGAAAAGGGGGTGGTGCTGACCGGCCCCCCCGGCTCGGGCAAGACCTTTATGGTCCGCGCCTGGCTTGGTGATAACCGCGAAGTGCAGGATCTGGTGGTCAAGCTCAACGACCTCAGCGACCCGTCGCAGCCGCTCGAGGGGATGGTCGAAAATCTTGAGCGGGTCTACGATATTGCCAAGATGCTCAGCCCGGCGATGGTCTTCTTCGACGAGGGGGACGCGGTGGCGCCGCGCCGCTCGACGCAAGGGGGGAGCCCCTACGACAAGGTGACCAACAAGTTTCTCTCGATCATCGACGGCGAGTCGCCGCTCTCAAGGGTGTTCACGGTGCTGACCACCAACCGCCTCGATATCATCGATCCGGCGCTGATCCGTTCCAAGCGGCTCAAGGTGCTCAACGTGACCGGGCACCTGCGCGAGGAGGACGCGGTGCGCATCATGGGCAAGGAGATGCGCGACATCCCGTTGATTGATGGGCTCGACTACGAGGAGATGGTGCGGGTGGCGCAGAACCTGTGCGAGACCCCGGCCGATTTCACCGCCTTTGCCGAGAAGGTGCGCAGTCTGCGCAGCACCGAAATCGAGGTTCTCAGCAAGCTGCTACGGGTGGTCAAGGGGAGCGACGAGGACCGCAGCCGCTTCGTGCGATTCAACTACAAGACCCTGCTCGGGCTGCTCGAGGGGGGAGCGGTGACACCACACCTGGCGATGCGCGCCCGTCACGGTGAGGAAGGGCTGCTCGAGGTTCTCGACGAGATCGCGTTGCGCCTGCGGGCGGCCTACGAGGAGGGGCACTACCCGGTAACGCGTTGGCACCTGCAGGCGGCGCGCAGCCAGCTGGCTGAGAGCCCGATGCGCAAGGGGAAGCAGCAGCTCGAGGAGTTCCTCGAGACCGAGCTTTCCCGGGAACCGCAGGTTGGCTTCGTGGTCGGCGTCGGTGCCAACGAGACCGCCGGCATGCTGCTGCCGATCGCCACCAGCCTGGTGTACCGTATGTTCCCCGAACGGTTGCTGGTGACCGGGGCGGTTTCGACCACCGCGCCGGGAGCCGCCGAACTCGACATGGCGGTGCAGATGACCCGCCAGAGCGCCCAGGAGGCGTTGACCCTGGTCGAGAACTATTTGCAGGCGTTGTGCCCGGAATTAAATGTCACCCGTCTGCTCGGCGACTACCTCGACGGCTACACCGTTCACCATCAGATGCTCTCGGCGTCGTACAGTGTCGGCGGCCCCTCGGCCGGTTTTGCCCTGGCCATCAACACCCTCTCAGTACTGCTGCAGTTGCCGGTGTTCAACGACTTTGGCATTACCGGCGCACCGTGGATCAAGGGCGCGCAGAGCGGCGAGGTCGGGGCATCGGTGATCATCGGCGGTCACCGCAAGAAGGCCGAGAAGGTGCTGCAGTACCTGCCGCGCATGTACATGCCGCAACAGAACTATCACGATATCGAGCCGGAAGTCCTTGAGGCGTATCGCCTCGCCGGGCGTGACATCCGCGGGGTCCGCTCCTTCTCGGCGCTGGTGCCGGAAGTGGTCCAGGTCAGCGCTCTGCAGCGGCAGCGCTTTGAGCGCTACCATCTGCTGCGTCTGGAGCAGAGCCTGCAGCAGCATGCCGCGGGGGAAATGAACAGCGACGGGCGGGTCGAGAAACTCGAACGTGAATTGCGTAACGAGGTCGAAAGCGAGGTGCGCCGCCGGGTCGGGGTGATAGCACGTCTGGTTTCACAAGGGGAACATAAGGGGAGTCTGTCTACCCTCTTTGAGCGCGAGGCCGCGTCCGCGGAAGATCCAGGGACGGTCAACGGCGTGGCGTGAGCACCCCGCGCTGTACGCCACGCCGTGCTTTCAGTCGCTTCCGGGTATGCGCACGGTTTCGGAGCTCTCGTGCTGCAGGTAGACGGTGCGGCTCGGGAAGGCGATCTCCAGTCCCATCCCTTCGAGGATCTCCATGATCTTCAGGTGCACGTCCTGCCGGGCGTCGAGATATTCCCCCCAAACGGTGGTTACCGTAAAGCAGTAGACCATTATGTCGAGCGAGCTGGCGCCGAATTCGGTGAAGTTGACCAGGAAGAATTCCTGGTCGATGGCCGGGTGTGCGGTGAGCATGTCGCGGATCTTCTGCACCGCAATACGCATCTGCTCTGGACTGGTGGCATAGCTGACGCCGACGTTGAGCTTGATGCGTCGCTTCGGCATGCGGCTGAAGTTGTTGACCGAGAGATTGGCGATAATGTTGTTCGGCACGGTGATCAGGGTCTTGGCGAAGGTGCGGATCTTGGTGGAGCGGAAGCCGATCTCCTCGATGGTTCCTTCCATGTCTCCGGTCTTGACCCAGTCGCCGATCTTGAACGGTCGGTCGAGGATGATCATCAGCGATCCGAAGATGTTGGAGAGGGTGTCCTTGGCGGCCAACGCTACCGCCAGGCCGCCGATGCCGAGGGAGGCGAGCAGACCGGAAATCGAATAGCCAAGATTCTGGATCGCCATGATCGCCGCAATGACGATGATGAAGACCTTGAGGCTCTTGCGGATAAATGGCAGCAGGTGGTCGTCGAGCGAGGACTCGGTTTTTTCGGCCCATCGTAAGAGGAAGGTGTCGATCAGGTTGGTCAGGTTGAAGAAGATCCAGGCGACCCCGCCGGTGACCATCAGTTTGAGCAATGCCTGGGAAAACAGCCTGAGGTTGATCGGTTCCTCCGGCAACGCCAAAAGCGCGACGGCCACGAACAGTCCGGCTGTGAAAACCAGGAACTCCAGCGGTTTTTGCAGGCAGTGTACGAACAGGTCGTCGTAGTCGGAGGCGGTGCGACGGGTCAGAGGTTGCATGATGCGGGCGAAGAAGTGCGCCAGCATCTTGCGCGCCAGTAGCGCGATGATCAGGGCGGCAAGCGCACCGGCAAACTGGCCGATGCTGGTGCCGAGGAAGGTTTTATCGAGTAGATCGAGAAATTCCTGCATAATGGCCCCTCCTTGCGGGTGCCCACTAAATAGCAGAAGAGACAGGCTTTTTCAAGTTGAGTTGCAGTGCTGCAGCCGTCAGACGGTGTGCTAGAATAGGGGTGCATTGAAATCCCAAGGAGAGAGCCATGACACGTTCCGTCGATAGTTTCAAGACCCGCCAGTCGTTAGCGGCCGGTGGAAAGGTATATGATATTTTCAGCCTCGCGGCGCTGGCGCAGGAGACCGGCAGTGACTTTTCCAGACTTCCCTTGACCCTGCGGGTGCTGCTCGAAAACCTGTTGCGTTTCGAGGATGGCGACAGCGTCAGTGCAGACGATATCCGTGCGCTGCTCGCCTGGCTCGAGCAACGCAGCAGCGATCACGAGATCGCCTTCCGGCCGGCACGGGTACTGATGCAGGACTTTACCGGGGTGCCGGCCGTCGTCGATTTGGCGGCGATGCGCGATGCCGTGGCGCGTGCGGGGGGTGACCCGCAGGCGATCAATCCACAGGTGCCGGTCGACCTGGTCATCGACCACTCGGTGATCGTCGATGAATACGGGGCTCCGCAGGCCTTCGATGTCAACGTGCAGAAGGAAATGGAGCGTAACCGCGAGCGTTATGCGTTTCTGCGCTGGGGGCAGCTGGCGTTCGAAAACTTCCGCGTAGTACCCCCCGGTACCGGTATTTGCCACCAGGTCAACCTCGAGTACCTCGGACGGACCGTCTGGAGTGAAGAGCAGGATGGCCGTATGCTGGCCTATCCCGATACCCTGGTCGGCACCGATAGCCATACCACCATGATCAACGGCCTCTCGATCCTCGGTTGGGGGGTCGGGGGGATCGAGGCGGAAGCCGCGATGCTCGGGCAGCCGATCTCGATGATCATTCCGGAGGTGGTCGGCTTCCGCATGACCGGCAGGCTCAACGAGGGGGTCACCGCGACCGACCTGGTGCTGACCGTGACCCAGATGCTGCGCGAGTTCGGGGTGGTCGGCAAGTTCGTAGAGTTTTTCGGTTCGGGGCTTTCGCAGATGCCGCTCGCCGATCGCGCGACCATCGCCAATATGGCGCCGGAATACGGAGCCACCTGCGGCTGGTTCCCGATCGATAATGTGACTCTGGATTACCTGCGCCTGACCGGGCGCGAAGAGATGGTGCCGTTGGTTGAAGAGTATGCCAGGCACCAGGGACTGTGGCGTGAGAACGACAGCCCTGATCCGCAATTCACCGACGTGCTCGAGCTCGATCTTGCCAAGGTCAAGCCGAGCCTTGCCGGTCCCAAACGTCCCCAGGACCGGGTCGACCTCGAAGCGTTGAAGGTTGCGACCGAAAAGATCCTGCCGCAGGGTGAGGAACAGAAGCAGGTCACCGTCAAGGGGCAGGATTTCTCGCTCAAACAGGGGGATGTGGTGATCTCGGCGATCACCTCGTGTACCAATACCTCCAACCCGGCCGTTATGATGGCCGCCGGGCTGGTGGCCAAGAAGGCGGTCGAGAAGGGGCTGAAGCAGAAGCCGTGGGTCAAGACGTCGCTGGCTCCCGGTTCCAAGGTGGTCACCGATTATCTCGAAAAGGCCGGTCTGCAACCGTACCTCGACCGGCTTGGCTACAACGTGGTCGGCTATGGCTGTACTACCTGCATCGGTAACTCGGGGCCGCTGGTCGGTCCGATTGCCGAAGCGATCGACGAAGGTGACCTGACAGTCTGTTCGGTGCTCTCGGGCAATCGCAACTTCGAAGGGCGGGTGCATCCCCAGACCCGTGGCAACTGGCTTGCCTCACCGCCGCTGGTGGTTGCGTTTGCCCTTTCCGGGACCACGCGCATCGACCTGACACGTGAACCTCTCGGGAAGGGCAGTGATGGGCAGGATGTCTTTTTGTCCGATATCTGGCCGAGTGACGCCGAGATCGCCGCGCTGGTGAAAACCGTCTCGGCGGAGATGTTCCGGCAGAAATATGCCGACGTTTTCTCCGGTGACGCAGCGTGGCGCAGCCTCGATGTCCCGGAGGGGAAGACCTATACCTGGCAGTCCGGATCGACCTACGTCAAGGAACCGCCGTTTTTCGAGGTGCGCGAGGGACAGGACGAGGGGCTGGATGGCTTCAGTGATGCACGTCTGCTGGCACTGCTCGGCGACTCGATTACCACCGATCACATTTCGCCGGCCGGGTCCATTCTGGCCAGCAGTCCGGCCGGAACCTACCTGCAGGAACATGGGGTGAAACCGCTCGATTTCAACTCCTACGGTTAACGGCGCGGCAACCACGAGGTGATGATGCGCGGCACCTTCGCCAACATCCGTATCCGTAACGAGCTGGTGTCCGGCACCGAGGGGGGATTTACTCGACACATCCCGAGCGGCGAGCAGATGTCGATTTACGATGCGGCGATGCGCTACCAGCAGGAAGGGACGCCGCTGATCATCGTGGCCGGCAAGGAGTACGGCACCGGCTCGAGCCGCGACTGGGCGGCCAAGGGGACCCTGTTGCAGGGGGTCAAGGCGGTGCTGGCCGAGAGCTTCGAGAGGATTCACCGTTCCAACCTGATCGGCATGGGGGTGTTACCGCTGCAGTTCCTGCCGGGTGAGAACCGTACCAGTCTCGGGCTTGACGGTAGCGAAACTTTCGAGCTGATCGGGTTGTCGTCTTCGCCGACGCCTGGGCAGCAGCTGGAGTTGCGCATCACGCGTGCCGCAGGGTTGGTCGATGTCATCAAGGTGCTCTGCCGTCTCGATACTGGCAACGAGATCAATTACTTCCAGAGCGGAGGTATCCTGAACTATGTGCTGAGACGCCTCGTCGATTAAACAACCTTGTTGAAGAACCGAGGAGATGACTTGAATAACACGACAGAAACCAACCGGGGGGAGCAGGGGCAAAGCGCCGGGGGAGACCCTGAGCTTCGCCTGCAGAAGGTACTTGACAGCATTCCCGCACCGGTTTTTTGCAAAGACCGCCAGGGTGTCTACCGTGGATGTAACGACGCTTTCTGCCAGTTTGTCGGTGCCTCCCGGGAACAGATCATCGGTCAAACAGTCTACGGCGTAGCTCCCCGGGAGTTGGCCGATGTCTATCACCGGGCCGACATGGAGTTGATGGAGTCGGGCGGGGTGCAGATCTACGAGACCAAGGTGCATGCAGCCGACGGAAGCGATCGGGACGTGATTTTTCACAAGTCGGTGATGTTTTCCGAGGATGAAGAGGTCGAAGGGCTGGTCGGGGTCATGCTTGATATAACCCCGCGCAAGCGTCTCGAAGAACATGTGCTGGCTTTAGCGCGCGGGGTTTCACCCGCAGCCGGAGAGACCCTGTTCGTCGCCTTGGTCAAGCATCTGGCCGAAGCTCTCGATGCCGATGCCGCGATGGTTGGCACCAATAGCCCCGATGCTCCGGATACGATCTGCACACGCGCGGTCTGGGCCGACGGCGCAGTAAACGAGAATGTTTGCTATGAACTGACCGGGACTCCGAACGAGAGGGTTGCCCGGGATGGGCTCTGCTCATATCCGGACAAGGTTCAACAGTCGTTTCCCGATGACCGGCTGCTGGCGGAGATGGGAGCCACTGCCTACGTCGGTGCTCCGTTGCTCGACAGCCGGGGGAAGGTCCTTGGGGTGCTGGCGGTGTTCTACAGGCAACCGCTCCAGGAGCTTCGGCAGATTGAAAACCTGACACGTATTTTCGCCTCGCGGGCTTCCGCCGAGCTCGAACTGATCAAGCGGGACGAAGAGCTGCTTGACAGCGAGCGTCGGTTGCGGGCGATTTTTGAAAACACCATGGAGCTTAGCGGGTTGCTCAGCCCGGAGGGGGTTCTGCTGCGCGCCAACGGTACGGCGCTTGAAATGATTGGCGCACGTGAGGAGGAGGTGTTCGGCAAGCTGTTCTGGGAGACCCCCTGGTGGAACCATTCAGAGCAACAGGCCGAGCGTTTACGCATGGCGATCGAAGAAGCCGCCACAGGGAAGTCGGTCGCTTTCGAGGCGGCGCATGTCGATCGCAATGGTGAAGAGCGGATCATTGATTTTTCCCTGAAGCCGGTGTTTGAACAGGGAAAGACGATCTATCTTGTCCCCGAAGGACACGATATTACGGAGCTTAAACAGACCGAGCTGGCCCTGCGCGAGAGTGAGGAACGGTTCCGTTCGATCTTCGACACCAGCCCCGATGCCATGCTGTTGGTCCAGCCTGACGAAAAACAGATTGTCGGAGTCAACCAGGGGTTTTGTGACCTGACCGGCTACACCCATGACCAAGTGGTTGGGGGGAGCTCCCTGGATATTGGTCTGTGGCACGACCTGTCTGATCGTGAGCTCTTTTACCGTGAACTGGAACGGGGCGGGGTGATCAACAACATGGAAGCCACATTCTGCATGCAGGACGGCAGCCTGCGTATCGGCCTGCTCAGCTCACGTAGCGTGCAGCTCTCGGAGGAGCCGCTGCTGTTGCTGGTGGTGCGCGACATCACCGATCTCAAGGCGGCCGAGATGGCGCTGCGGCAGAGCGAGGACCGCTATCAGGCGTTTGTCGCTAACAGCACCGAAGGGATCTTCCGTGCCGACATTGAGCCGCCGATGCCACTCGCCCTTCCCGTCGGGGAGCAGCTCGAATACATCATCGAGAATGTCAAGGTTTCCGAGTGCAACGAGGAGTTCGCGCGCCTGTATGGTTTCGATTTGGCGGAGCAGATGGTCGGTCGTTACTCCATGGAATATTATGATCCGGACAGTATCCGTGAGGTGGTGATCGCCTTTGTTGAAGGGGGCTACCGGGTCAGCGACATAGAGACCCGCCAGTATGACCGCGAGGGGCGCGAAATCTGGCTGGCGACGTCTCTGGTCGGAACGGTCGAGGATGGAAGGTTGATCCGGATGTGGGGGACGCGGCGTGACGTGTCTGAACGCAAACGGCAGCTGGAGACCCTTGAGTACATGGCAAACCATGACAGCCTCACCGGTCTGCCGAACCGTTACTGGCTGAAAAGAGTGGCCGAGGAGGCGCTTGATCGACGGCTCGTGGATACTGGCCGGATGGCGCTGCTGCTGATCGACCTCGATCGTTTCAAGGATGTCAATGACAGCCTCGGTCACCACGCCGGTGATGTGCTGCTCAAGCAGTTGGGGTTGCGCCTGTCGAGTTATCTCAAGGGGGAGAGCTATCAGCTGGTGCGGCTGGGAGGGGACGAGTTTGCGGTGCTGGTGCCGCTGTTTGACGTGCCGCGCCGTCCGCAGCAACTCGCCGCGGAGCTGCTGCGCCTGATCAAGCAGCCGTTCGAACTCGAGGGGTTGCATGTCGAGATCAGCGGCAGTATCGGGATCAGCTGCTTTCCCGAGCACGGCAACAGTGTCTCGACGTTGCTGCGTTGTGCCGACGTGGCCATGTACCAGGCCAAAAGCGACGTCCGTGGCTATCGACTGTACGATGCCGACAACGACCCCAATACCCCGGAGAGGCTGGCGCTGTTCTCCGAGTTGGGGGGAGCCATCCGTGACGGTCAGCTGGTGCTGTATTTCCAGCCGAAGATCGACTTGCAGACCGAAGCGTTGGTCGGCTTCGAGGCTCTGGTGCGTTGGCAGCACCCGTTGCGCGGGCTGATCCCGCCCAATGAATTCATTCCCTATGCGGAACTCGGTGCGTTGATTGTGCCGTTGACGCACGAGGTGCTTGAACAGGCGCTCAGGCGCTGGCGTAGCTGGGCCGACGAAGGGTTCCACGTCACCATGGCGGTCAACATCTCGCCGCGCATGCTCATGGATGAAGAGCTGGTGCAGACGGTTGAGCGGTTGGTGCAGAAATATCGGGTCACGCCTGGGAACCTTGAGTTCGAACTCACCGAAACCGCGCTGTTCCATGACCCTGATCATGCCGAAACGGTCCTGAACCGTTTCCACAGCATGGGCATCAGTCTTTCCATCGATGATTTCGGGACCGGGTATTCTTCGTTGTCGCTACTGAAACGTTTGCCGCTGCAGACCCTGAAGGTCGATCGCAGTTTCGTATCCCCGATGGTGAGTAACGAGGTCGATATGAACCTGGTCAGTTCGACGGTCAACCTGGCGCACAATCTCGGTTTGCGGGTGGTCGCAGAAGGGGTGGAGAACGCTGAAACGCTCGATGCCCTGGCCGAGCTCGGGTGCGACGAGGCGCAGGGATTTTATATCGCCCGGCCGTTGCCGGCCGAGGATGTTCCGGAATGGCGTGACCGGGTGCGCTGGAAAGCAAAGGGTTAGTTGAGGAAACTTTCGGGGGCGCTGTTCAGCGTCCCCATAGCAGGCGGGTAAAAACTCCGGTAAAGAATCCCCAGATAAAATTGTAAAGCAGGACGAACAGTGGTGTCATTAGCCCGAGCTTGACTCCCATCTGTCCAAACGGGGTGGTATAGGGGAAGAAGTAGAACAGCTGCAGCAGGGTCGGCAGCAGGCTGATCAATAGCCCCTTGCGGACCCAGCGGCGACGCGAGCGGGGGGAACCGACCAGCAGGAAGTAAGCGAGGCCCCAGATTCCACCCCAGACCAGCCGTGGATAGAGCCAGGTGAGCGTCAGCGCCGGAGCCATGTTCACGCCGGCGAGGGCGGTGATCCCCCAGTTGCCGAACGCCCAGGCAGCCAGGCTGCAGAAGAGTGCGCCGATTAATCCGGCCAGAAAGCAGACGGCCATCAAAGCGTTACTGTTATGCATGCAGTCTCCTCCCGGGATCAGACCTCGCTCATGCTACCACTACGGAACCCCTGTAGGTCAAGGGTTACATACGTAAAACCGTATTCCCGGAAACGTTCGACCAGCTCCCGGCTCAGGGCAGGTTCCATGATGCGCTGCATGTCCTCGTTTTCCAGTTCAATGCGGGCGATCGTGTCGTGGTAACGGACGCGGACGTTGTGAAAACCGTGGTCGCGCAAAAAATCTTCGCAGCGTTCGACTCGGGACAGGTTTTCGGCCGTCAGCACGGTTCCGAAGGGAATCCGCGAGGCGAGGCAGGCGAACGCCGGTTGTTCGGCGGTCGGCAGCCCCAGCTTGCGGCTCAGCTCACGTACGTTTTGCTTGCTGAGACCCGACTCCGCCAGCGGAGATTTGACCTGTAGCTCTTTAAGGGCTTTGAGCCCGGGACGGTCTTCACCGAGATCGTCAGAGTTGGTGCCATCGACAAGGTGAGTGTAGCCGAGTTCGTCGCAACGTTTGCGAAACAGCGTGAATAGCAGGTGCTTGCAATGGTAGCAGCGGTCACGCGGGTTGGAGGCGACGGCACGGAAGGAGAGCACCTGCTCGTGGAGCCGTTCATGTCGGACCCCGAGCTTGCGTGCCAGCTCTTCGGCCTCCTGTTGTTCGCGGCGCGGAACCAGTTCGGTGCAGGCGGTCAACGCCACAACCTGGTCCTTGCCGAGGGTGTCACAGGCCACCCTTAATAACAGGGTTGAGTCAACACCACCGGAAAACGCTACAGCCACCCGTTTCAGGTGGCTGAGGTGGTGCTGAAGTCTTGCGAGGGGGCGTTCAGGGTTCAATCGTAGATTCCGGTGGAAAGATAGCGTTCGCCGGTGTCGCACAAGACGGTAACCACCTGCTTGCCCGGGCCGATTTGGCGTGCAACCCGGTGTGCAGCGCAAAGGTTAGCGCCGGAAGAGATGCCGACCAGCAGCCCCTGCGTGCGAGCCAGCAGCCGGGTCGTGGTAATCGCTTCTTTGTCACTGATGGTCATGACCTCGTTGTAGATTTCGGTGTCGAGGATATCCGGGATGAATCCCGCACCGATTCCCTGGATGCCGTGTGGACCGGGGTCTCCTCCGGAGAGGACGGGAGAGGTTTCCGGCTCGACGGCGACTACCAGGGTGTCCGGGTTCTGTTTGCGCAGGGCGCGGCCGACTCCGGTAATGGTCCCTCCTGTACCGACACCGGCCACAAAGGCGTCGACTTGCCCGTCGACAGCGGCAAGAATCTCCGGCCCGGTGGTTTGTTCGTGGATGGCCGGGTTGACCGGGTTGGAAAACTGTTGAGGCATAAATCCGCGGCGTTGCTTGACCAACTCCTCGGCGGCTTCAATGGCACCACGCATGCCGAGGTTGCCAGGGGTCAGGACCAGTTCGGCACCGAAGGCGCTGAGCAGTCGCCGACGCTCCTGCGACATGGTCTCCGGCATGGTCAGGGTCAGGCGGTAGCCACGGGTTGAGCAGACCAGCGAGAGGCCGATGCCGGTGTTGCCGCTGGTCGGTTCCACGACCAGTCCCCCGGGGTTCAGAAACCCTTCTTTTTCGGCTTCTTCGATCATTGCCAGGGCGATACGGTCCTTAATGCTGCCGCCGGGATTGGTCGTCTCCAGTTTTCCCCAGACGGTTGCACATTCTGCCTGGTCCGGCAGGGTAATGCGTACCAGCGAGGTGTTGCCGATTTGGCCGAGAGACTGATCGCTTTGCGTGATGGGCATGATACTCTCCATTGCTCATATGCAGGGTGGTTGGCTAAATAAAATACATGTAGCGGTGATCGAGCTCTTTTTCGATCCCCATTTCCTTGCCCTTGTTGCACAGGTCGCGCAGGGAGATGCCGCTAAAGTAATTGTTGAGCATCTGGCTTGCTTCGCTCCACAGGTCCTGGGTGACGCACTGCCCGTCGAATTCACACAGTTTCGAGCTGCTGGTCGATTTGCGCCCCTTGCAGGCATTCTTCCGGCTACAGTCAACCAGTTTGAATTCGCCTTCCGCGGCGAGGATGATCTCGGCCACGGTGATCTCCTCCGGTTTGCGGGAAAGGTAATAGCCTCCTTGCGGGCCGCGACGGCTTTTGACCAGTTTGGCGCGCTTGAGATCCTGGAAAATCTGTTCAAGGTAACGGGGGGAAATAGCCTGGCGGCGTGAAATATCCTTGATCTGAACCGGCAGGGTGCCGGCGTTGAATGCCATATCGAACATGGCCCGCACGCCGTAGCGGCTTTTGGTGGTGAGACGCATCTTGTACTCCTTTAGTTAAGGCTGAAAAAGCATTATTCTAAAGCGCATGATTTCTGTCAACAAATATTTACGGTAAAAAAGCGTTGTATAGATCGCAAGAACAAGCAGGGTGGGGATTGCAGGCAAATGTAAAAGAGCTAATATTGATACAGGAGAGGGGTTGTTCGGTGCCCTTTACATTATTGAGAGAGAGGAGGTGAATGCCTTTGTTACCGACTCGTTGGGATCCCTTCCGGGAACTGTCCAGGGATCTGGGGACGCTGCATCGGGAGTTTGACGACCTGTTTCGTAGAACTTTCGGCAGCGAAAAAATGGAGACTGGAGAAGGTCAGCGGGTGCCGCTGGTCAATACCTATGTGAAGGATCAGGTTCTCAACGTCGAGGCCGAACTGCCTGGTGTGCGCAGCGAAGACCTTGACGTGAGTGTCGAGGGGCGTGTCTTGACAATCCGTGCCGAGACGGCCAAGGAGAGTGAGGTTCAGGAAGAGCATTACCTGGTGCGCGAATCGAGCAAACAGACCTTCATGCGGTGTGTCGACCTGCCGGAAAATGTCAACCTCGATGAGGTTCACGCTACATTCAACGATGGTATGCTGCGTTTGACCATGCCGATGCTCAAGACCCACGAAGGACGTAAAATCCCGATCGAAACTGCCAAGAAGAACGTTCACTAGGCCCAAGGCCGTGCATAGCCCCCTCTCCTGGGGTACCGTGAAATCGCCGCAGGGCGATTTTTTTTGTCAAGTGCTGGAGGTGGGTGGGGAATTTTACCGGGGAAATCATTCGCGGCTGCGGTCACCGGCGGGTGACCGCAGCCGTTCAGGGTTACAGCGTCAATTTGTCCGGAGCGAAATCGTAGGTGGCAAAGTAATCGTCGAGGGTTTCGGCGCGGCGGATTTTTTCTGCGCTGCCGTCGGCCCGCAGTATCAGTTCCTGGGGGCGCAGCCGGCCATTGTACTGGAATCCCATAGCATGTCCGTGAGCGCCCGAATCGTGGATCACCAGCAAATCCCCCTCTTCAATGTGGGGGAGGTCACGCTGAACAGCAAACTTGTCGTTGTTTTCGCACAGGGAACCGACCACGTCGTAGGTTTGCAGGTCGGCCGATTCCGGTTTCCCGTAAACTTCAATGTGGTGGTAGGCCTCGTACAGGGCCGGGCGCATCAGCGCCGACATGCAGGCGTCGAGGCCGATGTACTTGCGGTAGGTATCCTTGTGGTTGATTGCGCTGGCAACCAGGCAGCCGTGCGGTCCGGTCATGAAGCGGCCGCTCTCCATGTACATCGAGGGCGCGTAGCCGTGTTTTTGTTTGAAGCCGTCGAACAGCGTGGTGATTTCCTGCGACATGGCATCAATGTCCAGTGCCTGCTGGTCGGGGCGGTAGGGGATTCCGAAGCCGCCGCCGATGTTGAGGAACTCGAAGCGGATGCCGAGTTCCTGCTCGACCATCTCGGCGATCTCGAGCAGCATGCGCGCGGTCTCGATCATGTAGGTGTAGTCGAGTTCGTTGGAAGCGACCATGGTGTGCAGGCCGAAGCGCTTGGCGCCGCGCTCCATCGCCTTGCGGTAGGCGGGCACCACCTGGTCGTGGGTGACGCCGTACTTGGCTTCGACCGGGTTGCCGATGATGACGTTGCCGGTGCGACGCGGGCCCGGATTGTAGCGGAAGCAGATCAGTTCCGGCATCTGCGGAACCTTGTCGATCAGCGTGATATCATCGAGGTTCAGGATGCAGCCGCCGTCCTGGGCGGCAAAGGCAAACTCCTCTTCGCTGGTGTTGTTGGAGGTGAACATGATGTCCTCCGGTTTGGCGCCGAGTTCGCGAGCCAGCACCAGTTCGGGGATTGAACTTCAGTCGAAGCCGAAGCCCATCCGGGCCATCAGTTTGAGGACTTCCCGGTTGGGCAGGGCCTTGACCGCGTAATACTCGCGGAAGCCGGCGATGCCGGCGAAGGCTTTTTTCAAATCATCGCCGGTCTTCAGAATTCCGGCTTCGTCGTAGATGTGGAACGGCGTGCCGTAATGGTCGGCGATATGTTCCAGGTGCGGATAGAGGCGTTGTTTGAAGGCATCGGACATCGGCATGGTGGTTCTCCTTGCGTAGAACTTTTCTATAAAAGTCGTGTGAAGCGTTAAGCGAGCGGATGAAGTTCGACCTGACGGGTCTCCTTGACTGTGTCGAGGACGATATGGGTGCGCGTCGAACGTACCCCTTGCAGCGGCTGGATCTGCTCCCGCAGAATCTTGCCGAGGCTGGTTGGGTCGGCTGCCCGCACCTTGACCAGGTAGCCGTCGGCTCCGGCGACCTGGTGAACTTCCTGGATGCCGCAGACGGAGGCCAGCCGTTCACCCAGGCGACCGTTGCCGCTCGGGTCGGTTTCGATAAACATGAACGCGGCCAGCCCGAGACTGAACGGTGTCGGGTTGAGGCGTACCTCGTAGCCCTCGATGATGCCGCGTTCCTCGAGTTTGCGGATCCGTTCGAGCACTGCCGAGGGCGCCATACCGACCTGGCGGGCGACTTCGGCATTGGGTATGCGGGCCTTTTCCTGGAGAATCCCCAGTATGTGAAGGTCAACCTCGTCAATCATTCAGCAATATTCTCCCGATGGAGAACAATATTCTTTGTGGGTTGTAATGTCAAGAATGCTTGGTCGGTTATTGGGGGTCCGGATTCGGCACGGGCAGGGTGACTGTGAAGGTGGCACCGCCACCGGGGGTTTCGGCGATGCTGATGGTACCTTCCAGACGTTCGACCAGCTTATGGACTGTTGCCAGGCCGATGCCGCTGCCGATGACGTCTTCGTGGCAGCGCTGGCGGTAGAAGATCTCGAACACCTTGAGATGCTCGGTGGCCGGGATCCCCGGACCGTGGTCGATCACACGTAGTTCGATCTTCTCTTCATCCACCTGTCGGCCTTCGATCTCGATGAGTTTGTGGTGTTCACAGGCGTACTTGATGGCGTTGCTGAGCAGATTCGAGAAAATCTGGAAAGTCAGAGTGCGTGGATAGTTGAGCGCCGGCAACGGGCCGCGTTTGATTTCGATCGCTTTGGCGAGGATCTGGCTGCCAAGGTCTTCGAAGACTCTTTCCAGGGTTTCTTCGAGCAAGGCCACTTCCAGGTTGTCGTCGTGGCGGTGCCCGGCGCGGGCGTAGGAGAGCAGGTCGGTCAGGATACGTGCCATGCGCTGCCCCTGACTTTCGATGGTGTGCAGGGCCTCAAGGGTTGCGGGATCATGGTGGTCAGCGAGGTGTTCCTGAAGGTAGCCGGCGAGGCCGATGATCGGGGTCAACGGGGTACGCAGATCGTGGGAGACGGTGCGTACGAAGGCGTCGAGTTCGCGGTTAGCCTCGCGTAGCTCGATTTCTGTATGACGCCGCTGTTCGAGTTCGCAGTCAAGATTCTCCTTGGCCTGAGACAGGTCCCTGAACAGCACCGCGTAGGGGGTGCGCAAGGCGCCGCTGATCAGTGCGCGGTACAACAGGACCACCGCGGTGAGGGTGAAAAAGTGACCGAGGAAGTTCATGAAGCCGTAGACGTCCTGATACAGGGCAAAGGAGAGCTCAGCGAGGATCGATACTCCCAGCGAGCCGTTCAGCAATATCAGGTAACGGTGGTCAAGCAGGCCGCGCCGGCGCCAGAATAGCAGCATGGTAACCCCGAACAGGAGGCAGATCACGTATTCGCTCACGACCTTGAGGCCGGTCAGGCCGGTGCCGGGCAGATAACAGTCCGGGAAGAGTTCCAGTGGCCAGATCGTGCTCAGCAACAGGGCGCTGCTGCCGAGGGCGATGGTCAACAGCAGGTAGGGGGAGCGTGGTTTCTTCTGGGGGAGCATCAAGGCGGCCAGCAGGAAGGTTGCCGCCTCGAGATAACGGGAGGCGATCCAGAGCTGGGTGGCTGAGTTCGCGTTGGTGACGGCCAGAACATTCATGCCGGTATAGGTTACAGCATGCAGGAACTGGATCGGGCAGATCGCCAGATGGCCCGCGACCAGCACCATCAGGCTGTTGCTTTTAACAAAGTGGCGGGCGTTCCAGCCGATGCTGAAAATTGTGAAGGCAACGGTAATGAAAAAAAACTCGACCAGGGTGTGATAGAGGAGGAAATAGCTGCGGCTGAGCAGGTAGAGCAGCAGCGCGCTTGGCAGGGCAAGGGCCAGGGTGCGGAGCACGAGAATGCTCCGGGGCACGGTGTAGAAGGAGGCCGTGCCGGGTGTCGATTTAGAACCCAGAAATAGCGGCATGCGTCATCCTAAGGGTTAAGGCGGGCTTGCAGCATGAACCGGCAGCGTTTTTAATAGGTTATAGACTATGGTATGTTCCGATGACTGTTGTCAAGATCTGTGCGCGGGAGGGCGTGATGCCGAGGTGGGAGCGGGACAGGGTGAAAAGGTGGCTGTTGACGCTTGTCGTGGTGGGGTTGTTGCTGGCGACTCAGTTCGCGCCGCTACGGGCCATCGTGTACCAAAACGTGTTGTTTCAGGTTCCGGATGCGGCGGCGGTAGAAACCGTCGATGCCGCTTTTGATCGTGCCCTGGTGGCGTTTGCCCTGGCCCGCCTGAGCAATGCCGCGATCTCCTTTCTGCAGGACACCGAGATCGAGATCACCCCTCTCGGGGTCGGGGTCACCCTGGCGGTCGGCGAGGTGCTCGATCCGGTCAACGACCTGGTTGAACGGTTTTCCTGGGTGATGCTGCTGAGTCTTACCGCCCTCGGGGTGCAGAAGGTGTTGCTCGAGGTTGGTCCGTGGTTGTCGATCGAGGTGCTGCTCGCGGGTTCTTTGGTGCTGCTGTTGTGTGGTTTGTGGTGGCGGAAAAACTGGCCCTATGATCCAGGTTGGCTCGGGCGGCGCCTGCTGGTGCTGGCGCTGCTGGTCCGTTTCTGTGTGCCGTTTGCTGCCTTCCTCAATCAACAGACCTACCAGGTTTTTCTGGCGGAGCGCTATGCTCATGCAAGCGGCGAAATCGAAACAGGAAGCCAGGAATTGACCGCAGCGCAGCGGAAACTGCTGATTACCTCGCGGGCCACGGACAAGCAGAACAGTTCACTCGAGCAGGCCAGGCAGATCTATGCCCAGACCGTGGAGAGTTTCAGCCTGCGGGGCAAGATCAATCAACTCAAGGAAAAGGCGACGCAGATGCTG